>CAZTUG010000103.1:0-10958 GCA_964615955.1 uncultured Roseicyclus sp.
GTCCTTCACCATGAAGATGAAGTCGGTCATGGCGGGCGAATAGACGGCCCCCCCCGCGCAGGGCCCCATGATGAGGCTGATCTGCGGGATCACGCCCGAGGCTTCGATATTGCGCTGGAACACCTCGCCATAGGCGGCAAGGCTGTCCACCCCTTCCTGGATGCGCGCGCCGCCCGAATCGTTGATGCCGATCACGGGCGCGCCGTTCTGCATCGCCATGTCCATGATCTTGCAGATCTTGCGCCCGTGGGTTTCCGAGACGGAGCCGCCCAGCACGGTGAAATCCTGGCTGAAGACATAGACCTGGCGGCCGTTCACGGTGCCCCAGCCGGTCACCACGCCGTCGCCGGGCGGGCGGTTGGCGGCCATGCCGAATTCGGTCGCGCGATGGGCGACGAACATGTCGTATTCCTCGAAGCTGCCCTCGTCGAGCAGCAGGTCGATGCGTTCGCGCGCCGTCAGCTTGCCCTTGGCGTGCTGCGCCGCGATGCGGGCCTCGCCGCCGCCAAGGCGCGCCTCGGCGCGGCGGCCCTCAAGCTGAGCCAGAATGTCCTTCATCGCGCCCTCCCCCCGGTCCGTTTGGCGCAAATTAGGGTGTTGTCGGGCGGCTGGCCAGCGGCTTCTGGAATATTTGCAAATCTGTTTGCAACTCGATTCAACGCTTGGCAAAGTTGCAAATTCCCGGTCGGTCCCGTCGCACCGGACAAGGTTGCGCCGACCCTGCCCCCCCTGTCGACCCTGCAACACTGCCGACCCCGCCCCCTGTCGGCGCGCCCCCCCTGCCGACCCCGCCCATCCGGACCGCGCCCATCCGGACCGCGCCCGGGCACGCCTTCGTGTTCGAGCCATGGGCCTGACCGCGCGGGGCCACTGGACGCCACTGCCGCCCGGGATTAGGACATCCCCCCATGAGCGCTTTTCCCGACGTCCGGTTCCTAGACCGGTCCAGCCCGCCGCACATCTTCACGCTGATCGCCATGACGGGTCTTGGCGCGCTGGCGATGAACATCTTCCTGCCGTCGCTGCCCGCGATGACGACCTATTTCGCGACCGACTACACGCTGATGCAGCTTTCCGTGAGCCTCTATCTCGGGGTGAACGCGGTGCTTCAGGTCCTGATCGGCCCGATTTCGGACCGGTTCGGGCGCAGGCCGGTGCTGCTGGGTTCGGTCACGATCTTCCTGCTGGCGACGCTGGGCTGCCTGATGGCCACCACGATCGAGGTGTTCTTGCTGTTTCGCATGACACAGGCGGTGGTGGTGGCGGGGCTGGTGCTGGGCCGCGCGGTGGTGCGCGACATGCATGACGCCACCGAGGCCGCGTCCAAGATCGGCTATGTCACCATGGGCATGGCGGTGGTGCCGATGGTCGGCCCGCTGATCGGCGGCATCCTGGATGAAACCTTCGGCTGGCAGGCGAATTTCTGGCTGCTGCTGGCGCTTGGCCTGCTGATCCTGTGGCTGGTCTGGACCGATCTGGGCGAAACGGCGCGCGTGCAGTCGGCCAGCCTGATGGAACAGTTCCGCCAATATCCCGACCTGCTGGCCTCGCGGCGGTTCTGGGGCTACGCCCTGACGGCGAGCTTCGCCTCGGGGGCGTTCTTCTCGTATCTCGGCGGCGCGCCCTATGTCGGCTCGGAGGTGTTCGGGATGTCTGCCTCCGAGGTGGGCTTGTATTTCGGCGCGCCCGCGCTGGGATATTTCTTCGGCAACGGGGTTTCGGGGCGGTATTCCACCCGCTTCGGCATCAACCCCATGATCCTGTGGGGGGCGGTCGCGACGATGGTCGGGCTCAGCCTGTCGCTGGTCTTCTTCCTGGCCGGACTGGCGACGCCGCTGGTCTTCTTCGGCTTCATGAGCTTCGTGGGCTTCGGCAACGGCATGGTGCTGCCCAACGCGACCTCGGGGATGTTGTCGGTGCGCCCGCATCTGGCGGGCACGGCATCGGGGCTGGGCGGCGCGATCATGCTGGGCGGCGGCGCGGCGCTGTCGGCCGTCGCGGGCGCGCTGCTGGCATGGGGCGACAACGGGGCCTATCCGCTGATCTACCTGATGCTGGTGACCTCGGTGGCGAGCGTGGTGTCGATCCTCTACACCATACGGCGCCAGCGGCAGCTGACCGGCTGAGGCGGACCTTGCGCGGCGCGTTGCAAAGCCGCTAACCTTCCGTTGCAAATGTCGGAGGGGCCATGGCCACCCAGAAACTCTATGTCGGTGCGAAGCTGCGCGCGCTGCGCACCCGCCTTGGGCTGACGCAGAAGGATTTCGCCGCCAAGCTCGGCATCTCGCTGCCCTATCTCAACCAGATGGAGAACAACAACCGGCCGCTTTCCACCGCCGTCCTGATGGGGCTGGCGCAGGATTTCGGGGTGGACGTGACGGAATTGTCGGCCTCGGACACCGACCGGCTGGTATCGGACATGCGCGAGGCGCTGGCCGATCCGATCTTCGCGGAAACCGCCCCCGCGCTGGCCGATCTGCGGCTGGCCGCCTCCAACGCGCCGACGCTGGCGCGCGCGTTCCTGGAACTGCACCGCGCCTATCGCCAGACCCATGAACGCCTCGCCTCGCTGGACGAGGCATTGGGACATCAAAGCCCGGCCACCGCCAGCCCGTGGGAAGAGGTGCGCGATTTCTTCCACTACACCGACAATTACATCGACGCCGTGGACCGCGCCGCCGAACGCTTCGCCGGGCGCGCCCCCAAGAGCCTCGCGTCCGGCGATCTGGCGGCCCACACGGCGGCCGTGCTGGCCGATATGGGGATCACCCTGCGCCATGCCGCCGGGGACGGCGTCCGCAGCTATGATCCGGCCAAGAAGGTGCTGACCCTGTCACCGCGGGCGGCCCCCGAAACGCAGCGGTTCCAGTTGCTGCACCAATACGCGCTGCTGGGGCAGGAAAAGCTGATCGAGGCGACGCTGGATCTGGCCCGGTTCCAATCCGACACCGCGCGGGAAATCGCGCGGATCGGGATGGCGAACTACTTCGCGGGCGCGGTGCTGATGCCCTACACGCGCTTCGCCGGGGCCGCGCAGGACACCCGCCACGATCTGGAGCGGATGGCGATCGCCTTCGGCGCGTCGATCGAGCAGATCGCGCATCGGCTGTCCACGTTGCAGCGGCCCGGTGCCAAGGGGGTGCCGTTCTTTTTCGCCCGCGTCGATCAGGCGGGCACCGTGACCAAGCGCCATTCCGCCACGCGGTTGCAATTCGCGCGCTTCGGCGGGGCCTGTCCGTTGTGGAACGTGCACCAGGCCTTCGAGACGCCGGGCCGCTTCCTGAGGCAACTGGCGGAAACCCCGGACGGGGCGCGCTACATCATCCTGGCCCGCGACGTGTCGAAATCGGGGGGCGCCTGGGGGCGGCCGACGCGGCGCTTCGCGATCTCCTTGGGCTGCGAGGTGAAACACGCGGGCGCGCTGGTCTATGCCGATGGGCTCGATCTGGACCACGACGCGGCGTTTCAGCCCATCGGCATTTCGTGCCGGATCTGCGAGCGGCCCAAGTGCCACCAGCGCGCGGTGCCGCCCCTGGAACGCCGCCTGAAAGTGGACCCCAACCGGCGCGGGACCTTGCCCTACGAGGTGGAGCGTTGACGGCAAGGGGCGCCGCCCGCTACGTCTGAGGCCGGACACCCGGGAGGACACCCCATGGAACTGCAATCCAGCCGCCACATCGCCGCAGACCGCATGTCTGTCTGGTCCGCGCTGAACGACGCCGACATCTTGCGCGCCTGCATCCCCGGCTGCGAGGAATTGACCGGCTCGCCCGAAGACGGGTTCGAGGCCACGGTGAAACAGAAGGTCGGCCCGGTGAAGGCCACCTTCAAGGGCGCGGTCACCCTGTCGGACGTGGTGCCGGGCGAAAGCTACACCATCTCGGGCGAGGGCAAGGGCGGCGTCGCGGGCTTCGCCAAGGGGGCCGCGCAGGTGCGCCTGGCCGATCACCCCGAGGGCGGCACCGAGCTGTTCTACGACGTGCAGGCCAAGGTCGGCGGCAAGATCGCGCAATTGGGCTCGCGCCTTGTGGACAGTTTCGCCACCAAGATGGCGGACCAGTTCTTCGAGCGGTTCCAGACCCATCTGGAGGGCGGGGCCGAGGCGGAGACGGCCTGAGCGCGCGACCCTGCCGCTGCCCCGGCCGCTGCCCCGGCCGCTGCCCCTGCCGCTGCCCCGGTCCCTGCCCCGGCCGCTGCCCCGGTCCCTGCCCTCTGCCCCTGCCCTCTGCCCCGGCCCCCCGCTGCCGGCGGCGGCCCCCGGCCTCTATTCCGCGGCGGTATCGAGCCAGCGGCTCCACGCGCCGATGACGGCTTCGGGCGTCAGGACCGGGACCGAGGGCAACTGGCCGAAATCCTCGGGCTCCGACGCGGCCAGCAGGCCCGGAAAGGCCAGCACGGGCAGCCCCGCCGATTGCGCCGCATGGGCGGTGGCGGGCGTGTCGGCCACCACCACCACCCGCGCGCGCCCCACGTTCAAGGCCCGCAGCGCGGCCTCCATCGCCTGCGGATGGGGGGCAAGATGGGTCACGTCCTCGCGCATCACGGCGACGTCGAAGGCGATGCCCGCGCGCGGCCGCGCGGTGGCCTGCAACAGCGCCCGGACCGGCGCGGCCCCGGCGCGGCTGACGAAGCCAAGGCCCAGCCCCGCCCGCGCCGCCCAGTTCAGCACCCGCCCCACGCCCGGCCGCAGCGGCACGTCATCGCCCAGCATCGACGCGAAGAGATTCTGGTGGGTGGCGTCCAGCACCTCGGCCGGGACCGGCGGCATGTCGCCCGCATGGGCGGCGTATTGCGTCACCAGTTGCCGGTCGCCGCCCGCGCGCATCAGTTCGGCATAGACATCCCACGACCAGTCCCACCCGACCCCATGGGCGCGGAAGGCCGCGTTCCAGGCCTTCCGATCCACCTCCGCACATTCGCTGAGGGTTCCGATACCGCCGAAGATCAACCCTTCAAGGGTCATGCTGCCGCCTCCTGTTTCGTTTCGACTGCAATGGACTGCGCCGGTTGAAACAATGTGAAGCGGCGCCATTACGGCAGTGCGGCATGGACCATTGGCGATCCGGTGGGCGAAAGCGGGCGGGTCTGCCCAAATCACGGGCGCGGGGATAACGCGCGGGCGCGCCGCGCCAGCACCGTCTCGCGCCAGGTGATGAAACTGATCGCCGCGATGATCATCCCGCCGCCGAGGATGACGAAGATGTCCAGGGGCTCGCCGAAGACCAGCACCCCCAGCGCCGTGGCCCAGATCAGTTGCACGAAGCTGACGGGTTGCGTCACCGCCAGCGGCGCGGCGCGGAAGGCCAGCGTCATGGCGTAGTGCCCGCCGGTGGCGAAGAAGGCGCACAGCGTCAGCCAGCCCAGGTCGCCCCGGCCGACCGGCACCCAGACCGCCCATGCCACCGGGGCCAGCACCACCGGCACCACCAGCGACAGGCAAACCACCACCACCTGTGGGTCCAGTGTGCGCGAGGCCACCTTGGCCATGAAATAGCTGGCCGCCATCGCCACCGCCGTGCCCAGCATCACCAGATGGCCGATGTCGATCTCGCGGAAGCCGGGCCGGATGATGACCAGCGTGCCGATGAACGCCACCACCACCGCCCCGATGCGCCACGGGCCCAACCGCTCGCCCAGGAAAATCACCGCCAGCAAGATGACATAGACCGGGTTGAGGTAGTTCAGCGCGGTCACGTCCGCGATGGGAATGCGCGTCATCGCGAAGAACCACAGCGACACCGCCAGCGCATGGGTCACGCCGCGCGTCAGCAGCAGCGCGCCGGTCGCGCGGTCGATGGCGGCGCGCCGCACGGCCGGCAGCATCGGCAGCACGAAGACGATGCCCAGCGCATAGCGCAGGAAGCCCGCCTGCACCGCCGGAACCGCATCGCCCACCATCTTCACACTCGCCGTCACCGCGACGAAGCACAGCCCCGTGACCAGCATCCAGAAGATGCCGAGGCCGGGTTGCGACGCGGCCGGATCGAGGGCCGGACCGGGGGCCGGATCGAGGGCCGGATCGAGGGCCGGATCAGGCGGCGGGACGGGCGGCGGGACGGGGGTGCCAAGGGGTTCCATTCGGGCCGCACAAGATCACCGACGGCGGGCGGCGGCAAGCGGCACTCAGGCGAACAGCGCCAGTTTCAGGGCCAGCCCCAGCATGGTGACGCCCACGATCCCGTCCAGCCACGCCCAGGCGCGCGGGCGCGCGAACAGCGGCGCAAGGGCCCGCGCCCCGAAGCCGAGCAGCGCGAAGAACAGGCAGGACGCCGCCAGCGCGCCCGCCCCGAAGGCCCAGCGCCCCGCGCCATAGGTGGCCGCGACGGCCCCGATCAGGCCCACCGTATCGAGATAGACATGCGGGTTCGCCCAGGTCAGCACCAGCGCCGTCAGCACCGCGGCGCGCAGGCTCTGCTCCGGCGCGCCCTCGGCCTCCAGCGCCTCGGTCGCGGTGAAGGCGGCCCGCAACGAGCGCAGGCCATAAACCACGAGGAAGGCCGCCCCGCCCCAGCGCATCACGTCCAGCGCCCAGGGCGCGCGCGCCGCGATCACCCCGAACCCCGCCACGCCCGAGAAGATCAAGACCGCCTCGGACGCGCAGCACACAACGACCACGGCGGCCACATGGGCGCGCCGCAGGCCCTGCCGCAACACGAAGGCGTTCTGCGCCCCGATGGCCAGGATCAGCGAGGCGGAGAGGGCGAAGCCGGCAAGCAGGGCTGTGGTCATGGGCGCAGGGGCAAATGGGTTGGCATGGCCCTCAATCCCCGATTAACGTAACCGTGCCAAGCAAGAAACGCCGGGCGCACCAGGCGTCACGACACCAGGGACAGGCCGATGAACCACCTCTATTACGGCGACAACCTCGCCGTCCTGCGCGACAGCATCGCGGATGCCTCCGTCGACCTGATCTACCTCGACCCGCCGTTCAACTCCAACGCCTCCTACAACGTGCTGTTCAAGGGGCCGACATCAACATATGGTTGTCCATCCATGGCACGAGTGAATATGTAAGCCCCCATGAGCCCCAAGCTGCACCACACTTCCATAGAATTCTGCGCTGGCGCAGGCGGTCAGGCATTGGGGCTTGAACATGCCGGGTTCCGACATCTTCTGTTGGTCGACAATGATGCCGACTGCTGCGCAACACTTCGGCTGAACCGACCAAACTGGCAGGTCGAATGCGCCGACATGAACGCGTTCGTTCCCCCCGTCCTTCCGCCCGTCGATCTGTTTGCCGCCGGTCTGCCATGCCCTCCCTTCTCCATCGCGGGAAAGCAATTGGGGGCAGAAGACGACCGAAACCTGTTTCCGGCCGCCTTCAGATTGATAGAGACATACCAGCCGCGCGCCGTGTTGATCGAGAATGTACGCGGGTTCCTGTCACCCGGTTTTCAATCCTACAGGGACGAGATTGTCGGGTGTTTCCGATCCCTTGGGTATGATGTGGATTGGCGGCTGTTCGATGCCAGTTCCTTCGGCGTTTCCCAAACCCGCGCGCGCGTCGCGATTGTCGCGATGAAGCAGTCGCTTTGGCCGCATTTCCAGTTTCCCACGCCGACCAATGAGACACCCCGGACCGTCGGTGCGCTTTTGCACGACCTGATGTCCGAGAATGGGTGGGAAGCCGCCGACACATGGGCACAAGGTGCGTGCAAGATCGCCCCGACAATTGTTGGTGGATCGAAGAAACACGGTGGCCCGGACCTTGGTCCGACGCGGGCACGGGCGGCATGGCGCGCGCTTGGCGTGAATGGCGGGTCGGTGGCCGAGACTGCGCCGCATGAAGGGTTTGAAGGACTGCCACGGCTTACGATCCGCATGGTCGCGCGGGTGCAGGGCTTCCCGGACGACTGGGCATTTCATGGCAAGAAGACAGCCGCATACCGGCAGGTCGGCAACGCGTTTCCGCCACCGGTCGCGGCACGTATCGGACGGGCGATCCGCCATGCGCTGGAAGCTGCAGACCGGATCGAAGGGTCCCTCGAGCCGGTCGCGGCCGAATGAAATCGGGCACAAGGACCGGCGCGCGAGCCAGGCTTCGGGCGCATTTTCTTGAAAACCTCGGGCGCGTGATGGACTCGGCCGAACTGCGCGACGTGGCTGGCGGTATCTCGGAATGGGCGCGCCGGATTCGCGAATTGCGCACCGAAGAAGGGTATCAAATCCTGACCCACAATGACCGGGCAAGTCTGCGACCCGGCCAGTATCTGCTGGAATCGCCAAAGCCGCTGCCCGCCTTCGAGCGGCACATCTCGAAGGAAGCGCGTGCCTTCGTATTGGATCGCAACGGATTCACCTGCCAGCAATGTGGCGCGGTCGCAGGCGAACCTCACCCCTATGATCCGACGCGAAAGACGCGGTTGCAGATCGGGCATGTCATCGACAAATCCCAAGGCGGCACCGATGATCCGGGAAATCTTCGGGCGCTGTGCTCCGTGTGCAACGAAGGGGCCGCCAACCTTACGCTGGACAGACCGTCCCTGCACAAGCTGCTGGTACAGGTCAGACGCGCAACCGCAGGCGATCAAAAGGCGCTTCTACACTGGCTCAAGGGTAAATTCGAACCGAATTGACTGCCCGCGAACAAGGCATCAAGGCGCAGGGGCGTCTCGACATCTGATGCCCTGCCCGCGCGGCGGGACGACACCTTCAAGAAGGCGGCCCGGGAAGAGGATACGCGGGCGCAGGGCAAGCTCGACATCTGACGCCGCCCCACCCCCTTCGGGAACCCTTTCCCAAACCTTAACGAATTGGGATTGGTGTTTCAGATCAGGGGGTTAAGGTGCCTTATCACCGTGATAAGCTGCGCCTAAAGCTGCGCCATCACCTCGTCCGAGATCTCGAAATTGGCGGTGACGGTCTGCACGTCGTCATCGTCTTCCAGCGCCTCGATCAGCTTCATCAGCTTCTGGGCGTCCTCCAGTCCCAGCTCGGTCGTGGTGGTGGGCCGCCAGACCAGCTTGGTCGATTCCGCGTCGCCCAGCGCTTCCTCCAGCGCGGTGGAGACGTCGTTGAGATCGCTGTCGGCGCACCAGATGACGTGGCCGCCCGGGTCTTCGTCGCCGTCGCCCTCGTTGGTCTCCACATCCTCGGCCCCCGCCTCGATGGCGGCCATCATCACCGTGTCGGCGTCGCCCGCGGTGAGCGGGTAGGTCACCTGCCCCTTGCGGTCGAACATGAACCCGACGGAGCCGGTTTCGCCCAGGTTGCCGCCATTCTTGGCGAAGGTGGAGCGCACGGTGGAGGCGGTGCGGTTGCGGTTGTCGGTCATCGCCTCGACGATGACAGCCACGCCGTTGGGGCCATAGCCCTCATACCGGATCTCGTCATAGGTTTCCGCATCGCCACCGACGGCCTTCTGGATCGCGCGATCGATCACGTCCTTCGGGACCGAGACGGCTTTCGCCTCTTTCACGGCCAGGCGCAGACGGGGGTTCTTGTCGGGATCGGGGTCGCCCATCTTCGCGGCGACGGTGATTTCCTTCGACATCTTGGAGAACACCTTGGCGCGCAGCTTGTCCTGACGCCCCTTGCGGTGCTGGATGTTTGCCCATTTCGAATGGCCGGCCATGGTTGCCTCGTGCGTGATAGGTGCGACTTCGGGTCTCTATAGGCGAGGCCGCGGGACCGGGCAAGATGGGGCGGATCGGGGCGCGCGATGCCATGACACGGACGCGGCGCGACGCTAAGCTGCCGCGACCGCTTCAAGCCCCGAAAGGACCGCCGCCATGCTGCCCACCCTTGCCGCCATCGCCGATCTGGTCGCCGCCGCCGGCGTGATCGGATCGCTGCTGTTTCTCGCCATCCAGCTGCGCGAGCAGAACCGCGAGACGGGCCTGAGCAACTGGCGCGCGTTGCTGGTGACGCTGACCAATTTCAAGGCGGCCACCAATGACCCTGCGCTGGCTGACCTGGTGGTGCGGGGCAATGCGGATTTCCACGGCCTGAGCCCGGCCGAGCGGATGAGCTACGGGCTCTACCTGGAGCAGGGCATCCACATCATCGGCAATTTCCAGAAGCATTCCGGAACGGTCCCGCGCATGATGCAGGACCTGCATCTGGCCGTGCACAACCTGATGCTGGACCTTCTTGCACATCCCGGCGCGCGGGACTGGTGGGCCGACAGCAAACCCAAGGGCCGCTTCATGCCCGCGACCGTGACCACGATCGAGAAGGCGCTGGCAGAGGGCGCGCGCCCGATCGGCCCGCACCTGTGACGCGGCCTCGGTCGCGTTTGATCCATGTCAAGTAAACTGGACGCCTCTTGTGTCAATCTGGATTGACACATAGGGGAGTCGCGCCATGAAGATCGTTCTTATCCACCCCAATTACCACTCTGGCGGGGCCGAGATCGCGGGGAACTGGCCGCCTGCCTGGGTCGCCTATCTGGCCGGCCACCTGCGCGATGCCGGCTACACGGATGTCACCTTCATCGACGCGATGACCACCCATATGGAGGACGGCGCGCTGGCCGAGAGGTTGCGCGAGTTGCAGCCCGACGTGGTCGGATGCACCGCGATCACCCCCTCGATCTACAAGGCGGAGGAGGTGTTGCGGATCGCGCAGGAGGTGGTGCCGGGCGCGGTGCGCGTGCTGGGCGGGGTCCATGCCACGTTCATGTACAAGCAGGTGCTGAGCGAGGCGCCCTGGATCGATGTCATCGTGCGTGGCGAGGGCGAGGAGATCTTTCTCGACCTGATCGAGTCGATCCATGCCGGGCGCTGGCCCGCCGAGCGGGGCAGCATCAAGGGCCTGGCCTTCCGCGACGACGACCGGATCGTGGCGACCCCCGCCGCGGCGACCGTCAAGGATCTCGACAGCATCAATCCCGACTGGTCGCTGCTGGACTGGACGCAATACATCTATATCCCCCTCGGCAAGCGCGTGGCGATCCCGAACCTGGCGCGCGGCTGTCCGTTCACCTGCTCGTTCTGCTCGCAATGGAAGTTCTGGCG
>CAZTUG010000104.1:0-10365 GCA_964615955.1 uncultured Roseicyclus sp.
ATGGTGCTGCCGGAGAGATTTGAACTCTCGACCTCTCCCTTACCAAGGGAGTGCTCTACCCCTGAGCTACGGCAGCGAGCCGTTTTCCAGATAGCTACCCCGGGAGTTACCCCGATGCAAGCGGGCTCTGGAAAAGCCCTTTAGTTTCAGCCACCTCCGCCAGCGGAGCCGCCCCTTACCAAGGGTGTGCTCTACCACTGAGCTACCACAGCGCCGGTGGGCGGCTGATTAGTCGCTCCGGGGCAGGGGTGCAAGCGCAATCTGGACGCCCCCGGCCCAGGGCGTTAAAGGCTGGTGCCATGGCTGAGAAACCCGACCAAGGCCAACGCGACACGGCCCCCGAAGCAAAGCCCGGCACGAAGCCCGGCACGAAGCCCGGCGCTGGCCCCGGCGCTGGCCCCGGCGCGGGCCCCGGCACGGGCTCCGGCACGGGCTCCGGCACTGCGCGGGACGACCGCCTGAAGGCGGCGTTGAAGGCCAACCTGGCCAAGCGAAAGGCGCAAAGCAGGGGCCGCGCGGCAGGGAAGGCGGCAGGGAAGGCGGCAGGGAAGGCGGCAGGCCAGGTGGCGGGGCAAGGCCCGGGGACGAAGGCCGAGGATGACACACCGTCGGACTGATACCGACAAGGCGACAACCGGAAGGCGAGGCGCAGATGGACAGGATCGTGGTAAGGGGCAATGGCCCGTTGAGTGGGCAGATCCCGATTGCGGGGGCCAAGAACACCTGCCTCAAGCTGATGTGCGCGGCGCTGCTCAGCGATGAACCGCTGACGCTGACCAACGTGCCGCGGCTGTCGGATGTGCGCACCCTGTCCGAACTTCTCGAAAGCCTCGGCGTCGAGATCGGGCGCCTGAACGACGGCCGCACCCTGGCGCTGTCGGCGGGCAACCTGACCTCGCACCTCGCGCATTACGATATCGTGCGCAAGCTGCGCGCCTCGTTCAACGTGCTCGGCCCGCTTCTGGGCCGCACGGGCGAGGCGATCGTGTCGCTGCCCGGCGGCTGCGCCATCGGCGCGCGGGCGGTGGATTTTCACCTGACCGGGTTGCAGAAGATGGGCGCCAAGGTCGATCTGCGCGACGGCTACGTCCATGCCTCGGGCGACCTGAAAGGGGCCGAGATCGCATTCCCCTTCCCCTCGGTCGGTGCCACCGAAAACGTCCTGTGCGCCGCCGTGCGCGCCAAGGGCACCACCGTGATCCGCAACGCCGCGCGCGAGCCGGACACCAGGGCGCTGGCCGATTGCCTGATCGCCATGGGCGCCGATATCGAGGGCGCGGGAACCGGCACCATCGTGGTGCACGGTGTCGACCGCCTGCATGGCACCACCCACCGCGTGATCGCCGACCGGATCGAACTGGGCACCTACATGGTCGCGCCCGGGATCGCGGGGGGCGCGGTCGAATGCCTCGGCGGCACCCGCGCCCTGGTCGCGGCGCTCTGCGACAAGATGGAGGAGGCCGGGCTCGAGATCACCGAAACCGATGCGGGCCTCAAGGTCCGCCACCCCGGCGGGCGCCTGAGATCCGTCGATGTCACCACCGCGCCGTTCCCCGGCTTCCCGACCGATCTGCAAGCGCAATTCATGGCGATGATGTGCTTTGCCGACGGCACCTCCACCCTCGAAGAGACGATCTTCGAGAACCGCTTCATGCATGCCCCCGAACTGATCCGCATGGGCGCCAGCATCGAGGTGCATGGCAACACGGCGACCGTGCGCGGGGTCGAGACCCTGCGCGGCGCGCCGGTGATGGCCACGGATCTGCGCGCCTCGGTCTCGCTCATCCTCGCCGGTCTCGCGGCAGAGGGCGAAACGGTGGTCAACCGCGTCTACCACCTCGACCGCGGCTATGAACACCTGGTGCGCAAGTTGCAGGGCGTCGGTGCCGATGTGGAGCGTTTGAGCGATGGATGAGGATGCCCGCTTCGAGGATGCGGCCCGCCCCGCCGATGCCCCGGTCGCCCTGCGCGCGCTGGACGCGGCCGACGTTCCGGTGCTTTCGGCGCTGGTGCAGGATGCCGTCTTCCCGATCACCGAGATGCGCTTCGATCGCAAGCGGCGGCGGCTGGCGCTGCTGCTGAACCGGTTCCGCTGGGAACTGGCCGGCCGCGCCCCCGAACGGGTGCAGGCGGTCCTGTCGATCGAGGATGCGCTGGCAGTCCGCAGCCAGGGTCTCGACCGCACGGACACCGACACCGTCCTGTCGCTGCTGGCGCTGCACTGGCATCCCGGTCCCGACGGCACCGGCCGGCTGGACCTCGTGCTGGCCGGCGACGGCACCATCGCGGTCGATCTCGAGGCGCTGGAAATCACGCTCCGCGACGTGACGCGGCCCTACCGCGCGCCCTCGGGCAAGGCGCCGGATCACGGCGCGTGATCGCCCGCCACCACAGGGGTGCGCAGCCATGACGCTGCGGGCATCCGCCGCGCGGCCCCTCGCGGCCGAGGATCTGCCCGCTCTCGTGGCCCTGCGCCTCGAAGGCATCCGCCTCTTCCCGACCGCCTTCCTGCTGACCGAGGCCGAGGCGCTGGCCACCCCCGATGCGGCGCTGCTGGGCTGGATCAGCACCGGCAATGCCTTCGGCGTGTTCGATGGCAAGCGGCTGGTGGGCTTCGCGGGCCTGCGCGGCCAAAGCTTCGCGATGTCCCGCCACCGGGTCCATATGGGGCCGTTCTACGTGACGCCGCCCTACCACGGCAGCGCTGCGGCCGATGCGCTCCTGACGCATCTGGTCGAAGCTGCGCGCGCGCGCGCCGCGACCCAGATGGAACTGTGGGTGGCCGAGGACAACACCCGCGCCCGCGCCTTCTACGCGCGCCACGGTTTCGCCGCCAAGGGCCGCATCCCGGCTGCGGTGATGCAGGGCGCAGAGCCGCGCGACGACCTCTTCATGGTGCGCGACCTGACGGCCGATGTGCCCGAGCCCGGCCCCGACGGACTCCGCCGCCTGCATCCCGGCGATTGGCGCGCCTTCCGCAAGACCCGGCTGGAGATGCTGCGCGATGCGCCCGAGGCCTTCGGCTCCACCCCCGAGGACTGGGCCGCCAAGGCCCCGGACGAGGTCATGGACTGGCTCGACAGGATCCACCTCTGGGCGGTGGTGGAGTCCGGGCGCGTCATCGCCACGGCGGGTTGGCACCGCGTGGGCGGCGCGATCACCCGGCACCGGGGCCATGTCATCTGCGTCTACACGACGCCCGAAGCACGCGGGCGCGGCCTGTCGGTGACGCTGCTCGACCAGATCGCGGCCGAGGCGCGCGCACTGGGCGTGGTGCAACTGGAAATCGACGTGGGTGTCGACAATGCCGCCGCCCGCGCCGCCTATCGCGCGGCGGGCTTCGGGCAGATCGGCACGATCCCGCGCTGCCTGAACCATGACGGCCATGTTCAGGACCAATACAGCATGATCCGCCGCCTCGACCCCTGACACCCGGGGCCTCCTTCATCTATCCCGAAATACTCCGGGGGGTTCGGGGGGCTGGGAGGGTCGGGGGGCTGGGGGGGGGCTGGGAGGGGACGGGGGGCTGCCCCCCCCGCCCGCCACCAATGGTCCCGAACGCCCCGATCCGGTCAGCGCTTGAGGCTGCCGCCCACGCGCGCTATCTGCCCTCCACCGTGACCCGGAGGGCCCATGCCGCACTTTCTCGATACAAGGGACGTCGATTTCGACGCCCGCTTCACAGCACTGCTGGAAATGAAACGCGAAGATGCCCCCGATGTGGACGACACCGTGGCCGCGATCATTGCCGATGTCCGCGCGCGCGGCGATGCCGCCGTGCTGGAACTGACCGCGAAATTCGACCGCATCACGCTCACACCCGAAACCATGGCCTTCACACCGGACGAGATCGCCTCGGCCATCGCCACGGTGCCCCCGGTCGAGCGCGCGGCGCTGGAACGCGCGGCCGAAAGGATCCGCGCCTACCACATTCGCCAACGCCCCGAAGATGCCCGCTGGACCGATCCCGAGGGCGCCGAACTGGGCTGGCGCTGGGGGCCGGTCTCGACGGCGGGCCTCTACGTGCCCGGCGGTCTCGCCTCCTATCCCTCCAGCGTCCTGATGAACGCGATCCCGGCGGCGGTCGCGGGCGTCGAACGCCTGGTCATCTGCGCCCCCACGCCCGATGGCGTGGTCAACCCGCTGGTGCTGCTGGCGGCCGAGCTTTCGGGCGTCGATACGGTCTACCGCATCGGTGGCGCGCAAGCCATCGCCGCAATGGCCTATGGCACCGAAACCATCGCGCCCGTGGACAAGATCACCGGTCCCGGCAACGCCTATGTGGCCGCCGCCAAGCGTCGCGTCTTCGGGCGCGTCGGCATCGACATGATCGCGGGCCCCTCCGAAATCCTCGTGATCGCGGATGGCGACAACGACCCGGACTGGATCGCGATGGATCTGCTGTCCCAGGCCGAGCATGACGAAAGCGCCCAAGCCATCCTCATCACCCCCGACGCAGCCTTCGGGCAGGCAGTGGCGGCGGCTGTCGCGACACAGCTCGAAACCCTGCCGCGCGCCGCCATCGCGGGGGCCTCCTGGCGCGATCATGGCGCGATCATCACCTGCGACACGCTCGAACGCGCCGCGGCCCTTTCCGATCGCATCGCGCCCGAACATCTGGAACTGTGCGTCGCCGACCCCGAGGCGCTGTTTGCCCGGATCGCCCATGCCGGCGCGGTGTTCCTCGGGCAGTGGACGCCCGAGGCGATCGGCGATTATATCGGCGGGCCGAACCACGTGCTGCCCACGGCGCGCTCGGCGCGGTTCTCCAGCGGGCTCGGCGTGCTCGATTTCATGAAGCGCACCACCGTTGCCCGGATGACACCCGACGCGCTCAAAGCCATCGGCCCGGCCGCCGAGGTGCTTGCAGCCTCCGAGGGGCTCGGCGCACATGGAGCATCCGTGGCCGCGCGGATGGCACGGCTGAACCGGGGAGAGGAGCCATGACGATGCATATCTGCCATATCGAGATCGAGACGGACGGTCTGCCCGCCCCGACCCCCGAGATCGAACAGGAACGCCGCGTCGCGATCTTCGACCTGCTGGAGGAGAACACCTTCACCATTCCCCGCGCCGACGCGCCCGTCGGCCCCTACCGCGTGGCGCTGGCGATCCGCGACAAGCGGCTGGTCTTCGATGTCGATACCGAGGACGGCGCCCCGGCGGCCGAATTTCACCTGTCGCTTTCGCCGTTCCGCCAGACGGTCAAGGATTACTGGCAGATCTGCGAGTCGTATTTCAAGGCGGTGAAGTCCCTGCCGCCGTCGCAGATCGAAGCCATCGACATGGCCCGGCGCGGCATCCACAACGAAGGCGCGCGGCTCTTGCAGGAACGTCTCGATGGCAAGGCCGAGGTCGATACCGATACCGCCCGCCGCCTCTTCACCCTGATCTGCGTCCTGCATTTCGGGGCCTGAGATCGTGCCGGTTCCGCACGCATCCCAGGACTTCCCGCAATCGGTCCTGTTCTGCTGCGACCACAACGCAACGCGCTCGCCCATGGCCGAGGGGCTGATGAAACGGCTCTACGGGCAACGCGCCTATGTCCAGTCGGCGGGGGTCAAGCACGAGCTGGAGATCGACGGATTCGCCGTCGCGGTCTGCTCCGAACTGGGGGTGGAACTGGAACGCCACCGGGTGCGCTCCTTCGACGAGATGGAGGAATGGGGCGACGATCTCACCGGGTTCGACCTGATCGTCGCCCTCAGCCCCGCCAGCCAGCGCCGCGCGCTCGACATGACGCGGCACTACCATATCGACGTGGAATACTGGCCGATCCTCGATCCCACCGGCCTGGGCGAAACCCGCGCGGCCAAGCTGACCGCCTACCGCGAGGCGCGCGACCAGATCCTCGGGCGCATGACGGCGCGTTTCGGAACCCCGGACCCTCTTGCCGGATGACGCCCGCCGCCCCCCCGCGATCCGCGTGACGCGCCGTCCGGACCGCGACCAACGGCGATTTGCCTTGAAACCTTTTACCGTTCGGCGCATTTAGCCGCCACTTGCCCCGCTGTGGGGCGCAACCACTGGAGATCACATGGCCAAGGAAGAGATGCTCGAATTCCCCGGCGTCGTGAAGGAACTCCTGCCAAACGCGACATTCCGGGTCGAGCTCGAAAACGGCCACGAGATCATCGCGCATACGGCAGGCAAGATGCGCAAGAACCGCATCCGGGTTCTGGCCGGCGACAAGGTGCAGGTTGAAATGACGCCCTACGACCTCACGAAGGGCCGCATCAACTACCGCTTCAAGTGAGCGCCGCGCGCACCATCACCACCCCCGCCGAGATCGGCGAGGGGGTTACGGCCTATGCGCGCACCCTCGGCTGCGGCACCGCCGAATATGTCGCGGTGCACCCCGGGGCGGACGCGATCGAGGATCAGCCCTTCTACAATACCGTCATGGCGGGCGAAGGCGCGCCGGTGTTCGGTTGGCTGATCTGGGAACTCACCGGTTTCTGGCTCGAGGCCGCGCGCCACGCCGTGATCGACCGCGACGGCACGCTGGTGGACATCACGCCGCCGCTGGACGGCGAAACCCGCATCCTCTTCGTGCGCGATCCCGACTGGGCCTTCGATTACCTCGCCCCCAAACCGCCCCGCCGCGCGCCCCGCTTCCTGCTGACGGATGACCCGGACGTGCGCGCCTGGGCCGCTCTCGCGGACGAGGTCGATACCCTCAAATGGCGCAACACCCGCTTCCGGGGCGACCGCGCCGAAACCACCTTCGCGCCCGGCAAGGACACGCGCCGGATGGAACGCCTGCAACGCGATTACAACGCCGCCGCCCGCATCGCGCTGGCCAAGGCCCTGCCATGAGGCTGATCCTCGGCTCCGGCAGCCCGCGTCGGCTGGACCTGCTCGCCACCCTTGGCCTCACGCCCCACGCCATCCGCCCCCCCGATATCGACGAGGATGCGCGCCCCGGCGAATTGCCCCGCGCCTATGTCGAACGCATCACCCGCGCCAAGGCCGCCGCCGTGCAGGCCGATCCGGGCGACGTGGTGCTGGCCGCCGATACCACCGTCGCCGCCGGTCGCCGTATCCTCGGCAAACCGGCCGATGCGGACGAGGCGCGGGCCTTCCTGCGGCTGCTGGGCGGGCGGCGGCACCGGGTCTATACCGGGGTGGCCGTGCGCGCGGGCGACAAGCTGTCGGTGCGGATCGTGGAAAGCCGGGTGCAGATGAAACGTCTCGGCGCGACGGAACTCGACGGCTACATCGCCACCGGCGATTGGCAGGGCAAGGCGGGCGGCTATTCCATCCAGGGGCCTGCGGGCGCCTTCATCCCGTGGATCAGCGGCTCCCATTCCGCGATCATGGGCCTGCCGCTGGTGGAAACGGCGGCCCTGTTGCAAGGCGTCGGTGTGCCGCTCTGGTCCGCCGCGCCGCCGGAGACGGGCGCATGAAAGGCAGAATTGTCCTGCTCGATACCGTCGCAGGCCGCCGCGCCGCCGCGCTGATGGTGGACGGCAAGCTCCACGATCTCCTGATCGACCCGGCCCCCGGTGCCCCCCCCGGCATCGGGGCCATCGCGCGCGCCAGGGCCGACCGTCCGATGAAGGGGCAGGGCGGGATCACCCTGCACCTGGGCGACGGCATCATGGGCTACCTGAAACGCGCCAGGGACATCGCGGCGGGCGAAACGCTCTTCGTGCAGGTCTCGGGCGTGGTGGAGGCGGGCAAGGCCGTTCCCGTGACGCCCGACCTGATCTTCAAGTCGCGCTACGCCATCGTCACCCCCCATGCGCCCGGCCTCAACGTCAGCCGCACGATCCGCGACGACGACGAACGCGACCGGCTGGCGGAAATCGCCCATGCCAGCCGCGCCGCGTCGGACGGCTACGGCCTGATCGTCCGTTCCGCCGCCGACGGTGCGCCCGAAGCGGCGGTGCTCGACGACATCCATGCCATGTGCGCGGCCGCCGCGCTGGTGCTCTCCGAACCGAGTGGCGAGCCGGAATGGCTGCTCGATGCCGAGGATGCCCACACGCTCGCGTGGCGCGACTGGTCCACCCCCGATCCCGACGAGGTGATCGACGCGGCAGGCAGCTTCGAGGCCCACGGCGTGATGGAAGCGGTCGCCGCCGCGCTCGCCCCGCGCCAATCCCTCCCCGGCGGCGGGTCCGCCTGGGTCGAGGCGACGCGCGCGCTGGTGGCGGTGGACGTGAACACCGGTGCGGACCATTCCCTTGCCGCCGGGTTGAAGGCCAATCTCGCGCTGGTCCGCGACCTGCCGCGCCTGCTGCGCGTGAAGGGTCTGGGCGGGCAGATCACGCTCGACCTTGCGCCCATGCCCAAGCGCGACCGCAAGCAGGTGGAGGATGCCGTCCGCAAGGCGTTCCGGCTGGCGGGCAGCGATGTGGTCGTGGCGGGCTGGACGCCGCTCGGGATGCTGGAACTGACCCGCAAGCGCGACCGGCATCCGCTGGCGCAGGTCTGGCCGGTCTAGGGGACCGCGGGGACCGCGCCGACACGGGCCCTCTCCATGCGGGTGTCGCCTGAAGATTTCCGCACATTTCTATGTTTACGGCGATTTCTTGGTGCGCGGATCGCGTATGTACAGGATGTGCACGGGATGTGCACGGGGTGTGCGCCCCGGCAATCCTACCGAAGATGTTGCAAAAGGGTAAGCGACGGCTCTCCGGTGACCGGCAATCCATTGGCCGCCTGGTAGGCGCTGATCGCGGCCTCGGTGCCCGATCCGATCACCCCGTCGGGCGTGCCCGCGTCATATCCCGCGCGGTTCAGAAGCTGTTGCAACTCTCGCCGCTGCGCTTGGGTCAAGCCGCTTGCATCCGCGCCGAAGCTTTGCCGCAACGGCCCGCCCCCGTTGATCCGGTCCGACAGGTAGCCCACCCCGATCCCGTAATTGGTGGAGGCGTTGTAGCGCAGGATGACATTGAAGTTATGGAACAAAATCCATGCGGGCGCCCCCGCGCCCCCCGGCGCGTGGATCGCCGCCGCCCCATGATCGGGCAGCGCGCCACCGCCCGCGCGCCGGACGCCAAGGGCGCTCCACTCTGCCACCGCGCGGCGCGTGTCGCGTCCCGTGGCGGCGCTGAAGCCTGCGGGCAGTTGCACCTCCATGCCCCAGGGCTGGCCTGCGCGCCAGCCGAAGCGGCTGAAGTAACTGGCCGTCGAGGCGAAGGCGTCGGTCGGGTCGCTGCTCCAGATGTCGCGCCGCCCGTCGCCCCGGAAATCGACGGCATATTCCTCGTAAGTGGTTGGAATCAGTTGTGTATGTCCCATCGCCCCGGCCCAGGATCCCAGCATCCGGTCCGGCGTCGTGTCGCCGTTCTGCACGATCCGGAGCGCGGCGATTGTCTGCGCCTCGAAGAAGGCGCCGCGCCGCCCTTCCCAGGCCAGCGTCGCGACGGCCGAGATCACCGGAATGTCGCCCAATCGGGTGCCGTAGCGGCTTTCCACGCCCCAGACGGCGCAACAGACATGTGCCGGGACGCCGTATCGCGCTTCGATGTCCGCCAAGGTGGCGCGGTGGCTGGCAAAGCGTGTGCGTCCAAGGCTGACATCGTCATCGCCCGCGACAAGGGCGAGGTAATCCTCGGTGGACCGGCGGAATTCGGTCTGGTTGCGGTCGCGCTCGATCACACCGGGCAGAAATCCAACGCCGTCAAGCCCTTGGTCCAGCGCCGCCTCCGAGATCCCCGCCGCGCGGGCGCGGGCGCGCAGTCCTGGCAGCCACGCGTCGAACGCGGCGTTCGGTTGGGGCCGGAAGGCAGGATCGGTGGACGGCCCGCCATCGCCGGGGGTGCCGATGGCCTGGGCGCGGAAACCGCCCAGCCCGCCGAAGTCGCCGCCGCCGACGCATCCCGACAGCGCCAGCGCGCCCGCCCCCAGCGTCAATCCCCGCCGCGTCATCGCCATGGTCCTGCTCCCGTCCTGCTTGCCCCAACGCCTATCGGACCGCGCCCCCTCCGCGCAAGCGCGCTGCGTCATCCTCCCGGTTGCAGGCGGTCGCGCGCTGCCCCAATATGGTCCGGTTCCCATAGCGAAGGCCCTGCCCATGTCCTGCCCGATCTGTTCGAAATCCACCAGTGAAAGCTACCGCCCGTTCTGCTCGCGCCGCTGCGCCGACCTCGATCTTGGACGCTGGCTCAACGGCGCCTACGCGGTGCCGTCGACCGACCCGGAAGACGCAGAACGCGCCGCCGATGAGGTTGCCGCCGCGGACCCGCGGCTGCACTGAGAAAAGGCCAGAGAAAAACCCGCCGGTGCTATGGACAGCGCCCCGGGAAGGCCCTAGAAGGCGCTCCACCCACGGGGGCTTTCTGAACCCTCCGAAACCCGTGCCCGGGTAGCTCAGGGGTAGAGCAGTGGATTGAAAATCCTCGTGTCGGTGGT
>CAZTUG010000105.1:0-9526 GCA_964615955.1 uncultured Roseicyclus sp.
CGTGCGAGGCGGGGGCGTGCGATGCGAGGGAGCGGGACGGGTGCGACGTCCGGGGGCGTCGCGGGCATTGCGCTTGGCGAGGCTCGACTGCATGGTCGGCGCCGATCGTGGAGGCGAACCGCCTCGGGCAGCCAGGGATGATCCGGTGAAGATATTCGAGAAATACCTGTCCATCTGGATCGCCCTTGCCATGGGCGGCGGGATCGTGCTGGGCACGGTCGCACCGGGCGTGATCGCGGCCATCGCGGCGGCGGAGGTGGCGCGCGTCAACCTTGTCGTGGCGGTGCTGATCTGGGCGATGGTCTATCCGATGATGGTGGGCGTCGATCCCGGATCGCTGCGCGACGTGGCCAAGCAACCGCGCGGCCTGCTGATCACGTTGGTGGTGAACTGGGCCATCAAGCCATTCACGATGGCGGCCCTTGCGGTCGTGTTCTTCGAACATGTCTTCGCCCCGTGGATCGAGCCGGAGGACGCGACGCAATATATCGCGGGGTTGATTCTGCTTGGCGCGGCCCCTTGCACGGCCATGGTCTTCGTGTGGTCGCAGCTGACGCGGGGCGACGAGGGCTACACGCTGGTGCAGGTCTCGGTGAATGACCTGATCATGGTGGTGGCCTTCGCGCCGATCGTGGCGTTCCTGCTGGGGGTGACGGATATCGCGGTGCCGTGGGAGACCCTGGTGCTGTCGGTGCTGCTGTTCGTCGCGCTGCCGCTGGTGGCGGGGCTGCTGACGCGGTGGCGGCTGGGCACGCCCGAGGCGATTGCCCGGTTTCAGGCAAGGCTGAAGCCCTATTCGGTGGTGGGCCTGATCGTGACGGTGATGATCCTGTTCGGGCTTCAGGGGCAGGTGATCGTGTCCGATCCCTTCGTCATCGTGCTGATCGCGGTGCCGATCGTCATACAGAGCTATGGCATCTTCGCATTGGCCTATGCGGCCGCCTTCGCGTGGAAGGTGCCGCACCGGATCGCGGCCCCCTGCGCGCTGATCGGGACGTCGAATTTCTTCGAGCTTGCGGTGGCCGTCGCGATCAGCCTGTTCGGCCTGAATTCGGGTGCTGCCCTTGCGACGGTGGTGGGCGTGCTGGTGGAGGTTCCGGTGATGCTGACGCTGGTGGCCTTCGCGAACCGGACCCGGGCGCAGTTCGCGGGGTGAGGCGCGGCTGCGCCCCGGCGGCGGTGGTTCGGACCCACCGGCGCACGGTTCCGCTGCGTCAATACCCCTCGCCATCCCCTTGCCACGGTTTCGCAAGGTTGCCGAAACGGGTGAAGCGGCCTTCGAAGCTGAGTTCGATCGTGCCGACGGGGCCGTGGCGTTGTTTGCCGATGATGACTTCGGCCTTGCCGTGGAGGTGTTCCATGTCCTGCTGCCACTTGGTCATGGCTTCGAGGTTCTCCTCGCCCGGCTTTTCGCGTTCCTTGTAGTATTCGCCCCGGTAGACGAACATCACCACGTCGGCGTCCTGTTCGATGGAACCGCTCTCGCGCAGGTCCGACAGTTGCGGGCGCTTGTCCTCGCGGCTTTCCACCTGGCGCGAGAGCTGCGACAGCGCGATGACGGGGATGTCCAGTTCCTTGGCGATGGCCTTGAGGCCTTGCGTGATCTCGGACACCTCGTTGACGCGGTTCTCGGACTTGCCCGTGCCCTTGAGAAGCTGGAGGTAATCCACGATCAGCAGGTCGAGGCCCTTGGGCGAGCGCTTGAGCCGCCGGGCGCGGGCGGCGACCTGCGCGATGGGCAGGGCGGGGGTGTCGTCGATATAGAGTGGGCAGCGTTCCAGATCGCCCGCGGCCCTGAGGTAGCGTTGGAATTCCTGCTCGTTCAGGTCGCCCTTGCGGATCAGTTCGGACGGGATCTCGGCGGCTTCGGACAGCACGCGCTGGGCCAGTTGGGCCGAGGACATCTCGAGCGAGAAGAAGCCCACGACGCCGCCATCGACGGTGCCCGTGGTCCCATCCTCCCGCACGCCGTTGCGCCACGCCTTCGCGACATTGAACGCGATGTTGGTGGCGAGCGAGGTCTTGCCCATGGAGGGGCGCCCGGCGAGGATCAGGAGGTCGGACTTGTGGAGGCCGCCAAGCATGCGGTCCAGATCCGCCAGCCCGGTGGAGACCCCCGCCAGCTTGCCCTGCCGGTTATAGGCGGCGTTGGCCATCTGCACCGCGTCATGGAGCGCGGACAGGAACGACTGGAAGCCCTTTTGCGTGCCGCCGGTGGCGGCGAGGTCGAACAGTTCCTTCTCGGCCTCGACGATCTGGGCGTCGGGGGCCACGTCCTCGCGCATGGCGCGGGCGCGGTCGGACACGCGGGCACCCAGCGCGATCAGCTCGCGGCGCACGGCAAGGTCGTGGATCAGTTGCGCATAGTCCCGCGCGGCGGAGGTCGCGATGGCCGAGAGTTGCAGCTTGACGAGATATTCCGGCCCGCCAAGGTCCTTCAGGCCGGGAATGTCGGAGGCGAAGGTCTTCAGGGTGGTGGCGTCGGTCTGTCGCCCGCTGGCGATGCGCGCGGCGGCCATGGCGAAGATCTCGCCGTGGACCGGATCGTGGAAATGTTGCGGCTTGACCAGATCCTCGACCCGGTCGAGCACGTCGTTGCGGGTCAGGATCGCGCCGAGAAGCTGCTGCTCGGCCTCGATGTTGTGGGGCACGACGATGTCGGTCTGTGTCCCGTCGGCAGGCGCGGGGGGCGTGGAATTCAAGGTGGCGATCTGGTTCATGTGCTCCCCCCGGATGCGAATGGCTGGCCGTGCCGCACGGTCGCCATGCGGGGCTGCCGGCCCGGGCGACGGTCGGTTGGCCGGGTATAGCGGATGGGGCTGCGGACCCGTCAATCTGGATAAGATGTGAATAAGTCCCGACCGATGCCGCACAGCCTTGCCATGTCCATATCATGGGGCATGGGGTGTGGCGACGTCAATATCTGCCTTCCGGACGCGCCGGACGTGGCGGAATCGCCACGCCGAAAGGATATTGCCGCGGCCCGGGACGCTATGTCAGCCCGCGCGCCGCGCGCCAGCTTTCCGGGTCGGAGAGGAATCGCTCCACCTCGGCCAGGGTGGCCTCGGGGACGTCGCTGCCGCGCCGGGCCTCGGCGATGACATCGGCCCATGTGGTGAGCGCGTGGAGGGTCAGGCCATGGGCGGCGAGGGTGGCCTCGGTCTGCGGCAGGTTGCCGTAGGAGAACACCACGGCGGTATGCGCGCAGGTGGCGCCCGCGGCCCGGATCGCATCGACGAATTTCAGCTTGGAGCCGCCATCGGTGGTCAGATCCTCGACCAGAAGCACGCGCGCGCCTTCGGGCATCTCGCCCTCGATCTGGGCGGCGCGGCCATAGCCCTTGGGCTGCTTGCGGACATAGGACATCGGCAGCGCCATGCGTTCCGCCACGAAGGCGGCGAAGGGGATGCCCGCCGTCTCGCCGCCGGCGATGTTGTCGAAGGCCTCCAGCCCCGCCGCGCGCATCACCTTGCAGGTCAGGAAATCCATCGCGGTGGAGCGGATGCGCGGCCAGGAGATCAGCTTGCGGCAATCGATATAGGTGGGCGCCTGCTTGCCGGAGGCATGGGTGAAGGGGGTGTCGGTGTTGAAGTGCACGGCGCGGATGTCGAGCAGCATGCGGGCGGTCATGGCGGCCATGGTGGTGTCGTCGGGATAGGCGGAGGGGATCATGGGGAACCTCGGGCGGGTGTGTGAGGGGAGATGTGGGAGCCTCCGGCGGGAGGTTTTCTGCCAAGATGAAGGGGCCAGGGGGGCGTGTATGCAGGGCCGTTCGGGTTTGGGGCGCCAGGGTTTCGGGCGTTCGGGTTTGGGGGCGTTCGGGTTTGGGGCGTTCGGGTTTGGGGGCGTTCGGGTTTGGGCGATCAGGTGACGTGCCAGTGCAGCGGCGTCGCGGGGTCGAACAGGGTGAGGGGGCCATCGGGCGTGTCGAGCCTGGCAGGATAGGCGCAGGGGGTGGCGCGCTTTTCGAGGGTCAGCGTGGCGTCGTTGGGCGCAAGGCCGTAGCGGGCGGGGCCATTGAGGGAGGTGAAGGCTTCGAGCCGGTCGAGCGCGCCCTCGGCCTCGAACACATGGGCGAGGCAGGACAGCGTGTTGGGGGCGGAGAAGACGCCGGCGCAGCCGCAGGCGGCCTCTTTCGCGCCGTCGAGATGGGGGGCGCTGTCGGTGCCGAGGAAGAAGCGCGGATGCCCGGAGGTGGCGGCGGCGACCAGCGCCCGCTGGTGGGAGGCGCGCTTGACGATCGGCAGGCAATAGTAGTGGGGCCGGATGCCGCCGACGAGCATGTGGTTGCGGTTGATCATCAGGTGGTGGGTGGTGATGGTGCCCGCGATGTCGCCGGGCGCGTCGCGCACGTAGTCGATGCCGTGGGACGTGGTGATGTGTTCCAGGGTGACCTTCAGTTCCGGCAGATCGGCGCGGAGCGGGATCAGCACGGTGTCGAGGAAGGCCTGTTCGCGGTCGAAGATGTCGATCTCGGGCGTCGTGACCTCGCCATGGATGCAGAGCGGCAGGCCGATCTCGGCCATCTTTTCCAGCACCGGGTAGACGCGGGCCAGGGTCGTCACGCCGGATTGGGAATTGGTGGTGGCGCCTGAGGGATAGAGCTTCACGGCGTGGATCAGGCCATCGGCGACGGCGGCGGCCACGTCGGCGGGGTCGGTCTGTTCCGTCAGGTAGAGGGTCATCAGCGGTTCGAACGCCATGCCTGCGGGCAGGGCCGCGAGGATGCGGGCGCGGTAGGCGTGGGCCTCGGCCGCCGTCACCACGGGGGGCACGAGGTTGGGCATCACGATGGCGCGCGCGAAGTGGCGAGCGGTTTCCGGCAGCACGGCGCGCAGCAGGGCATCGTCGCGCAGGTGCAGGTGCCAGTCGTCGGGGCGGCGGATCGTGAGGCTTTGCATCATGGGGATCGGGTAGCCGGGAATCGGGCGTGGTGCCAAGGGGGCACGGGCCCGGGTGCCTCAATCTTGGGCGATTTTCGCGGCGGGGCGCGGAATCCGGGGCCGCGCGCTTGCCTGTGCGGCGCGCGCGCGCCTAGGCTCCGGCCATGTTCGACGCTGCCACATCACGGATGCCTCAAAGGGTGCGGGGCCGGGCCTCGGCCTCGGTCGTCGGGGGGGGCTTGCGGGATTTGCACCAGTCCGGTTCGGCCAAGGTGCTGCTGCCGCGGGTGTTCGGGCGTGCGCCGGAAGTGGTGTTCCTGAACACGGCGGGCGGCGTTACGGGCGGGGACCGGCTGGATTACGCGCTGTCGGTGGCGGGCGGCGCGGTAACGGCGACCACGCAGACGGCGGAGCGGGCCTATCGGGCGATCGGCGCGCCGGGCGTGGTGGAGACGCGTTTGACGGTGGGGCCGGGGGCGTGCCTGCATTGGGTGCCGCAGGAGGTGATCGTGTTCGAGGGCGCGGCGCTGGAGCGTTTGCTGCGGGTGGAGATGGCGGCGGACGCGGAACTGGTGCTGCTGGAGACGCTGGTGCTGGGCCGCGCGGCGATGGGCGAGCGGTTGCGGGACATTCGCCTGCATGACCGGCGGGAGGTGTGGCGCGGCGGGCGGCTGGAGATGCTGGAGGCGGTGCGTCTGGGCGCGGGCGATCTGGCGGATCCCGGCCACGCTGGCCCGGCCGGCCTGAACGGCGCGGTGGCGGTGGCGACGCTGAGTTGCATGGCGCGCGATGCGGCGGACCGGTTGGGGCCGCTGCGCGCGGTGTTGAACGCGGCGGGCGTCCGCGCGGCTGCAAGCGCCTGGGACGGGCGGCTGACGGCACGGTTCATGGCGGCGGAGGCCTATCCGCTGCGGCGCGCGGTCGTGCGCGCGGTCGAAGTTCTGACGCGGGGGCCGGTGCCCCGCGTGTGGCAGGTTTGAGGGAGCAAGGATGAATCTGACGCCGAGAGAAAAGGACAAGCTGCTGGTCTCGTTGGCCGCGATGGTGGCACGGGGGCGGCTGGAGCGGGGCTGCAAGCTGAACCACCCCGAGGCGATCGCGCTGATCACCGATTACGTGGTGGAGGGCGCGCGGGATGGACGCTCGGTCGCCGACCTGATGGAGGCGGGGGCCCATGTGGTGCGCGCCGAGCAATGTATGGACGGAATCGCGTCCATGATCCACGATGTGCAGGTGGAGGCGACGTTTCCCGACGGAACGAAGCTGGTCACGGTGCATCATCCGATCCGCGAGGGAGGCTTGAGATGATACTTGCATTCGTTCTGGGCGCGCTGGCGGGGATCGCGGTGCCTTATCTGGAGCCCCATCTGCGCCGCGCGCTGGAACAGGTGGCGCTGACGAAGATCCCGATCAGCGAAACCGAGTTCGATCTGCTGACGTTGGTGCTGCTGCTGCTGGTGGCGGCGATCCTGACCGGGGGCGGATCGTCGCTGGCGCTGCTGGCGGGCGCGCTTCTGGGCGTGTTCGGCAAGCGGATCATCGCGGCCATCCAGGGCGGGGGCGCGCCATGATCCCTGGCGAAGTGATGCCCGCCGAGGGCATGATCGTGTTGAATGCCGGGCGCGAGGCCGTGGTGCTGGTCGTGTCCAACACCGGGGACAGGCCGGTGCAGGTCGGCAGCCATTACCATTTCGCCGAGGCCAATGCGGCGCTTGCGTTCGACCGGGCGCAGGCGCGCGGCATGCGGCTGGATATCGCGGCAGGGACTGCCGTGCGCTTCGAGCCGGGCCAGACGCGCGAGGTGCGGCTGGTGGCCTATGCGGGCGACCGGCGGGTGTTCGGGTTCAACCAGCAGGTGATGGGGGATTTGTGATGCGGTGGATTTGGGCCGGTGCGCTGCTGCTGTCGGGCCTTGCCATGGCCGGGGGGGCATCGGCACAGGACTGCGACCGGACAGCGACGCAACTCGACATCAACCTGTGCCTGTCTGACGCCTACGCGGCCCGCGACGCGCGGCTGAACGAGGTCTACGGGCAGGTGGTCATGGCGTTCGGGCCGGACCTGGAGGAAGGCCTGCGTGTCGCGCAGCGGAGCTGGATCGTCTATCGCGATGCCTATTGCGATTGGGAGGCGTCCCAATGGCAGGGCGGGTCTGGCCAGCCGATGGCGCGGCTCGATTGTCTGATCCGCCTGACCGGACAGCAGATCGAAAACCTTGAGCTGCACATGTCGCGGTAGGGCCGCGCGAGGAGACTGGAATGTTCGGGGCGCGGCCCCGAACGAGAATGGCAACAAGGGGAGAGACGGCAATGTGTGATATCTGTGTGATGAATTCGGTGAAGGAGCGGATGCTGTCGCGCCGGTCCCTGTTCAAGGGCGGGGCCGCGGTTGCGGCGGGGGCGGCGCTGGGCGTCGGCAAGACCACGCCCGCGATGGCGGAGGGCCATGGCGCCTTTTTCGACATGACCCATACGATCTCGGAGGAGTTCCCGACCTATTTCGGAGAGCCGCAGTTTGCGCGCGAGCAGCTGTTCAACTTCGCCGAGCACGGCTTCAACCTGTTCAACCTGACGGTGAACGAGCATACCGGCACCCATATCGACGCACCGCTGCATTTCAGCGCCGACGGGGCGAGCGTGGACGAGATCCCGGTTGGCGACCTTGTCGCGCCGCTCTGCGTGATCGACATCGCGGCCCGCGCGGCGGAGGATGCGGACGCCACCGTGACGCCCGATGACCTGTCGGCCTGGATCGCGGCCAACGGGGATATCCCGGACGGGGCCTGCGTGGCAATGCATTCGGGCTGGGCCGGGAAGGTGGCGACGGATGCGTTCCGGGGCTTCGACGGCACGGCGCAGCATTACCCCGGCTTCCATGTCGAGGCGACGCAGATGTTGCTGGAGACCGGCGCGCGGTCCATCGCGGTGGACACGCTGTCGCTGGATCACGGGATTTCCGCCGATTTCGCAACGCATTACGCGTGGCTGCCCTCGGGCCGGTTCGGGATCGAATGCCTCGCGGGGCTGGATCAGGTGCCCGCGTCGGGGGCGACACTGATTGTCGGCGCGCCCAAGCATCGCGGCGGAACCGGCGGGCCCGCGCGCATCTTCGCGATGGTTTGAACGGGGGTCTGATGGGGACGGTAGCGCTTCTGAGCGACGCGGAGGCCAGCGCCGAGGCGCTGGCCGTCTTCGCCGAGATCCGGGAGGTCCGGGGGACGGACTTCATCAACAATTTCTGGCGCGCGCTGGCCCATGACCCCGCATTGCTGCGCGCGACGTGGGACCGGTTGCGCGTGGTGATGGCGCAAGGCGCATTGGACCCGCTGGTGAAGGAGATGCTCTATGTCGCGGTGTCAACGGCGAACGGGTGTTCGTATTGCGTGCATTCCCACACGGCGGCGGCAAAGGCGAAGGGGATGACGGACGCGATGTATGGCGAGTTGCTGGCGGTGGTCGGCATGGCGATGCAGACCAATGGGCTGGCGACGGGGTTGCAGGTCGAGGTGGACGAGGTTTTTCGGGTGTGAGGCACGGGTGTGGTGAAGCGATGAGGGCTGCCCCCGGCCGCGGGTGGGGGAGAAGCCCCCGCCCGGGGGGGCGGTCGGGGGCTGCCCGGTGGCGCCGCCGGGCGGAGCGCGTTCTTTCTATATTCATCCCCACCAGCCATTTCTTCTTCCGATGGTGTGAAGGATTGGAGCCGCAAAAGTCGCAAGGATTGCAGCGACAGCGATGGCGATCTGAAGCCACAGTTCGAAGTTCATTGGGTGTCCTCCTTTTCTTGCGCAGCGGATCACTCGCGGCTTCGGACACCTACTTCACCAAGCACGAGTCAACTTCCAAGCGATGCACGCAGTCTTTCCTTATTCTAAAGGAACAAATCCATGCCCACTAAAATCCCCCGTCCCGACTATGCCGCCATGTATGGTCCCACCACCGGCGACCGCGTGCGCCTTGCCGATACGGACCTTATCATCGAGGTCGAGCGCGACCTCACCATCTATGGCGAAGAGGTGAAATTCGGTGGCGGCAAGGTGATCCGCGACGGGATGGGGCAATCCCAGGTGACGCGGGCGGGCGGCGCGGTGGACACCGTCATCACCAATGCGCTGATCTTGGATCACTCCGGCATCTACAAGGCCGATGTGGGCCTGCGCGACGGGCGCATCCACAAGATCGGCAAGGCGGGCAACCCCGATACGCAGCCCGGCGTGGACATCATCATCGGCCCCGGCACGGAGGCGATTGCGGGCGAGGGGCGCATCCTGACGGCGGGCGGCTTCGACGCGCATATCCATTTCATTTGCCCGCAACAGATCGAGGATGCGCTGCATTCGGGGATCACCACGATGCTGGGGGGCGGCACCGGGCCGGCGCACGGCACGCTGGCCACCACCTGCACGCCGGGGCCGTGGCATATCGGGCGGATGCTGCAAAGCCTTGATGCCTTCGCGATGAATTTCGGGCTGTCGGGCAAGGGCAATGCCAGCCGCCCGGAGGCGCTGGTGGAGATGGTGGAGGCCGGTGCCTGCGCCCTGAAGCTGCACGAGGATTGGGGCACCACACCCGGCGCGATCGATTGCTGCCTGTCCGTGGCCGATCAGATGGACGTGCAGGTGATGATCCACACCGATACGCTCAACG
>CAZTUG010000106.1:0-9519 GCA_964615955.1 uncultured Roseicyclus sp.
CCACTTCATCGATCTGATCGTCATAGGACAGCGCGATCAGATATTGCGCATAGGCCGCATCCTCGTTGCCCGGATAGAAATCGAGGTAACGCTGCGCCGCGACGCGGGCCGCTTCGTAATCGCCATCCTCATGGTAGGAGAACGCGGCCATGATCAGCGCCCGTTCCGCCCATTCCGAATAGGGATGCAAGCGCTCCACCTCGATGAAAAGCTCGGCGGCGTCGTCAGGTTGGCCACGTTCCAACTCGAACTCAGCCTGCTGGTAGATCGTCTCGGGACCAAGCTCTTCCAGCGGCAGGTTCCGGCCACGGCTGGCAAACAATCCGCCGCCACCGCCACCGCCGAACAGCCCGGTTCCCAGCAAGCCATTGCCACCCCCGCCGCTGCAACCCCCAAGAAGCAGAGTCAGCACCATGGCGGCACCTGTCAGACGGAAGCGGGTGGGTGTCATGCGAACGGCCTCAAACCAAATCCTTTTCGCTCCTGTCGGAGCCCTGTCGGATCCGGTCTAGCACATTCCTTTTGCGGGCAAAATCCCTCAACCGCCCCGTAACGCGGGGAACGACACGGCCCGTGTCAGGCCACATTGGCCAGATCGGCAGGTTTCACGCCGACACCGGGCAAGCGCGCCGCCTGGTCATTGGTGCACGCAACCAGACGGACCGCGCCGGGGGTGGAAAACAGGACGCGCAGCAACTGGTTGGTGACCATGTGGCCCGCCCGGTAACCCGTATAGCGCCCAAGGATCGGCGCCCCTGCCAGGGCCAGATCTCCCAGGGCGTCCAGCATCTTGTGGCGAACCGCCTCGTCCGCGTGGCGGAAGCCGCCGGGGCTCAGGACCGTGTCGCCATCGACGACGACCGCATTGTCATACGTGCCACCAAGCGCCAGTCCCGCGTCACGCATCATGTCAACGTCAGACCGGCGGCAGAAGGTGCGGCTGTCGCACAATTCGCGCACGAACCGCCCGTTGGCAAGGTTCGCGATGCGTTGCTGGCGGCCGATAGCGGCCTCTTCGAAATCGATGGTGTAGTCCATCTCCAGTCCGTCGGCGGGGTGAAGCTCCGCCCAGGCATCGCCATCGACAACGCGCACCGACTTGAGAACCTTGAACGCGTGGATCGGGGCGGATTGGCGCTGGATGCCTGCATCCAGCAGACCGCGCACGAATTGCGCCGCAGACCCGTCCAGGATCGGAAGTTCCGGCCCATCCAGTTCCACCAGCGCGTTGTGAATGCCGCACCCAACCAGCGCGGCCATGATATGCTCGACCGTTGACACCTCGGTGCCATCTTCTGCGATCAGTCTGGTGCAAAGTCGGCTGAAGGGAACAAGATCGTAGCGCGCGGGGATCATTGCGGCATCATCAAGGTCGGTGCGTCGAAACCAGATGCCGACATTCGCGGCCTGAGGAAGAACGGTGACCCGAACAAGGCGACCGGAATGTAGCCCGACGCCCGAGAACGTCGCCGTCTTACGAATTGTGGCCTGCATGGTTCTGCCTGACTTTTCTGTCCTACCGATCCCCGCGTTACCCATTCAACGAGGGCTACTTGTCGGGGCACGGGCGACCTTCTTTGCGTCGAAGGAAATCGCTTTTCCGCTGAAATAACGCCTACTCCGACGCAAAAACAGGGGCAACTCAAGCTTTATGACGTGTTGCAACAATGACTTGGGGTGTCGGCAGAAATTCGCCTAGATCGCGCCATTCGAACCATAACCCCTTCGAAACAAAAAGAAAAAGGCCGACTAAATGTCGGCCTTTCCACGATGTTTGTGACTGGATTCAGTTGGCCTGACGCCGCAGGAAGGCCGGGATCTCGATGCGCTCCTGTTCGGGATCGACGACCCCGTCATCGGGCGCGCGGCGCTGCATCGGTGCCGGCGCAGGCGCGTGGCTTCCGGCCATCGGAGGCTGCCGACGCTCCACCGGGGCGGGGCCGTCATCGGCGCTGCCGGTCATCCGGTTGATGAGGGAATTGATCCCGAACCCACGCTTCTGGCCGTGGTCACCATGGGGCATTACCGCCCGCTGGGGGGCTGTTTCCGTCTGGGCACGCGGCGTGTCGCGCTGGATCGCCGCCCGCAACCGGGCCAAGGCCTCGGGTGTCGGGGATCCTGTCGGCGCCGGTTTCGGGGCAACATAACCCTGATGTGGCTCTGCTGCTTCAACGGCTTGCGCGCGGGTCGGGGCTGCTGCGGGTGCGGGCTGATAGGCCGGTGCGGGGATATGATCCTCGGCCGCATCCTCGAACTGGTCCTCTTCATCGGATCCGGATGCGTCGAACCCGTCGAACAGCGACTGCTCGGGGGCCGTGTCCACCTCTGCGCGCACCGGCTCAGGAACCTGGACTGCGGGCGCCGCGGGTTTGGCCACCGGCGCGCTGACGGCGGCAGACGCGTAGAACTGACGCGACGGAACAGGCGCTTCCGCCGATCTCTCCGCCGCATCGATGCCGGTTGCGACAACGCTGACGCGCATCTGACCTTCCATGTTGGTGTCGAGCGTGGAGCCGACGATGATATTCGCCTCCGGGTCGACCTCCTCGCGGATGCGGTTGGCCGCTTCGTCCAGCTCGAAGAGCGTCAGATCATAGCCGCCGGTGATATTGATCAATACGCCGCGCGCACCCCGGAGGCTGATTTCGTCCAGCAACGGGTTGGCGATGGCCTTCTCCGCCGCCTGCAAGGCGCGGTTGTCGCCATCCGCCTCGCCCGTTCCCATCATGGCCTTGCCCATCTCGTTCATCACGGCGCGGACATCGGCGAAGTCGAGGTTGATGAGTCCCGGACGAACCATAAGGTCGGTCACGCCCTTGACGCCCTGGTAAAGCACGTCATCGGCCATCGCGAAGGCTTCGGTGAACGTGGTCTTCTCGTTGGCCAGGCGAAACAGGTTCTGGTTCGGGATGATGATCAGCGTATCGACGACCTTCTGAAGGGCCTCGATGCCGTCATCCGCCTGCCGCATGCGCTTGGCACCCTCGAACTGGAACGGCTTGGTGACGACGCCGACGGTCAGCACACCCAGTTCGCGGGCGGCCTGCGCGATGATCGGGGCAGCGCCGGTTCCGGTGCCGCCACCCATGCCGGCGGTGATGAAAGCCATGTGCGCACCGGCAAGGTGATCGACGATTTCCTCGATCGACTCCTCGGCGGCAGACGCCCCGACCGTGGGGCGCGCGCCCGCGCCCAGGCCTTCGGTCACGCGCTGACCCATCTGGATGCGGGCATGGGCGCGGCTTTGCGCCAGCGCCTGCGCGTCGGTATTGGCGACCACGAATTCACAACCATCCAATTGCTGGTCGATCATGTTGTTCACGGCGTTGCCACCAGCGCCGCCCACGCCGAAGACGGTAATGCGGGGTTTCAGCTCGGGCTGATCGTCAGTCATGGTAAGATTGAGAGTCATGGTTTTGTCCGCCTGTTAACTGTCCTGGCCCCCGTTCTTCATTGCCGGATCGCCGTCTCTGCCTCGTCTATTTCCCAAAATACTACCGGGTTCGCCCCGACGCGTCACGCAGAAAAATCGCCAACTGGGCGAAATGTGGCCTATTTGTAGCAGAAATACCGGCGATTTAGCGACACCACCCAACAGGTGGGGTCTACCAGTTATCTCGGAACCATTTGACGGCCCGCCGCACCGATCGTGCGGGCAGCCTGTCGGCCGGCAAATCGAAGTCCCACCACTCATCCTGCGGGCTCGCCGCGAAGAGCGCGAGGCCCACACAAGCCGAGAACGCGGCGTCATAGGCCGATTGCGGCAGGCCCGCGACGCGCATCGGGCGGCCCAGCCGAACCTGGTTGCCGAGAATGCGCGAGGCCAGCGCATCGAGGCCGGGGATCTGCGACCCGCCACCTGTCAAGACGATGCGTTGCGACGGCAGATGATCGAACCCGGCGGCATCGAGCCGCCCGCGCACCTCTTCGAGGATCTCCTCGACGCGCGGGCGCATGACGCCGATCAACTCGGCCCGGCTGACGGTGCGCCGGTCATGGTGCCAGTCGCCCGTATCGGCCTCCAGTTCGATGATCTCGCGGTCATCCATGCCGGTCGCCATCAGGCCGCCGAACTTGGTCTTGATGCGCTCTGCATCGTCCATCGGGATCTGCAACCCCTGGCTGATGTCGCGAGTGATGTGCGCACCGCCCATGCGGACGGTATCGGCGAAGATCATGTGCTTCTTGATGAAGATCGACAGCGACGTGGCCCCTGCCCCAAGGTCGATGCAGGCTGCTCCAAGCTCCTGCTCGTCCTCCACCAGCGACGACATCCCGGCGACATATGACGCACTCGCCAGCCCCGCCAACTCCAAATCGCAGCGCTTGACGCAATGGAGCAACGTCTCCAGGGCGCGGCTGTCCACCGTCAGCAGGTGCATGTCCACCGACAGCCGGTTGCCGACATGGCCGCGAGGGTCCGACAGGCCGGTCCGGTGGTCGAGCGAGAAGTTGACCGGCTGCGCATGCAGCACGTCGCGCCCCGGACCGATATCGGGCATGTCGCAGACCGCCAGCACGCGGCCGATGTCATGGTCCTCAACCGCGCCGGTCTGCAGATCGACCTCGCCGGTCAGGCCGTAGCTGCGCGGACGCGCGCCCGACAGCGAGATGATCACATGATCCACCCGCGCATTTGCCATCTTCTGCGCCGCCTGCACGGCGGTGCGGATGGCTCGCTCGGTCTCGTGGACAGCGTCGATCTCGCCGAACTTCACCCCGCGCGAGCGTGTCGTCGCGGCCCCGATCACCCGGAAGGCCGATTGACCGGCCATCGCGCCGATGCCTTCGTCTGTCATCTTCGCGCCGTCGAAACGCAGCACAAGGCAAGCCACCTTGAAGGTGCCGATATCCAGCACCGCGATGACCCCGCGCCGCATCGCCTCGGTCCGCTTGGCCCGCATCGCCCGCTGTGTCTGATATAGCAACGTCATCCGCGCCGATCTCCGTTCATCCCTTGCGCTGCAAGCGTCCTGATGCGCCGCAGCTCTTCCGTCGCGCGGTCCGTCAGGCGCACGGTCAGGCGACCGGGATTGCGCAGATCGACGGCCACCAGATCCCGTGCCAGGATCTCGCCCACATCATTCAATGCCAGAACCCGATCCAGCGCGGTGCGCGCGCCTGTCTCGGGCAGCAGGATGCGCGTGCCATTGGTCAGCACCACGTCCCAGCGTCGCTCGCCCATGCGCACCAGCCCATGCACCCGGTCGCCAAGGGGTGCCGTTGCCTCGATCAATCGCAGGGCTTCGGGCACGGCGCGATCGGCCCCCTCTCCGGCCAGCAAGGGCAAGGGCCGGACAAGATCCCGAGTGCCGAACCCGGCCAGGAAATGCCCTTCGTCGTCGATTATGGCCAAACCTTCATAGGTCAACCACAAGGCGGCGGGCGCGCGCTCGTCGATCCGCACGGCCAGGTAGCCGCCGGACTGGATGCGCAGATCTGCCGAACGCACGGCAGGCAGCGCCTCCAGCCGGAGCCGAAGATCCGCCAGGTCGAGGTCGAAGGACGATATCGGCAGGGTCAGTGCAAGGGCCCCGCGAACCTCTTCGGTGACGTCCGGGCTGGCACCGTCGATCCCCAACACGTTGACCCGAAACTCGGGCCGGTTCTCCACCTCGCGCCGGATCTCGGAGGCGGCCTCGAACAGGCCGGCGACACGGGTCTCGTCGCTCAGGTACCACGCCACGGCGGCGAAGAGCGCGAACAACGGCACCCCGAGATGAAGCGCCTTGCGGAAGATCGGCGTCAGCCACAGGCGTTGCACGCGGTAGCTCAGGCGCGACGGCGCGGGGTCATGGCGAGAGGCCGGGGCCGTGAAGCGACGCTGCGCGACCATCGGACCCTGACCGCGCTTCTGACCCTGCATCGGCGGTGTCCGTGCCGGTGCCGGTTTCGGTGCCGCGCTTGGGGTCGGGGCCTTCCTGAACACACCTAACGATCGCATGACGCGTCCTCCACCATCCAGCGGCACAGCGCCCCGAAGGACATGCCCGCGGCCTCGGCCTGTTCGGGCGTCAGCGACGTGGGCGTCATACCCGGTTGCGTGTTCGTTTCCAGCAGGATCAGGCCGTCCATACCGCGCGCCTCGTCCCAGCGGAAATCGGTGCGGCTGACGCCCCGGCAGCCAAGCGCCGCATGCGCACGGGTCGCCATGTCCATGCAGGCGTCGAAAATGTCCCGAGGCACCTGCGCGGGCACCACATGGCGCGAACCGCCGGGCTTGTATTTCGCGTCGTAATCATACCAGCCGTCCGTCAGGATATCGGTGACGGTCAGCGCGCCCGGATCGCCAGGCCTGTCGCCGATGACCGATGTGGTCAGCTCGCGGCCCGGTGCATACGCCTCGACCATGACATGCTCCGGCATGTCGTCGGACAATCGCGGCGGACCATTGGCCGCCTCATGCACCAGATAAACCCCGACGGAGGAGCCTTCGTTGTTGGGCTTCACCACGTAGGGCGGCGGCATCACGTGCCGCGCCGCGACCTCGGCCTTGCAACGGATCACGCTCTCCACCACGGGCAGACCCGCGCGGCGATAGACATCCTTGGCCCGCGCCTTGTCCATCGCAAGCGCCGAGGCCAGAACGCCCGAATGTGTGTAGGGGATGCGCAGCCATTCAAGCAGGCCCTGCACGCAGCCATCCTCGCCCCAGCGGCCATGGAGCGCGTTGAACACCGCGTCCGGGCGCGCATCCGCCAGGCGCGCGGACAGATCGGCGGTCTCACCCGCCGGTCCGGCATCCATTTCGATCACGTCGAATCCCTCGCCGCGCAACGCCTTGGCGCACTCTTTTCCAGTGCTCAGCGACACCTCGCGCTCTGCCGAGGGGCCGCCCATCAAGACGACGACACGCGATGGAAGGCTGCTCAACCCTGCCACCAACTGGTCCTCAAATTGCCCGGCCGATACGTTGCCCGCCAGGTCGATGTCCCCCGGTCTTGCGCCGGGGCCTTGCCGATCATGCGCTCCGGGGAATGCCCACGCGCATGATTTCCCACTCTAATTCTATGCCTTGGGTTTCCGAAACCCTTTTTCTCACCTCTTCGCCCAATCCCTCCAGATCTGCGGCAGTTGCGCCACCCTTGTTGATCAGGAAATTGGAATGCATCTCGCTCATCTGCGCGCCCCCCCGCGTGGCCCCGCGCATCCCGGCCGCGTCGATCAGCTTCCATGCCTTGAGGTCGTGGACGTCATCCGCCCGCCCGGTGGAGGAAAAGCCGGCCGGATTGCGAAAGGTGGAACCCGCCGAAAGCTCCTTCGTGGGCTGGCTCGCATCGCGCCGGGCGATCTGCTCGGCCATCCGATCATGCAGCACGTCCGGGTCCGCGCGGTCGCCCCGCAGGGTGACAGAGGTGATGACCGCGTCCTCCGGCAGATCGGTCTGGCGATAGGCGAAGGCGATGTCGCCCCGCGTGAGCGCGACGGGCGAGCCATCGCGCAACACCGCTTGCGCGCTGACGAAATGATCTGCGACATAGGCTCCATAGCAGCCCGCATTCATCCGCAGCGCGCCGCCGAGCGATCCGGGGATCGTGCGCAGGAATGTCAGGTCCACCCCCCCCTCCGCCGCCGCGCGCGCCACCCGCGCATCCAGCGTCGCCGCCCCGGCGGTGACGGTGTCGCCGTCAACGGTGAGGTCCATGAACGGGCGGCCCAGTTTCACGACTACCCCGCTCAAGCCCCCGTCGCGCACGATCAGGTTCGACCCCACACCCATCGGGAAAACCGGAATCGAAGCATCCAGCGCGGCCAGGAAGGCCGACAGGTCCGCCGCGTCGGCGGGCTGGAACAGCCACTGCGCCGGGCCACCGACCCGCAGCCAGGTGAGATCGGACAAGATCCGGTCCGCGGTCAGGCGACCACGCGGGCTCGGCAGGCCTTGTGTCATGCCGCAGGCTCCGCCACGCGACGTGCCACAAGACCGATCAGGCCCGCGATGATGGCGCAAACCGTGAACGGGACAATTGCGCCGAAGAGGATGATTGTCCCCAACAGTCCACCCGTTTCGTATTGCCATTGTGGCATCATGGCCGTGATGCCCCCCGCAGCGATCCCCACGGCCCACAGCGTCCACAGCATCCAGCGTGGGCAGAGCCGGGCCACGGCAAAGCCTGCAAGAAGGCCGCCGAAACAGGCGAAGCCGATGATGAAGACCAGCAACTCCATCCTATTGCCCCTCGGTCTCGTCGCCGGCGGGCGGACCGGCCATCACGCGCCGGATCTCCTGCGCCGCGCGCATCAGCGGCCAACGCAGCACCGACGCGCCCGCGATCAGGACCGCAACGCCCCAGAACGGCCCGGCCTGGACCGTCACCCAGCCCAGAAGCGGGATGCCGGTTGCGATCAATGCCCAGGCGGCGGGCCAGTGGAAGCGCTGTGGCGCCATGCCAGCAAGGCAGGCCAACAGCCCCCAGACGCAGGCAAGGATCAGCGAAGCGGGCATCAGACCTGCCTCCCGCGGGCCTTGGCCCAGAAATGGCGCAACGGATTGCGGAACATGGAAACCACGGCGGCCAGCACCACCGCGACCCAGATCCAGCCATGGCTGATGCCGACGAAGATCACCAGCGGCACCGCCAGCACCAACAACGCGATCCCCGGCGGGAACTGCATCCGGTAGGGCAGCAAGGCCACGATGGCCGAAGCCAGAACCCAGAGACACGCAAGGGTCAGCGCAAGGCTCATCCCACCGCCTTTCGCTGGTCGAGGTCGGCCAGCCGTGCGGGCAGGTTGTTGGCCCAGGCCGAAATCGTGCCCGCGCCAAGGCACACGACCATGTCGCCCGGCCGCGCCTGTTCGCGCACCAGCCGCTCCAGATCGTCCTCGTCGCGGATCGCGCGGGCGTGGCGATGGCCGTGGCGGATCATCCCCGCGACCAGATCGTCGCGCGATGCGCCCTCGATGGGGTCTTCGCCCGCCGCATAGACCTCGGCGATGCCCACCACGTCGGCCTCGTTGAAACAGCCGCAAAACTCCTCGAACAGGGAATGCAGGCGGGAATAGCGATGCGGCTGGTGCACTGCGATCACGCGGCCCCCCGATTCAGATCCGATCGCCTGCCGCGCGGCCTTGAGCACGGCGGCGATCTCCACCGGGTGGTGGCCGTAATCGTCGATGATCGTGATGCCGCCCACTTCACCCACCTTGGTAAACCGCCGGTTCACGCCCTTGAATCCCGCCAGCGCCGCGCGGATCTCGTCCAGCTTCATGCCCAGATGCCGCGCTACCGCGACAGCCGCCAGGCAGTTGGAGACGTTGTGATCGCCCGGCATCGGCAGGGTGCAGCCCTCGATCACCTTGTCCTCCGCCTGCAACGCGATGTCGAAATACGCCACGCCACCCTTGTAGGTGAGGTTGACGGCCCGCACGTCGGCCTGCGCGTTGAAGCCGAAGGTCACCACGCGGCGGTCGGTGATGCGGCCCACCAGCGCCTGCACCTCGGGGTGATCGGTGCAGCACACGGCCAACCCGTAGAACGGAATGTTGGACACGAAATCGAGGAATCCCTGCCGCAGG
>CAZTUG010000107.1:0-9492 GCA_964615955.1 uncultured Roseicyclus sp.
CCAGACCGATCACGTGTTCGAGATCACGTCGCTCGATGACGGGTTCGAACGCAACACGGCCGATGCCATGGCCGCGATGCTGCGGGACGCGGGCTTCAACGTGAACCGCGTCGTGATCCCGGGTGCGACCTACTGGAACGACTGGACCTCCTATCCGTTCAGCGGCACCACCTGGAACCACCGCGAGTTGGGGGTGCAGATCCTCAACCTCGCCTATCGCACCGGCGTGGCGTGGAACGAGGCGGCCTATTCCAACCCCGACTTCGACGCGCTTCTGGACCAGGCCAACGGCATCCAGGACGCCGATGAACGCCGGGTGGTGATGGCGCAGATCCAGCAGATCATGCAGGATGACGCGGTGATCAACCAGACCTACTGGCGCTCGCTTTTCCGGCACTATCGCCCCGGCGTGGTGAATGCGGAAATGCATCCGAAGTTCGAGATCAACGTGCATTACCTCGGCTTCGCGGCCTGAGGCCGACAGACGACCGGTCCGGCGTTCCGCCATTCGGGGCGCCGGACCTCTTCATGACATGAATGACACGATCCAGATCGGCCCAACCGCCCCTCGAAGGTGCGGACCGCCGACACCGGGCGCAGATGCGCTTCGGGCAACGCGCCCGCAGTGCCGATCGCCCGGCCAGAACAACAGGGGATAGACCAATGGCAGCCTTCATCCTGCGCCGCGTCGGCGTGATGATCCTTACGGCCTTTTTCCTGACGCTCATCGTGTTCTTCCTCACGAACCTGTTTCCCAACCTCGAGAAACTCGCCAAGACGCAAGGCAACGCGCGCATGTCCGATGCGGATGTGGTCAGCTGGCTCGACAATAACGGCTATGGCGGCCCGATGCTGCTGCGCTACGGCGAATGGCTTGGCGTGGTGCCCGGCTGGACCCGCGTGGACGAGACCACCGGCGCGATCACCGGGCGCTGCATCGATTTCGGCATGGACCCGGCAGATGCGCCCCGCTTCTGCGGCGTGCTGCAAGGCGATCTGGGCCATTCCACCGTCTCCAACGAACCGGTCAGCGACGTGATCGGCCGCAGGCTGGCGCTGACCGGCATCCTGATGGGCCTGGCCTTCGGGCTGATGGTGCCGCTGGCGCTCGTCGTGGGCGTCCTGGCGGGCATGCGCGAGGGCTCGCGCCTCGACCGGGGGCTCTCGACGCTGTCCATCGCCTCCACGGCGACGCCGGAATATGTCTCGGGCGTGATCCTGATCGCGCTGTTCGCCTCCACCGCGGTGGGCGTCTCCAGCACGCTGACCGAATGGGGCTGGCTGGGCGGCGATGGCTGGCTCGGCGACCGGCGCACGCTGTTTCTCGGCTCCGCGCGCTCGGCCATGAACGGCATCACCTTCTGGAACTTCGCCCTGCCCGTCGCGACCATCGCGCTCTACGGCATGGGCTACATCGCGCGGATGACGCGCGCCTCCATGGCCGAGGTGATGACGGCGCAATACATCCGCACCGCGCGGCTCAAGGGCGTCAGCTTCCGCAACATCGTGCTCCGCCACGCGCTGCGCAACGCCCTGATCGCGCCCTTCACCGTCATCATGCTGCAATTCCCGTGGCTGCTGACGGGGGTGGTCATCGTCGAATCGATGTTCAGCTACAACGGCTTCGGCTGGACCATGGTGCAGGCCGCCTCCAACAACGATATCGAGATGCTGCTGGCCTGTTCCGTCGTGGCCGTCTTCGTCGTTCTGGTGACGCAGCTGATCTCGGATATCGGCTATGTCTTCCTCAACCCCCGCATCCGGATCGCCTAGGAGCACGCCCATGGAACCCCTCACCTGGACCGGCGCGTTCGGAACCGTCCTCAACCCGCTCATGATGCTGGCGCTGGCGGTGTTCTTCGCCGCCTTCCTCGCCAATTTCGTGATGACCCTCGCGGGTGTCCGCGCCGGGCAACTGGAGATCAACGACGACGGCACCATGGGCCTGACCCGGACGCCGGTGGACCTTGCCCTTTCGGTGATGAAATACGCCGTCCTGATTTTCGTGCTGTGCTGCGTCGGCTTCATCGTCGGCGGACTGGTGCTGCCCACGTTCGAACAGAAAGGCATCCTCGGCGGCATGGCGCTGCGCCTGCTGCCGGTCTGGATCGGGCTGGTCGCGACCTTCGCGCTTTCCATCACCTTCAAGCGCAAACTGGGCCTTTACGGCAAACTCTTCGACAGCCCGATCGGGATGATCGGCTTCGCGCTGGTGATGTTCTGGATCTTCGCCGCGATCTTCGCCGAACGGATCGCGACCCATGGCGCGCTGGAGCTGATCTCGGCGATGCGCCACGCCTTGCCGGGCACGCCGATCCCAGCATCGGATGACGGCGATTTCGCCTACTACTTCCTTGGCGGCGACAACCTCGGGCGGGACGTGTTCAGCCGGGTGTTCTTCGGCGCGGCCTCGGTGCTGCGCATCGCGCCGCTGGCGACGCTCTTCGCCTTCATGGTCGGCATCACGCTGGGGCTGCCGGCGGGCTATATCGGCGGCCGCCTCGATACCGTGCTGACCTTCATCGCCAACCTCGTGCTGGCCTTCCCGGTGATCTTGCTGTTCTACCTGCTGGTCACGCCCGAAATCGTCACCGCCGGCATCCCGCATTACATGTCGATGGTGCTGTTCCTGTTCCCGATCATCTTCCTCGTGATCCTGTTCAACTCCCGCTTCCACACCCAGCCGATGACGCGCAACATCCTCGTGGGCGTGTCGCTGGTGCTGGGGCTGCTGGCGTATTTCTCGCTGATCTCCGACCGGGGCGCCACCGCGTCACCGATCCGCTTCTGGCCCGAGGCGCTGGACCTGTTCGACATCCCCGGCAACCTGCTGATCGTCTTCGTGTCGGTGGTGTTCGTGAACTCCCCCACCGTCTTTCGCATCGTGCGCGGCATCACGCTGGATGTGAAAACCCGCGACTACGTGGCGGCGGCTCAGACGCGCGGGGAAGGTCCGTGGTATATCATGCTGTGGGAAATCCTGCCCAATGCGCGCGGACCGCTGATCGTCGATTTCTGCCTGCGCATCGGCTACACCACCATCCTGCTGGGAACCCTCGGCTTCTTCGGCCTTGGCGTCAGCCCCGAAAGCCCCGACTGGGGCAGCACGATCAACGAAGGCCGGCAGCTTCTGTCCACCTACCCCCACCCCGCCCTGCCCCCCGCGCTGGCCCTGATGAGCCTCGTGCTGGGGCTGAACCTGCTGGCCGACGGGTTGCGGGAAGAAAGCCTGAAGGATTGATGCAACACGGGCCGGGTCCAGCGCGACCGCCGCGCGTATGCACAGGGTGTGTACAGCCTGTGTACGGAAGTCACACACCGCCGTCTGGCCGGTCAGTTAAGGAAAACTAACATGCTCGATGTTATTGCCGAAGACGTGAACCCGGTGCCGGACCGCTACGACGGCCCGATCCTCGAAATCGAGAATCTCTCGATCTCGTTCTTCACCCGCCTGCGCGAAATCCCCGCAGTGATGGACTTCTCCTGCACCGTGATGCCGGGCGAGGCGATGGGCCTGGTCGGCGAAAGCGGCTGCGGCAAATCCACCGTGGCGCTTGGCGTGATGCAGGATCTGGGCGTGAACGGGCGCGTCGTCGGCGGCTCCATCAAGTTCAAGGGCCGCGACCTGAACAAGATGTCGGACGAGGAATTGCGCCACATCCGGGGCTCCGAGATCGCCATGATCTACCAGGAGCCGATGGCATCGCTCAACCCCGCGATGCGGATCGGCAAGCAGCTCATGGAAGTGCCCCTGATCCACGAGGGCAAATCGGAATCCGAGGCCTACAAACTGGCGCTGGAGGTCGTGACGGATGTGCGCCTGCCCGACCCGGAGCGGATCCTGCGCAGCTATCCGCACCAGCTTTCCGGCGGCCAGCAACAGCGCATCGTGATCGCGATGGCCCTGATGTCGAAACCGTCCTTGCTGATCCTCGATGAACCGACCACGGCGCTCGATGTGACCGTCGAGGCAGGCATCGTCGATCTGGTGAAGGGTCTGGGCGAGAAATACGGCACCTCCATGCTGTTCATCTCCCACAACCTCGGCTTGATCCTGGAAACCTGCGACAGGCTGTGCGTCATGTATTCCGGCGAGGCGGTGGAAACCGGCTCCATCGAGGATGTCTTCGACGAGATGCAGCACCCCTATACGCAGGCGCTGTTCCGCTCCATCCCGCTGCCCGGCGCCGACAAGAACGCGCGCCCCCTGATCGCCATTCCCGGCAACTTCCCCCTGCCCCACGAACGCCCGCCGGGCTGCAATTTCGGCCCCCGCTGCAATTACTTCGAGGAGGGGCGCTGCAATGCCGAGGCCATCCCGATGGCACGCGTCCCCGGAAACGACCGCCACGCCACCCGCTGCCTGCGCTTTCAGGAGATCGACTGGCAGGCCCCGCCCGAACTCAAGGCGACCACCGAAAAGGCGACGATCGGCGATGTGGTCCTGAAGGTCGACAACCTCAAGAAGTATTACGAGGTCGCCGCCAGCAAGCTGTTCGGCGGCGGCAACACCAGGGTCGTCAAGGCGAATGAAACGCTCAGCTTCGAAGCCCGCGAATCCGAGACGCTGGCCATCGTGGGCGAATCCGGCTGCGGCAAGTCCACGCTGGCCAAGGTGCTGATGGGGCTGGAGACCGCGACCGATGGCACGATCACCATGGGCAACCAGCAGATCCAGGACACCGCGATCGAACAGCGCGACACCAAGACGGTGTCGAGCATCCAGATGGTGTTCCAGAACCCGTTCGACACACTCAACCCGTCCATGACCGTGGGCCGCCAGATCATCCGGGCGCTCGAGGTGTTCAAGATCGGCACGACCGACGCCGACCGGCGCAACCGGATGCTCGAATTGCTCGACCTCGTGAAGCTGCCCCGCGCCTTCGCCGACCGCATGCCCCGGCAATTGTCCGGCGGCCAGAAGCAGCGCGTCGGCATCGCGCGCGCCTTCGCGGGGGATGCACGGATCGTGGTGGCGGACGAACCCGTCAGCGCGCTCGACGTGTCGGTGCAGGCCGCCGTGACGGACCTGCTGATGGAAATCCAGCGCCGCGAGAAGACGACGCTTCTGTTCATCTCCCACGACCTGTCCATCGTGCGCTACCTCAGCGACCGGGTGCTGGTGATGTATCTGGGCCACGTGGTGGAAATCGGCAGCACCGACCAGGTGTTCAGCCCCCCCTACCACCCCTATACCGAGGCGCTGCTGTCGGCCGTTCCGATTGCCGATACCAGCGTGGAGAAGAAGCATGTCGTGCTGGAAGGCGATATCCCCTCGGCAATGAACCCGCCCCCGGGATGCCCGTTCCAGACGCGGTGCGGCTGGAAGGATCAGGTGCAAGGAAACTTGTGTGACACCGCCGTGCCGCCCATGAAGACGCTCGCCACCGGCCACCAGATCAAATGCCACCTCCCCGACGATGTCCTGGGCCGGATGGAACCGGTGATCAAGATTGCGGCAGAGTAGTCTTGCGCGAACGCCGGAACCGGGGCGCTGCCGCGGACCCCGGCGTTTTCGGCCAGGATGAAATCGAAGGCGGGCTTCAGGTCTGCCCGACATCCGCCGCCGCAACGGCGACTGATTTCACGATGGCGTAACCTGTCCAGCCCTCGACCAGCCCCATCGCGGCCGCAGAACGCGCCGTGACCCGCGCCAGCAGCAGGTCGTCGCCCGCGCGCAATTGCAGCATCACCCCTGGCCCAGCCCCGGCGCGCCGCGCGGTGATCGCGACCGGCAGGACATTGAGGGCCGAGATCGCCTCGGGTCTCGTGCCGGCCAGCATCACGTCCTGCGCCTCGATCCGGATGCGCACGGCGCCGCCCTCGGGAAGTGCCAGGCGCGGCAGGAAAATCGTTCCGGCGGAACAGGCCAGCTCCGTAAGCCCGTCGGCATGGTGACGCGTAACCTGCGCGGCGACGATGGCCCCGGCCTCCCGCACGCCGATCACCGGGGCGATATCGGGATCGGAGAGCAGCTCCGGCGCCGGACCGACGCGCAAGACGCGGCCCGCGTCGATGGCCACGAGGGTGGTGGCAAGGCGGGCGATCTCCGGCACGGAATGGGAGACATATAGGATCGGGATCCCGGCCTCGTCCCGCAGGCGTTCGAGATAGGGCAGGATCTCGGCCTTGCGCGACTCGTCCAGCGCGGCCAGCGGTTCGTCCAGCAGCAACAGGCGCGGCCGGCTCAGAAGCGCGCGGCCGATGGCGACGCGCTGCGCCTCGCCGCCCGACAGCGCGCCGGGGCGACGCGACAGCAGGTCCTTGATCCCCAACATCCGCACCACCGGTTCCATATCGCCGCCCCGCATCCCGTAGCGCAGATTGGCCGCAACGCTCAGATGCGGGAACAGGCGCGGTTCCTGGAAAACATAGCCGATGCGCCGCGCCGGCACGGCAAGCCGGACACCCGAGACGCTATCCTCCAACACCTCCCCGCCCACCACGACGCGGGCCGAATCCACTTGAAGAATACCCGCCACAGCCTTGACAATGCTTGTCTTTCCCGCGCCGGATCGCCCGAAGAGCGCGGTGATGCCCATGGGCGCGTCAAATGCAACGTCGAGGCTGAAGCCGGAAAACGCATGGGCCACGCGCACCTCAAGCATCCTGGCCCCCGATCCGCGCCGCGACCCGGCGCGCAAGCCATTCCGACATCACGAGCGCGGCCATCGCGATGGCGATGGACACCACGACCAGCCGCCACGCCGCCCCCTCGCCCCCGGGCACCTGCAGGAAGGCATAAATGGCCGACGGAACGGTGCGGGTCTCGCCGGGGATGTTCGACACGAAGGTTATGGTCGCACCGAATTCACCCATCGCCTTGGCGAAGGCGAGGATCGTGCCGGTCAGGATGCCGGGCAGCATCAGGGGAAGGGTGATGGTGGCGAAGACCCGCAGGCGGGACGCGCCGAGGGTGGCGGCGGCCTCCTCCAGCTTGGGATCCACCGATTCCAGCGACAGGCGCATGGCGCGCACCATCAGCGGGAAGGCCATGATGCCCGCCGCCAGTGCCGCGCCGGTCCAGCGGAAGGCGACGCCAAGGCCCATCGCCTCCAGCGTGGCGCCAAGGGGGGCCTGCGGGCTGAAGGTCAGCAACAAAAGGTAGCCGGTGACCACGGGCGGCAGGATCAGCGGCAGATGGACAAGGCCGTTCAGCAGCCCGTGGCCCGGAAAGCGAAGCCGCGCAAGCAGCCAGGCCACGGCGATGCCGAAAGGCAAGCTCGCCAGCGTCGCCAGCAGCGCCACGCGCAGGGACAGCGCCACCGCCTCCCACTCCGCCGGGCCCAGCAGCGCACTCATTCGACGGGCAGGCCGAAGCCGGCCTGCAAGAAGACATTCCGGCCGGGAAGATTTTCAAGTTGGCTGGCGAACAGATGGGCCTCCCGACTGGCCCCGGGGGTCAGGGCCATGGGATAGCGGATCGGTGGGTGGCTGTCTTCGGGGATCTCGGCCAGCACCGCAACGCGCGGTTCCTGCACGACATCGGTGGCGTAGACGATACCGAACCGCGCCGCGCCAATGGCGACAAGCCGCAGCGCGGCGCGGACATTGTCGGCTTCCACCACCTGCGGGGCCAATCTATCCCAATGGCCCAGATCGATCAGCGCCGCCCGAGCATAGATACCTGCGGGTACCGCCTCGGTCAGGGCCAGCGCAAGGCGATCTGTGCCGATCCGCGCGGGCAAGTCGGCCAGATCGACAGGCGCCTCGCCTTCTGCCGGGCCGATCAGGACAAGCCGATTGGTCAGCACCACGCGGCGGGTGGCAGGTGCGATCGCGCCGGCGCGGTCCAGCACATCCATCCAGTCCTCGCTCGCCAGAATCACCAGATCGGCCGGCGCGCCCGCCTCGATCTGGCGGGCAAGGGCAGAGGATCCGGCATATGAAAAGGTGACGCTGTGGCCGGTCTCGGCCTGCCACGCCTCGGCAATCTGATCCAGCGGCCCGGCGAGGCTGGCGGCGGCAAAGACGGTGACGTTCTCGGCGATGGCCGCGGAGGGCAGCAACAGCGACAATCCAAGACCAAGCGACAGCCAGTTGAACATCTCGATATCTCCGTTGAACCGTGCGGCCCAAATCATGGGAAAGTTGCCCGCATGGGGCAAGCGTTATTTCCCGCTGGACATATCGGACAGCAGTTCCTGCATTCGGGCGATCTCGTCCGCTCCCGCCTCTCCCACCCGATCCTCCAGCGCGCGGTAGCTGGCAAGGATCGTCGCCCCGGTCTCCGTCAGGCTCGCCCCGCCGCCCTGCACCCCGCCGCGTGTGCGCGTCACCAGCGGCTCCAGGAAGGCGCGGTTCATCTCCTCGACAAGCGTCCAGGCGCGGCGATAGCTCATCCCCATGCGGCGCCCGGCGGCGGCGATGGAGCCTTCGGCCGAAATCCCCTCAAGCAGATCGGCCTTGCCCGGACCGAACATGCGGCCATCCTCACCGAAAATCAGGCGCAGGCGGATGCGTGTCTGGGGTCTGGTCATGGGATCGAGCATGGCGCGGACACGGGGCATTGCAAGTGCTATCGTGGTCCAGCTCTGCGCCGAGGCGGTAAAATCGCATGAGGGACACCGCGCAACCACCTGCTTTGAAAAGAAAAGCGGGGGGCCACTTGGGCCCCCCGTCAGGTTCGCTGATCAGGCTCTGATATTTGACTGCCCGTCGTGTTCTGCCTGCGGCCTGATCCGCGTCAAGGGCGAGCGCACCCGCCCCGGATTTCAGGCGTGCGGCCCCAACGGCGACCCCAAGCCCGATGTCTGGCGCGACAACAGCTCCTTGCAAGGAGCTGGCCAATCCCTTTCACGGGATTGGCGCGCGCCGTGGTTGTTCAGCTACACCCAGACGTCCCGCCGCAGGTGTTGCACTTCATGCAGGTGCCGTTGCGCACCAGCGTGTAATTGCCGCATTCGCCGCAGGCCTCGCCCTCGTAGCCCTGCATCTTGGCTTTCACGCGGGCGTCCATGGGCACGGTGCCGGTGGTGACGGCGGTGGTGGACGTCGCCGCCGCGATGGTGCCGCCGCCGCTCTTGGTTTCGGGCACCAGCGTCTCCAGCACCGCGATCGGGTCCGCGCCGCCTTGCAGCACGTGCAATTCCTGCGGCGCGCGCTTGCGCAGGTAGCCGGTGGAGGCGACCTGCCGCAGCACGTCGATGGGCGAGGCCCCCCGGCTCTGCGGCACTTCGCGGACGTTGGACACACCCTCTTCCGCGCCGCGACCGATATCGTCGAACGTGTCGCCGACGGGCTGGACATGGGCCAGATCGGTGCGATCCAGATAGGACACAGCCAGTTCACGGAAGATGTAATCGAGGATCGAGGTCGCGTTCTTGATCGAGTCGTTGCCCTGCACCATCCCCGCCGGCTCGAACCGGGTGAAGGTGAAGGCCTCCACGAACTCCTCAAGCGGCACGCCGTATTGCAGGCCCACGGACACCGCGATGGCGAAGTTGTTCATCATGGCGCGGAACCCCGCACCTTCCTTGTGCATGTCGATGA
>CAZTUG010000108.1:0-9476 GCA_964615955.1 uncultured Roseicyclus sp.
CTTCTACAGGCGCGCTCACGCCGCTGCGGTTCGACTGCAAGAAATGGTCTAGGTCCGGATTGGCGGGACAGTATCACTGCAATGCCCGGAGTGTTGTGCTTCGGCGACAGCAATACCCACCGACCCTTGCCATCCATGGAGATCCGGGTCCCGATCCGTTTCAGCCGGTCGGTCCAGGCGAAGGACGTGAACTGCGAGCCCTGATCGGTATTCATGATCTCGGGCGGGCTGAAGCGGCGGACCGCCTCGTCCAGCGCCTCGACGCAGACCTCGGACTCCAGCGTGTTCGAGATGCGCCAGGCAGGCACCTTGCGGGTGAACCAGTCTATGACGGCGACAAGGCAGAGGAAGCCCCGCCGCATCGGCAGGTAAGTGATGTCGGCGCACCAGACCTGGTTGGGCCGATCGACCCGCAGCCCGCCCAGCAGGTAAGGGCAGGTCTTGTGCCCCTTGGCAGGTTTGCTGGTGTTCGGCCTCTGGTAGATCGGTATCGGGCGCATGAGCCGCATCAGCCGCCGGATGCGCTTCACGTTCACGACGTGACCCTCGTTCTGCAGGTGCCAGGCCATCTGCCTGACGCCATAGAACGGGGTTCCAGGAACTGCCGGTCGATCAGCCGCATCAGTGCCAGGTTCATCTCCGTCTCGCCCTGCGGCGTGTAACAAAACGACGACTGCGAGATCGACAGCAGGCGGCATTGCGCCGCGATCGACAGCGTCGGGTGGGAAGGTTCAATCATCCCGCGCCTCATTTGCCGGTCCACGGCTTGAGCTTTCTGGACAAAAATCGTTGGCGACGGCCAGTTTCCCGATCTTGGCGTGCAGCGACCGCACCATCTCCTCGTCGACCTCGGCCTTCTTCTTCCCGCCGCGCTCGAAGATGTCCGATGCACCCTCGAGCAGCGCCTTCTTCCACTGATGGATCATCGCCGGGTGAACACCGTAATCCGCGGCCAGCTCCGCCACGGTGCGCATGCCCTTCACGGCTTCCAGCGCCACGCGCGCCTTGAAGCCCGCGTCATGGTTCCTGCGTTTCGACATGTTCTGATCTCCACATTCTTGGAGACCAGCAGACGTCAGATCGTAGCTTCCGTCACTGTCCGATTTTCGGGGGGTAGTTCAAGTGGGTCGGCGATCACGTCGGCAACGTCTTTCCAGGTCTGAAGTGACGAGGCTGCAACGAGGATTCCTTTCCTGCAGTCAGCACCATAGGCAGCCCCCGTGAGCAACGCCGCGTGACCGCCCGCCTCTGTTACCACAAGTGCTCCAGCCAGGTGATCCCATGGGTTCAGGTTGCCACCGATGACGAATTGTGCATGTCCCGCAGCCAGCATCCGGTATTCATGGCAGGAACAGCGCAGAGACAGCACCCGGTGAAAGTGGGTGAGCGGCTCGGCCAGCCTTCGCTGCACCGCCTTGTCCAGAAGCCCGTGACCGGAGAACCCGATCATGTCGGGCACGTTCCTCGATGCAGATGCCCGAAGGAGCCGCAGTGTCCCGTCGGTCGCACAAAAGTATGCGCCCTTACCCTTTGCGGCCAGAACCGCGTCGTCTGTAATCGGGTCATAGAGCACGCCAGCGACTGTCTTGCCGTGGTCGACCAGCGCGAGGATTACCCCAAAAAGGGGCAACCCGTGGGCGAAGTTCCATGTCCCGTCGAGGGGATCAATCACGAAGGTCCGAGCTGCCCGGACGATGTCACTCACCAAAGCTACCCCGTCCGACACAGATTCTTCGCCGATCACGCAGCTGTCGGGCCAGCGAGATCGAACCTCCGCAGTGATCATTTTCTCCGCGTCCCGGTCGGCGATGGTGACTATGTCGTCAAAGCGGAACTTTCTGGTCGAAGCTAGGCCAGACAGCGATTGGAAGCGGGGCAGGATGGCGGCTTTCGCCGCGCGCCGCGCACACCCGACCATGAAGTCGAGATCCGGAGCCTCGCTCAAATGCCGAAAGCAAGGTGCTGACGCCATGGGAGGCGCACCGCGGTCACGATTGACGCCGGTGTCTGTCATTACACCCGCGCAGCCTCGACGGTCACGATTTCGATACCAGCGGCGCGCAGGACGGACACTTTGCGGTTTGTCGGTGATGCGCTGGTGACCAACACGTCGATATCCGCGAGCTTGCCGACCCGAACGAGGGCGCCGCGTTCGAATTTTGTGTGGTCCATCGCAACAATCCTGCGGCGCGCGTTCTTGATGGCGGCCTCCTTGATGGGGCGGTGTTCGACGTCGAAATCCATCGGTGTGCAATCGTCGTCCATGCCCGCGAAGCTCATGACCGCAACATCGAATTTGAGGGACTCGAGGGCCCGCAGCGGCTCGATTCCCGAAATATTGCCCTCGGCCCCGATGGCGCGCCCGCCAAGGACGTGAAGCTCAACTCCTGGCCTGTCCACTAGGGATGCGGCACAAAAGATTGACGGGGTGATCACAGTGAGCGCGCGGTCGCCGGGCAGCAGCATGGCGACCTGTTCCATGGTTGTGCCGGTGCCCAGGAACACGGAGCTGCCAGCGGGGATGCGCGCTACTACCTCGCGGGCAATCGCGTGCTTGAGGTCATGGTTCTCGGCGCGCCGGTCCGCGAAGGGGGGCCGCAAGATGCCGGTCAGGTGCGCCACTCCGCCGTGAAATCGCGCAATCAACCGACCTTCGTGTAGCGCAGCAAGGTCTCTCCGGATTGTCGGCGCGGAAACTGCCAGCGCTGATGCAAGTTCGTCCGGCGTGGCCCTGCCGTGTTCCCGAACGTAGGCGAGGATCAGGTTCTGACGCTTTGAGAGAGAGGTGTGCATGTCGTGTCGCCTTGGATGCGCGTTTCTGACTGTTGATCAAGTGTGTATCGAAGCGCGCCAAAAGTAAACTCTTTTGATCATATGGTCACAAAGATGTATCATTTGATCGGTACGTCCTGGCTGCCGTCCGCAATCGCCGATTCGCATTGGTTGAGTCATCCGCGGATGCAGGAAACGAAATCAAAGGAGCGAACATATGATCAGGCGTCTTGCCTTTGCCGCGACCCTCGCCGGGATCGCAGCAAGCCCATCCTTGGCCGACTACACCTACGACGAGCTTGTCGTGGCTGTTCAAGCGCTACCCGGATCTCTGGAGCCGACTCAAGAGACTTCCAATGTCAGCCTGCGCATCACCTACAACATCTACGATAGGTTGATAGATTTCGCGCGAAGCCCCGACGGCGCACCGGAGCCGGCACTTGCAACCGCGTGGCGCTACGTGGAGCCCAACATCCTCGAGGTGGACATTCGGGAGGGCGTGCTGTTTCACGATGGAACCGATCTCTCTGCGGACGATGTCGCCTTCACCTTCGGTGTCGAGCGCATGCTGGCCGAGGACGCACCAGCCTATGGCCCGACCCGTGGATATTTCAGCAACCTGATTTCGGTTGAGGCCGTCGACGATGATACCGTGCAGTTCATACTCGCCGAGGCCGATCCTCGCTTTCATCTGAAGCTCGGACTCTGGACGGCCGAGATCATCTCGCGCGATCATTACGAAGCGGTGGGCGGGCTCGAGGCCTACGCCGCCGATCCTGTGGGCACAGGCGCCTACCGCGTTGCCGAGGTCGTGCCGGGCGAACGCATCGTGCTGGAGGCCTTCGACGGTCATTGGCGTGGCGCTCCGGCCGCTCAGCGCGTCGAATTCCGGCTGGTGCCCGAGGTGTCGACGCGTCTCGCAGGTTTGCTTGCTGGCGAGTTCGAGATTGCGACCGACATCCCGCCGGATCAACTCGGTCCTATCGAGGCGGCAGATGGGTACAGCGTGAGCGGCGGACCGATTCTCAACCACCGCGTCGTTGTATTCAGCCAAGCGGGCGCGAACGCCGAACTCATGCAAGACGTGCACCTGCGCCGGGCTTTGGCCTTGGCGATTGACCGCGACCTGATCGTTGAGACGATCTGGGGCGGACGAACCATCGCCCCCGCCGGTCATCAGTGGGCCGAGTTTGGCGATCTCTACATCGAGAGAGACGGTGTGACCTATGATCCGGCAGCCGCGGCCGCAGAACTCGACCTGTCCCGGTACGATGGCCAACCTCTGAGTTATGTCACCGTAGACTACTACCCCAACGGCATCCCTGTGGCCGAGGCTATGGTCGCAATGTGGAATGCCGCTGGGATCAATGTCGATTTCCGGGTCGTGGAAAGCTGGTCGATGCGCGACGAGGCCAACCCTGACTTCATCGATTGGTCTAACAGTTTGCCGTATCCGGACCCTGAGGCCGGGATGTGGCGGTTGTGGCAGCCGTCTATTGTGGAGCGCAGAGGATATGGCTGGCGCAACGAGGACTTCGTCGAAGCTGGCCAAACGCTCGCAACGTCAAACGATCTCGAGGCAAGGCGTGCGGCGGCGGCCCGGATGATGGATATCTGGGATCTTGAGGATCCCGCCGGCATCGTTCCACATCAGACCGCGATCTTCTACGGTCAGTCCGACGCAGTGAATTGGCAGCCTTATGCGTTCCAGTTCATGGATTTCGGTCCGCGCAATTTGCGCTGACCCTCACGGGGCCAATGGCGGGCGGGCCGATCGGGGCCGCCCGTACCAATTCAGCGGGAGACAGTGAATGGGCGTTACGGAACCGATCTCGACAGCGGAGCCCATGGTGCGTGCAAGCGCGCTTCGCGTGACTTTTCCGGGCTCGGTTCCTATACAGGCCGTCCGCGATGTCGATCTCGCCCTCTTCCCGGGGAAAATCCTGGGGCTCGTGGGTGAAAGCGGATCGGGCAAGACGGCCGTGGCGCGTGCCCTTGCCGGTCTCCATGGGCCGTCGGTTCGGGTCGACGGCACCATCACGTTGCGCGGAGCACCGCTTCCCTGCGACGGGGCCGACACAGCCTGGACGCCGGTCAGGGGCGCACGCATCGGGTTCGTCTTTCAGGACGCGATGGCGATGCTTAACCCTATCCGCCGCATAGGCGAGAGCCTGGATGCCACGCTGGCCCTCGACGGGAGTTCCAGAAAAGAACGGTGCTCCAAAGCCCGTGACCTGCTGTCGCGGCTCGGGTTCGAAGTGCCCGACCGCATCCTCCGATCCTACCCGCACGAACTGTCGGGAGGTATGCGCCAGCGTGTTGGCCTTGCGCTGGCGCTCGCCCGGGACCCGGACCTCCTGATCGCCGATGAGCCGACGACGGCGCTCGATGTGCTGGTGCAGGCCGATGTCGTGGAGCTGATTCGCGCAGAGACACGACGGCGCGGGCTGGCCTGTTTGTTCGTCAGCCACGACCTGGGCCTCGTGGCTGGGCTCTGCGACCGCGTGTCGGTCATGTATGCGGGCCGTATCGTCGAGAGCGGACCTGCCGCAGACGTCTTCGCTCGCCCCGCCCACCGTTACACGGCAGCCCTTCTGTCAGCGATGCCGGAGTTGGACGGACCGGTCCGCTTGGGGCAAGGCATTCCCGGCGAGCCTGTTTCTGCCAGTGCCGCAGATGACGGCTGTGCCTTCGCGCCACGCTGCGATGCGGCCTTGTCCTCTTGTCACTCGGCAATTCCCGCCCTTGCGCATATCGGCGGGGGTGCGCGCGTTTCTGCCTGCCTCAATCCTCCGGCGAGGCAGGCCAGCCAGGCCCCGATCCGGCCTGAGCTGCGCGTTGTGGGCGAGATCCTGTTCCGGCTGGAAGGTGTCGGGCATGTGTTCCGAGGTTCCCGGCCCGCCCCATGGAAGGCACGGCCCGAGCTCCGCGCTCTCGACGGTATCAATCTCGATCTCCGTCGGGGAGAGTGCCTCGCCCTTGTCGGGCAGAGCGGTTCAGGCAAATCGACGCTCGCGCGTATCCTCACCGGGGCCATCCAGCCCAGTGAGGGTGTCGTGACATTTCGTGCGTGCCCTGTACCCGCACTTGGCAGTCGAGATCACCTCGCCTTCAGCCGAAAGGTACAAATCGTTCTCCAGAGTCCGCACGAATCCTTCGACCGCAGGCTGCCCATCGGCGTCCAGATCGCCGAGCCGCTCGTTATCCACGGGATCGGCGACCGCGAGGCGCGGCGCAAGCGGGTTCTTCGCATCGCAAGCGAGGTGGCTTTCGGACCCGACCTTCTGGAGCGGATGCCGGCGGACCTGTCGGGCGGGCAATTGCAACGCGCGAGCATTGCGCGCGCGCTTGTCCTCGATCCCGATGTCCTGATTTGCGACGAACCGGTCTCCGCGCTCGACTTGTCATTGCAGGGTCAGATTGTTTCGCTCCTTGCCGAACAACAGCGGGCGCGCGGCCTGACCATTCTTTTCGTGACCCATGACCTCAGCGTGGCCCGGCAGATCGGCCAACGGATTGCGGTGCTGAGGCACGGGCACCTGCTGGAAGTCATCCCGGCGACTACCATCTACGCGGCGGCCTCCCATGCCTATACGCGCGCCCTAGGTGCTGCCATTCCGGGACGTGGCCGGACGACGGCAGGCGTGGCCTCGGCCATGGAGGTGTCACCATGAGCGTGCAGTACGTTTTTCTTGCCTGCTTCCGCGCGGCCTTTACCCTCTGGCTCGTCGTGTCGGTCACCTTTTTCGCCCTGCGTCTGTCCGGCGATCCTGTCCAACAGATTCTGCCCGATGACGCAGCGCCTGCACTGATCGAATACTATACTCGGGCATGGGGGCTCGATCGGTCGCTTGGCGCTCAATATCTCTCTTTCTGGAGGGCGGCCGCCGTGGGAGATCTTGGTCAGTCTTTTGTCGAGCGTCGCGATGCGGCAGAAATGGTTGCCGAGCGCCTGCCGCAGACCCTTCGGCTCATGGGCGCCAGCTTGCTGCTGGCAATCGGTATCGGAGTGCCCGCAGGCATCCTTGCCGCGCTCAACCGCGACCGGGCCCTTGATCGAGGCGTCATGGCCTTTGCCGTAAGTGGTCATGCGCTGCCGAATTTCTTGCTCGGGATCCTTTTGATCTGGGTTTTCGCCGTTATTCTTGGGTGGCTTCCCGCCAGTGGACGCGAAACACCCCTGTCCATCGTCCTGCCGGCAGTCACCTTGGGGACAGCCTATGCGGGCGCCTTGGCGCGCTATACCCGCGGTGCGATGCTCGAGGCGATATCGGCTCCTCATGTACTTGCAGCTAGAGCACGTGGCCACGGGAGCGGCGAGATCGTGCTTCGGGAAATCTTGCCGAATGCCGCGATACCGATCGTGACCGTTCTGGGCTTCATGGTCGGTGGGATGGTGGGGGGGGCTACGATAACGGAATCTGTGTTCGCGTGGCCCGGCATCGGACGTCTGCTCATCAACGCCGTTGCGCTGCGCGACTTCGCTGTCGTGCAGACGGTCGTGCTCCTGATAGCGGCCAGCATGGTCACGATCAATCTCGCCGTCGACCTTGCCTATGGGGCGCTCGATCCGCGGATCGGTGCCGCGCGCGCCGGAGGGGCGGCCAGATGATTCGGGACGCCACGTTTATTGTCGCTGTGGCATGGCTGGGCCTTGTGGTGGTGCTCGCCCTCTTTGCGGACGGGATCGCACCCTACGCATCGGACGCGATCAACCTTAGAGCGCGTCTAGCGCCGCCCGGGACGGGCGATCACCTGATGGGGACCGATCATCTTGGCCGCGACATGCTCTCTCGATTGCTTGACGGCCTGCGCCTGACGCTGCTCATCGCGTTGGTCGGCACCTTGATCGGCGCGATCGTAGGCACGGCGCTGGGACTGCTCGCAGCACAAGCGGGAGGACGTTTCGACGATACCATCGTCTCGTTGATCGATGCACAAGCAGCCTTACCGTTCCTGATCCTTGCGCTTGGCGCCTTGGCAATCTTTGGCAATTCAATCACGTTGTTTCTCGTCGTCGTCGGGTTTCAGGGGTGGGAAAGATATGCGCGCCTGGCGCGGGGGCTCGCCTTGTCCGCCCGCGAGGCACCCTACGTCGAGGCGCTGCGCCATCTCGGAGCGTCGCGCTGGCGCATCTACGCGCTGCATATCCTGCCCAACATTTCGTCGACCCTCATCGTGAACCTGACACTCAATTTTCCGGAGACGATCTTGCTTGAGAGCGGGCTGAGCTTCGTGGGCCTCGGCATTCAGCCGCCCTTGGCCAGTCTGGGAAGCCTGCTCGGTCAGGGACGTGATTACCTGATGACCAACTGGTGGCTGCCGGCCTTTCCGGGGGCCTTGATTTTCTTGACGGCCCTGTCCGTCGCTGTGGTCGGAGACCGGCTTCGCGATCGACTGGATCCGACCCATTTCAAGGAGCATGGCCCGACATGATCGATCTGCGCATTCAACTTGGCACGCGTCCCATGGCGTGTGCCCATCGCGGTGGTCTTCGCACGGCGCCTGAAAACACGCTTGGCGCGCTTCGGCAATGTCGCGAACTGGGCGCCGGCGCTGCCGAGATCGACGTGAGACTGACCTTGGACAATCGGCTGGTGCTCATGCACGACGCGCGGATCGATCGCACGACTTCCGGAGCCGGTTTGGTCGAGAGCAAGTCGCTGGCAGAGATCAGTCACGTCGACTGCGGCGCCTGGTTCGGCCCCCAATGGGCGGGCGAACGCGTACCGACACTGGAGGACGCGATCTCGGTCGCGACCGAGATCGGTCTGATCCTGCGGGTCGAATTGAAGACCTATGGCCGGGACGAGGCCGTTCTTCGGGAGCTGGAGCGCGTGGTCATTGCGGCGGCCGCCCCCCCGGTCGTCCTGTGTTCCTTCGATCACGTGCAATTGGCCGCTTGTCGCAGGAGGTTGCCGGATATCGCGACGATGGGATTGGTCCAGCTGCGCACGCCAGCCGTTGGTGCAATCATCAAAATGGCCGATCTCCAAGGAATTTCCGTGAAAGATGAATGGTTTGATGAAGCGATGGCGGTCGCTGCACATACTGCCGGCGCCGCTGTTTCCTGCGCATTTCCGTTGCCCCGTGACCCATCTGCCCCGGATGCCGAAGAGTTTCGCCGAATAGAGAGAATCCGCGCATGGTGCGGTGAAGGTTTGGTCGATATGCTGACGACGGATGACGTTCGCGGCATGTCCGAGCTTCTGTGGGGCAAGAGTGATGCGAATCCGACACCAATCTCGATCTGATCCTAGAATCCCCATGCAATCGCTGTTGCCGGCCGGCCTCTGACCGGATCGCGGGCAGCGCGGCGGGTAGATATGTGTGAAGGCGTCAATTCTAGCACTATCCGCACTACGGCTTCGCGCAGAAGCAGGTACCTGCGGCGTCTGATTTTCGGTTCCCGCCAGCCGGGTGAAACCTCTGACGGGATGGATGCCGCTCGCCCCTGCCGGTGATATCGGACGATTCCGAAATACTGTAAGCTGAGACAGACCTTCAGGCCCAGACCTTGATCCAGTCCTAAAAAAAGCCGGTGTCGGGCTGAGGCAGGAACTGCGCGCCGAGTAGGGATAACTAAGATGCAAAGCGAGAAAATTTCACATTTTTTCAACGATTTAAGTGGAGAAGGTTGGGTTTGAGACCCATCCCCTCCGCCACTTGCACATCGCGAACCCGAGACGAGGCCCTCACGCGGG
>CAZTUG010000109.1:0-9343 GCA_964615955.1 uncultured Roseicyclus sp.
TTCGATCCGGATCGCGGCGTGCGCTTTTCGACCTACGCGGTTTGGTGGATCAAGGCGTCGATCCAGGACCACGTGATGCGCAACTGGTCAATGGTGCGCACAGGGTCCACCTCGTCCCAGAAATCGCTGTTCTTCAACATGCGTCGGGTGCAGGCCCGGTTGGAGCGCGAGGCGATGGCCGAGGGGCAGTCCCTCGACAAGCACCAATTGCGCCAGATGATCGCCACTGAGGTCGGCGTGCCGCTGCATGACGTGGAGATGATGGAGGGGCGTCTTGCGGGGTCGGATTATTCCCTGAACGCCACGCAATCCGCCGAGGACGAGGGGCGCGAATGGATCGACGTGCTGGAGGATGACAGCGATCAGGCCGCTGACCTGGTGGAAGCCGACCACGACCGGGCGCAATTGCGCGAATGGCTTATCATATCGATGAAGGCATTGAATGACCGCGAGCGGTTCATTGTGCGCGAGCGGAAGCTGCGTGACGATCCGCGAACGTTGGAAAGCCTCGGGACGGAGCTTGGCCTGTCAAAGGAGCGCGTGCGACAGTTGGAAGCCGCCGCCTTCGCCAAAATGCGCAAGACGCTGGAAGCCCAGTCGAAGGAGGTGCGGTCATTCTTCGCCGCATAGTCCTCCATGCGCCGCTTGCCCTGCTGGCTGGATTGTTCGTACTTGCCCTGATGGTTGCGCCCTTTTCCGGGGCGGCCAACCCCCTGGACGCAGTCTTGACCATGACAATTGCGACGCGCTGAGCCTTCTGGCCATGAGGTCGTCCAGTCGGTCAAGGGCATTTGTCGGTGCTGGCCCGTCTCTCGATTTAACCTGATGGCGGTTGACGCGCCGACGTTCGCTTGCACGGCACGTGGCGGCCATCGCGGGTGCGGCCGAGGCCTGAGCAGCAGGACACCTGCCCGGAGGGCAACACGATTTTGCCACTCGAATCCGATTGTAGGGTCGGGAAGCGCCGCCTACCCTGACAGGGCGAGCAGGAGGGCGGGACATGCTGAGAGACAAGCGGATACTTCTGATCATCGGTGGCGGCATCGCGGCCTACAAATCGCTGGATCTGATCCGGCGATTTCGGGACCAGGGGGCGGAGGTCGTGCCGGTCCTGACACGCGCGGCGGAGGAATTCGTGACGCCGCTCAGCGCTTCGGCACTGGCGGCGCAAAAAGTGTATCGCGACCTGTTCGACCTGACCGACGAAGCCGAGATGGGCCATATCGAGTTGAGCCGAAGCGCCGATCTGGTGTTGGTCGCGCCCGCGACGGCGGATCTGATGGCGAAAATGGCCAATGGCCAGGCGAACGATCTGGCTTCGACCGTACTGATCGCGACCGACAAGCGGGTGCTGATCGCCCCGGCCATGAATGTGCGGATGTGGGAGCATCCCGCCACCCAACGCAACCTGGCCACGCTGCGCGGCGACGGCGTTCTGGTCGTTGGCCCGGACGAGGGCGCGATGGCGTGTGGCGAATTCGGGCCGGGCCGCATGGCGGAGGTGCCCGCCATCGTCGCTGCGGCCTGGGCGGCGCTTGGGGACGGACCGCTGAAAGGGCGGCATGTGATCGTGACCTCGGGCCCGACACACGAGCCGATCGATCCGGTGCGCTATATCGCCAACCGGTCGTCGGGCGCGCAGGGCACGGCGCTGGCCGCCGCGCTGCGCGACCTGGGCGCACGGGTAACCTTCGTGACGGGACCTGCCAGCGTGCCGTTCCCCGGCGGGGTGAACGTGATCGCGGTCGAAACGGCGCAGCAGATGTCCGAGGCGGTCGCGGCGGCCCTGCCCGCCGATGTGGCGGTCTTCGCTGCGGCGGTGGCCGATTGGCGAGTGGAGAATGCCAGAGGCTCGAAGATGAAGAAGGACGGCACCGGTCGCGCGCCGGTGCTCGATTTCGCCGAGAATCCGGACATCCTCGCCACCGTGGCTCAGATGGGCGAGGGGCGACCGGCCCTTGTCGTCGGCTTCGCGGCGGAGACGGATGACGTGGTGGCCCATGCGACAGCCAAGCGCGCACGCAAGGGCTGCGACTGGATCGTGGCGAACGATGTCTCGCCCGCGACGGGGATCATGGGCGGGACCGCGAACCGGATCACGCTGATTTCCGAGGACCGGGCCGAGGAATGGCCGCTACTGCCCAAGGCCGAGGTCGCCGCGCGGCTGGCCGGGCGCATCGCGGCGGCGTTGAGTGCGGGCTGAGACCGGGAATTTGCGTTTTCTCCCAAGATGAAGGGGCAAGGTCAGGTGAGGATCGAGGTGCTGAAGGAAGACTGGGCCGATGGGGACATCGCCCTGCCCGATTATGCCACGGCGGGAGCGGCCGGTGCCGACCTGCGCGCGAATTTCGCGCCGGCCGAGCGGGGCGGTCTGGTGCTGGAGCCGGGCGCACGCGGATTGGTGCCGACCGGATTGCGCCTCGCCCTGCCAAAGGGGGTCGAGTTGCAGATCCGGCCCCGCTCGGGCCTGGCATTGAAGCACGGAGTGACGCTGGCCAATGCGCCGGGGACGATCGACGCGGATTATCGCGGGCCGCTGGGTGTGATCCTGGTCAACCTCGGGGCGGAGCCGTTCCGGGTGGAGCATGGTGCGCGGATCGCGCAGGCCGTCGTGGCGCCGGTGCTGCAGGTTCGGTTCGAGCAGGTAGAAACGTTGGATAGCACGGCCCGCGGCGCCGGGGGCTTCGGCTCCACCGGGATCGGCTGATGCTGTTCGTCCTGATCCTTGCCGGGGTGCTTTGGGGTATCGGTGTTGCACTGAAGGCGCCGGTGCAGGCGCGGCTTTATGCATTGGGATTGCTCTATGTCGTGGTTCTGGCTGTGCAGGTGGCCTTGCCTGCGGGCCATCCGCTGCGCGAGGCGACGGGCGCCTCGCCGGCGCTGTGGCTTCTGCTGGGGGGGGCGCTGGTATTGGTGCTGGCCTATCGGGCGGTGCTGCAACGACTGCGCGGGCAGGCGCAGGCGCTTGAGGCGGAGCGGGTGACGACGCCCGATGCGGGGCCATTCTCGGATGCCGAGCTTGAGCGCTATGCCCGCCACATCACCCTGCCGGACATCGGTGGCGGCGGGCAACTGGCCCTGAAGCGGGCCGGCGTTCTGGTGGTGGGGGCCGGGGGGCTGGGATCGCCCGCGCTGCTTTACCTTGCGGCGGCGGGTGTCGGGCGGATCGGGGTGATCGATGCCGATACGGTCAGCCTGTCGAACCTGCAACGGCAGGTGATCCACACCGATGCGCGGATCGACATGCCCAAGGTGTTTTCGGCGGAGGCGGCGGTGCGCGCACTCAACCCCCATGTCGATCTGCGTCCTTACAACCGCGCACTGACGGAGGACATCGCGACGGGCTTAATCGCGGAATACGATCTTGTGCTCGATGGCACCGACAGTTTCGCGGTGCGCGCGATGGTGAACCGGGCCGCTGTGGCGGCGGGTCGGCCCGTGTTGGCAGGTGCGATCTCGGCCTGGGAGGGACAGGTGACGCTTTACGACCCGGCAGGCGGAGCGCCCTGCATGGCGTGCCTGTTCCCCGAGGCGCCCGCGCCGGGCCTGTCGGCGACGTGCGCCGAAACGGGCGTGATCGGTGCCTTGCCCGGCGTCGTCGGCTCGATCATGGCGCTGGAGGCGGTGAAGGAGATCACGGGCGCGGGGCAGGGGTTGCGCGGGCGGATGTTGATCTTTGACGGGCTGCACGGGGAAAGCCGCCTGATTGCCGTGCAGCGGCGCGCCGAATGTGCGGTTTGCGGCGGGCTATGAGGGCAAGGGCTGGACGCGGGCGAGGCCTGCGCCATACTTGGCGAAAATCAACAGGGGAATCTGAACCATGAAATATCTGATCACCGTCGCCTTGGCCACCATCGTGCCGGTTGCCGCCGCAGCCGATGCGCATCTGCCCGACCTCGGCGGGGCCGAAGTTGTCGTCGTCACCGAGAACGCCTACCCGCCGTTGCAATTCGTCGATCCTGTGACCGGCCTTGCGATCGGCTGGGAGTATGACGCGCTGGAGATCCTTGCGGAGCGGCTGAACTTCACCCCGGTGATCCAGAACATCAGTTGGGAGGCCATGATCCCGGCTGTCGCCGATGGCCAGTTCGACATGGGAATGACGGGCATAACTATCCGCGAGGACCGCGCGGAACTCGTCGACTTTTCAGTGCCTTATATGGTCAGTCAGATGCGGATGCTGGTCGCCACGGACGAGAACCGCTTCACCGATGCCGCCAGTTTCGCCGCCGAGTCCGAGCTTCTGATCGGCACGCAGGCGGGCACCACGCCGTTCTATGTGGGCGTCTATGACGTGCTCGACGGGGACGAGGCCAACCCGCGGCTGGTGCTGTTTGAAACGATCCCGGCGGCGATTCAGGCCTTGCTGGTGGGCGATGTGGACATGGTGCTCGCCGACGAGGCCGGAGGGCAAGGCTATGTCAGCGCCAACCCGGATCGGCTGGCCCTGATCGGAGAGCCGCTGGGAACGGAAGAATTCGGCTTCATCTTCCCCAATGACAGCCCGTTGGTGGCGGCCTTCGATGCCGGGATTGCGGACATGCGCGCGGACGGGACACTGGCGGAGCTGGATCAGCGCTGGTTCGTTGATTACAACCTCGGCCAGTAGGACAAGGCAGCGCGCCGGGCCGCCCCGGCGCGCGTGATCACGATGGGCGCCCCTTCCCCACAGGACAAGGACTTCCCCTGGTGGCTGGTGGCGCTTGGCGTCTTCGGTCTTTACGCGCTGTGGCAGGTGTGGACCGATGATCTCTATCGGCAGATCCTGGGCACGCTGGGGCGCGGCGTGGTGATCACCATCGTCGTGACGCTCGTGGGATTCGCCATGGCGGCGACGATGGGGCTTGGCCTTGCATTGATGAGCCTGTCGCGCAGTCTTGTCCTGCGGCAGGGGGCGCGTCTGTGGATCGAGGTCGTGCGGGGCCTGCCGATGATCGTCCTGCTGCTTTACATCGCTTTCGTTTTCGCGCCCGGGCTGGTCGCAGGCTATAATTGGCTGGCCACCTGGGTAGGGCTTGATGTGATCCGAACCCGCGATTTTCCCCTTTTGTATCGGGCAGTTATCGCCCTGGCCATCGGGTATTCCGCGTTCATCGCCGAGGTGTTTCGCGCCGGTCTGCAATCGGTCGATCCGGGCCAGATCGAGGCCGCGGACGCACTGGGCCTCAGCCGTTGGAACCGCTTTCGCCACGTGGTCTTTCCGCAGGCGATCCGCACGATCCTGCCGCCATTGGGCAATGACTTCGTGGCAATGGTGAAGGATTCGTCGCTTGTCTCGGTGCTGGGGGTTCTGGATGTGACGCAACTGGGCAAGGTGATCGCTGCATCGAACTTCCGCTATTTCGAGACCTACAACGTGGTTGCCCTCATTTACCTGACGATGACGGTCACCTTGTCGCTGCTGCTGCGCCGATTGGAGCGGCATTTGCGGCAGGGACAGCGCCGATAGGGGGTGCCGACGGGGCGGATAGGGACTATCTTTTGGCAAAAGGAGACCGTGCCATGACCAATCCGCTGATCGAAATTTGGGATACACCGTTCGAATTGCCGCCTTTCGCGCGGATCCGGGACGAGGATTTCGGACCGGCGATGGAGGCGGCACTGGCCGAGGGGCGGGCGGCGGTTGCGGCGATCGCGGACAATCCGGACGCACCGAGCTTTGCCAACACGATCGAGGCACTGGAACTGGCCGACGGGCTGCTGGACCGGGTCGCGGGGGTGTTCTACAACCTCGCGGGTGCCGACGCGACGCCCGCGCGCGAGGCATTGCAGCGTGAGTTTGCGCCCAAACTGTCGGCCTATTCCTCGGAAATCACAAACAATTCCAAGCTCTTCGCGCGGATCGATGCGCTTTGGCAGCGCAGTGATGCGCTGGGGCTGTCGGCGGAACAGGCGCGTGTCCTTTACCTGACGCATCGGTCCTTCGTGCGGTCGGGGGCGGCGCTGGACGGATCGGCGCGGGAGCGGTTGACCGACGTGAAATCGCGGCTGGCCGTGTTGGGGACGCAATTCACCCAGAACTTGCTGGCGGATGAGCGGAGCTGGTTCATGGAATTGGCGGAGGCGGACCTGGACGGCTTGCCGGGCTTCGTCGTCGAAGCCGCCCGCGCGGCGGGGGAAGAAAAAGGCGCGAAGGGCCCGGTGGTGACGCTGTCGCGCTCGCTGATCGTGCCGTTCCTGCAATTCTCGCCGCGTCGCGACTTGCGGGAAAAGGCCTATCGAGCCTGGGCTGCACGGGGCGCGAATGGCGGCGAGACGGACAATCTGGGCATCGCCGCCGAGACGCTGGCGCTGCGCGAGGAACGGGCCAAGCTTCTGGGATACAAGGATTTTGCGGCCTTCAAACTGGAAACGGAGATGGCCGGATCCGCCGAAAAGGTGCGCGATCTGCTGATGGCTGTCTGGGAACCGGCGAAGGCGCAGGCCCTTGTGGATGGCGAAAAGCTGGTCGCGATGATGGCCGAGGATGGCGTCAACGGGCCGTTGGAGCCGTGGGACTGGCGCTACTACTCGGAGAAACGGCGCAAGGCCGAGCACGATCTCGATGAAGCGGCGTTGAAGCCTTACCTGTCGCTGGATGCGATGATCGCGGCGTCCTTCGATTGCGCCAACCGGCTGTTCGGACTGGAGTTCAAGCCGCTGGACGTGGCCCTTTACCATGCCGACGCGCGGGCGTGGGACGTCACGCGGAACGGCAAGCATATCGCTGTTTTCATTGGAGATTACTTTGCGCGCGGATCGAAGCGGTCGGGCGCGTGGTGTTCGGCGATGCGGTCCCAGAAGAAGCTGGGCGGCGACACGCGGCCGATCGTCGTGAACGTGTGCAACTTCGCGAAAGGCTCGCCCGCGCTGCTGTCCTATGACGACGCGCGGACGTTGTTTCACGAGTTCGGGCATGCGCTGCACCAGATGCTGAGCGATGTCACTTACGGCTCGATCTCCGGCACATCGGTGGCGCGGGACTTCGTGGAATTGCCCTCGCAGCTATACGAACATTGGCTGGAAGTGCCTGAAGTCCTTGAGAAATTCGCCCGTCACATCGATACGGGCGAAGCGATGCCAAAGGCGCTTCTGGAGCGGCTTCTGGCGGCCCAGACCTACGACATGGGCTTCTCGACGGTGGAATATGTCGCAAGTGCCCTGGTGGATCTGGATTTCCACGACGGGGCGGCACCATCCAACCCCATGGAATCGCAAGAGAAAACACTGGCCGCTTTGGGTATGCCGCGCGCCATCGGGATGCGGCACGCGACGCCGCAATTCGCCCATGTCTTTGCGGGCGACGGATATTCCAGCGGGTATTACAGCTACATGTGGTCGGAGGTGATGGACGCGGATGCGTTCGATGCGTTCCGCGAAGCCGGTGGCGCCTTCGATCCAGAGCGAGCCAAAGCATTGGAAACAAACATCCTTTCGGCGGGTGGAAGCCGCGAGCCGGAGGCGCTTTACACCGCGTTCCGGGGCCGGATGCCGGGGGTTGAGGCGCTGCTGAAAGGGCGTGGGCTGGACCGGGTGGCGTGAGGGCAGATGCCCTTGGCCCGGCACACCATATGGTAGGCGTGGCGGCGGGGTGACTTCCGCCCCGAAGGCGCTTTTCGGCACCCTTTGGTATATCAATGGTATATCAATTCCGGAAATGGCGTCAGTCGAAGGTCTCGCCGGGATCGACGCCCCAGATCGCGTTTGCATCGACCCAGCCACGATAGCCGCCGACCTCCATCAGGCACCAACCGGGTCGACATTGCGAAAGTGCGCCGGTGACGCCCATCTCGGCCGTGGCGCGCAGGGTGGATGTGACATCGGGCCGCGCGTAGATCGGCAGCATCGGAACTTCCACAATGGCGGTGCGCTCGCCCGAGAGGAGCGAATAGTGCATCCAGCCCCCCGCGCCGTCCTGATCCACGACGCGGCGCCAGTGGCCGTATTCGGCGACCACCATCAACGGCATGTTGCGCCGGGCGAAGACCCAGTCGATGCGGTGGCTGCGCGACGGGCCGCGCCGTGCATTCGCCTCGCCGGCGCGGAGGGATACGTAGCGGGGCAACGGGAAGCCCGTTTCCGGGCCGAGGTGGGGTTGGTTCTCGACAGCAGGGTCAGCCGGCGCCTGGGCGGCGACGACAGCGGCGGCGGTGGCGGCTGTGGCTGCGGCTGCGGCTGTGGCGGCGGGTATGGCGTCGGTGGTCTGGGCCGTGGCGGGCCACGCCACGCCCTGGAGCGGGGTCAGCACCAAAGCGAAAAGGCCGATCTGAGCGATCCGCATGAAGTTCCTGCCTCGATCCGGGGGCCTGGCCGTTCGGCGCGGCGCCCTGTCATGTCCTCGAACGCGCCCCCGATCTTGCGCCGGGGTCAGCGATGGGAGAGTGTCATGCGCAAGAGCGGAAATCCACAAGGCGGAGCAAGGACATGCCACATCAGCGGTTGAGTGTTGTCGTTACGCGACGGTTGCCCGAAGCGGTCGAGACACGGATGAGCGAGTTGTTCGACGTCGCCTTGCGCGAGGATGATCGCCCGATGACCCGCGAGGAGTTGGTGGAGGCGATGCGCCGCGCCGACGTGCTGGTGCCCTGCATCGCCGACCGGATCGACGGCGGCATGCTGGGGCAGGCGGGCGACCGGCTGAAGCTGATCGCCAATTACGGCGCGGGGGTGGATCATGTGGATGTCGCCACGGCGCGGCAACGGGGCGTTCTGGTGAGCAACACGCCCGGCGTGATGACCGATGACACCGCCGACATGGTGATGGCCCTGATGCTGAGCGTGCTGCGCCGCGTGCCCGAGGGCATGGCGGTGATGCAGGCGGGCAATTGGGCCGGTTGGGCGCCGACGGCCTTCATGGGCGGGCGCGTGGCGGGCAAGCGGCTGGGCATTCTGGGCATGGGCCGGATCGGGCAGGCAGTGGCGCGACGGGCGAGCGCGTTCGGGATGCAGGTGCATTACAACAACCGGCGCCGGTTGCACGCGGATGTGGAACAGGCGCTGGAGGCGACGTGGTGGGAAAGCCTTGACCAGATGATTGCGCGGATGGACGTGATTTCGGTCAACTGCCCGCATACGCCGTCGACGTTCCACCTGATGAACGCGCGGCGCCTGAAGCTGATGAAGCGCGAGGCGGTGATCGTGAACACCTCGCGCGGGGAAGTGATCGACGAGAACGCGCTGACGCGGATGCTGCGCGGCGGCGAGATCGCGGGCGCGGGACTGGACGTGTTCGAGAAGGGGCGCGAGGTCAACCCGCGCCTGCGGGAGCTGCCCAACGTGGTGCTTCTGCCGCATATGGGCAGCGCCACGCGGGAGGGGCGGATCGAGATGGGAGAGAAGGTGTTGATCAACATCAAGACCTTCG
>CAZTUG010000110.1:0-9092 GCA_964615955.1 uncultured Roseicyclus sp.
CGCGCGCCCGCCCATGCGCCCGCCCATGCGCCCGCCCGCCCGCCCGCCCGCCCGCCCACGCGCCCGTCCGAGCGTGGTGAATTACCTGCTTGCCATCCTGATCCCGCCGCTGTCGATCGTCCTGTCCGGACGGATCATCCTTGGCATCGTGATCGCGCAAATCTGGATCCTTGCCCCGATCTTCTCGGGCAGGTTGACGCATCCGATGTTCGTGCCGCTTGCCTGGTTCGTGATCTTCGTGCGGCGCGAGAGGCGTGGCTAGGCCAGGCTTGGGTCCTGGCCTCGGGTCGGGGCGGTCAGCCGCCAGAAGCGGCGCGGCAGCAGGGTGGCGGCGACCGCAATCCCCAACGTATAGCCAAGCCAGATGCCGGTCGCGCCCATGTCCAGTTCGAAGCCCATGAGGTAACCCATCGGCAGGGCAAGCGGCCAGTAGGCGGCCAGCGTGATGTAGCTGGGCACCGCCATGTCCGACATGCCCCGGAGCGCGCCGAGCGACGTGGCCTGCACCCCGTCCGCGATCTGCAGCAGCGCCATGATGAGAAACAGGGTCGTGGCGATGGCGATCACCTGCGGATCGTCGGACATTGCCGTGGCCAGCGCGTGGCCGCCGAAGACGAAGACCGAGGCCGCCAGCGCCTGCCATATCACCACCATCGCGAAGGAGGCCTTGAGGATCGGGCGCAGCCGCGTGCGCCGGTCGGCCCCGACCGCCTGCCCGACGCGGATCGACACCGCCCCCGCCATGCCCAGCGGGATCACGTAGGCCACCCCCGCAAGGGCGTTGACGATCTGGTGGGCGGCCAGCGCTTCGGCCCCGATCCATCCGATCATCAGCCCGACCATGGCATAGGCCCCGCCCTCGCCGGCATAGCCGAGGCAGAGCGGCAGGCTTTCGCGCAGTTGCGCGCCGATGTCGGACCATGCGACGGCGACCTTGCGGCGGTAGGCGGCGAGGCCTGGCGCGCGCGCGATCACCTGCCACGCGACCAGCAGCGACAGGCATTGCGACAGCACCGAGGCGAGGCCCGCGCCAAGCAGCCCGAGGTCGAGGACATGGATGAAGGTGTAGTTGGCGGGAATGTTCGCCACGACGCCGACGTAGGCGACGGCGACCGAGGTCCACGGCCAGTCCACCGCATCGAACAGCGCCTTGAGCCCGAAGAACAGCGTGAAGGGCAAGATCCAGATCGCCATGCAGGTCCAGTAGGGCAGCAGGATGGCGAGCACTTCGGTCGGTTGGCCGATGGGGCCGAGCAGCGGGTAGACCGCCATCATCAGCGCGGTGCCGATGCCGCCTCCGATCAGGCAGAGCACGAGGCCTGAACGCAGCGCCATCGCGACGCGGGTCGGATCGCCTGCGCCATGGGCCTGCGAGATCTGCACGGAGATGACGGTGAGCAGGCCCCAAAGCGCCGAGATCAGGATGATCAGCACCGCCGTGGTGATGCCCGCCGCCGCCAGCGGCACGGTGCCAAGCGGCGAGATCATGACGGTGTCCACCACGCCGATCAGCAGCGCGGCGGTGAGGCCGATCATCAGCGGCACGGAGAGGCGGACAAGGGGGCGGAATTCCGCGCGGGTGGTGGCCGGGGCCAGAATTCGGGAAGACATGGAAATCACCGGAGGGGCAAACAGCCCGATCATCGGGGTCGCGGGGCGCGGAGACGCGTTTGGAAACGGCGGCTCCGAAACTGAAAAGGGCGCTCAGGCCCGCGACGGGAGGTCCATGGGATCGGTCCTTGTGATGTCTTGCACGCGCAGACATCCATACGTCAGGTGTGGTGTGGAGGGAAGGGGACAATTCGGGCGATCGTCCAACGGATCGGGGCGCGCCCGTGGAAGGGCGCGCGCCGGTGGCAGGTGTGGTCGCCTTATTCGTCGGCGGCTGCTCTCAGGATCACCTGGATCCGGTCGCGGCTTTGCATGCCGTCCTGTTCGAGCAGGTTCTTGATCTGCGCCAGTTGCGAGACGGTCAAGTCGCAGGCATTGGTGGTGTCGAGGCCTTCGGACTGGAGGGCCACGCCGACGGCAGTTTCGAGCATCCCGGTGCATGCGGCAAGATCGTCCTGGGCCATGGCGGCGCCGACGGGCAGGAGCAGCACAAGGGCCGGGGCGACGAGAGAGAGTTTGATATTCATGGAATTCAGCTCCGTGTTGAGTGATTCCGCATAACCAATCACGGCTGGGCCGGAGGTTTTATTCGAAAGTCTTGCGAATGGTGATGCAGAAGGATTGGCCCAGATTTCAGTTTCCGGACGCGCAGGCGCCTTTCGGAAAATATTTCAGCGGATCATTCTAGGCGGGCGTGAATTCAAGGGCTGTGCCATTCACGCAATACAGAAGCATTCCACTGGTCGTGATCAGGTGCCCCAGATGCGACCCGCAGCGGCGGCACACTGCTTCAATGCCGGCTAGCGCATCGAGATCGCGAATGTCTTCGGCGCTCAATTCAGGTGCCATGGTCGTTTCCCCACCCGCCAGCAGATCCTGGTAGGGCAATCTGTCGATGGAGGTCAGGATCGAGAGGGGTTCGCTTTGCCGGAAGAAAACCCAGCCCATGTCCAGAACGACCTTCCAATAGCCGTCAAACAGGGTGAGGTCACATCCCCTGCAAGCGTAAAGGCCCGCGCCGGTCTCGGTCCAGAGCGGGCTGGACCTGCGCTGTTCCGTGCCGCGATCGCGCAGGATGGTGTATTCCTGATCCGTCAATCGGGCGCGCCATTCGGATTCGGTTCGGTTTACTTCGAAAACGAACGTATCACCCGATGTGGATTGAGCATTTGCCTGGCCACCAAAAAGGATCGGAGCCGCAGCGGTTGATGCTGCGAGTGTCGCAATCAATCGACGCCGGTTTGTGTCTATCTGTTTCATGATCAGTCTCCGTTCCCTGATCCATCCTGCGCACAAGAATTGATCACAGGCAAATCACGGCATGAGGAGGTGCCGCTGTCGTGAGGCGCCGCGATTGCGGTGTGAATGCGCGCGCTGGTGCAACAAATGCCGGACAGAGCACTTGGAACAGGAGGTGAAATGGGAAAGCCGCCGTGCTGGACCCCGTCTCCCCCGACCGGAGCACGCGGGACACGGCGCGGCTCCCTTGACGCGGCCGTGCGGGGCGACCTACATGCGGCGTCGATTTCAACGCCGCAGCGGAGGGTGCCATGGGGTTCAAGATGGGTATCGTGGGCCTGCCGAATGTCGGCAAGTCGACGCTTTTCAACGCGCTGACCAAGACAGCCGCCGCGCAGGCCGCGAACTTTCCGTTCTGCACCATCGAGCCGAATGTCGGCGACGTGGCGGTGCCGGACGCGCGGCTGGACAAGCTGGCGGAGATTGCGGGCAGCAAGCAGACCATTCCGACGCGGATGACCTTCGTGGATATCGCGGGGCTGGTGAAGGGTGCCAGCAAGGGCGAGGGCCTGGGCAACCAGTTCCTGGCAAACATCCGCGAGACCGACGCCATCGCCCATGTGCTGCGCTGTTTCGAGGATGGCGACGTGACCCATGTGGAGGGCCGCGTGGACCCGGTCGCGGATGCCGACGTGATCGAGACGGAGCTGATGCTGGCCGATCTGGAAAGCATCGAGAAGCGGCTGGTCAACATCGTGCGCAAGGTGCGTGGCGGCGACAAGGAAGCGGTGCAGCAGGAACGCCTGATGCATGCCGCGCGGGTCGCGCTGGAGGCCGGGCGTCCGGCGCGGACGGTCGCGGTCGATGACGAGGACCGCCGCACCTGGCGCTTGCTGCAACTGCTGACCGCCAAGCCGATCCTCTATGTCTGCAACGTGGAGGAGGAGAATGCCGGCACCGGCAACGCCCTGTCCGAGCGCGTGGCGCAGATGGCGGCCGCGCAGGGGGCGGCCCATGTGGTGATCTCGGCCAAGATCGAGGAAGAGATCGCGCAACTGGGCGCGGAGGACGCCGCGATGTTCCTGGCGGAACTGGGGCTGGAGGAGGCGGGGTTGGACCGGCTGATCCGGGCGGGATACGAGCTTTTGAACCTGCAGACCTATTTCACCGTCGGCCCGAAGGAAGCGCGCGCCTGGACGATCCGGCGCGGCACCCTCGCGCCGCAGGCGGCAGGCGTGATCCACGGCGATTTCGAGGCCAAGTTCATCCGTGCAGAAACCATCGCCTATGCCGATTACGTCGCCTTGGGCGGCGAGACTCCCGCAAGGGAAGCCGGCAAGATGCGCGCCGAGGGCAAGGGATACGAGGTCAAGGACGGCGATGTCCTGCATTTCCTGCACGGCGGCTGAGGGGCGGCAGGGCTGCGCCAGCGTGGTTGGTCGCGCCGGAGTGCCGGGGGCTGGCCCGGCCTTGCGGGCGGGTTGATGCGGGCCGGGCGCGGTGCGGGTCGGGCGCGATGCGGGCCGGGCGCGGTGCGGGCGGGTTGATGCGGGTCGGGCGCGGTGCGGGGGATGATTGCCGCCATGCGCCTCTCGACCAGGGGGCCGGATTTCCGCCGTCGGGCGGTTTGCACGCGCCACCCCTGCCGCCATCCATCTCCACCGAGCCGGAACCGTTTCGCGATCCGCGCGTTGCGACCGCATGAAGAACACCAGCCTGCGCGCAGACCTTCAGGTGCTTGCCCCATCGGTCATCGCCATCATCCTGATCTTCGCGACGCTGGACGCCGCGCCCGGTCTGTTCGCCCCGGTGCTGAGCGCGATCGTGCTGGGGGTGATCCTTGCCCCCTTCGCCGATGCGCTGGAGCGACTGGGTCTTCCGAGCGCGGTGTCGGCCCTGCTGATGCTGGTCAGCTTCCTTTGTCTGGCGGGCGTCGTGGCGATCGCGCTTGGACCTGCGGTCAACGAGGCGGTGCGGAATGCGCCGACGATCTGGCTGGAGATGCGCAGTGTCCTTGAAGCGATCCGCGATGCGGTCGCGGGCGTGCGCGCGTTTCAGGAAACGGTCGAGGAGGCCCTGACCGAAGGTGCCGCGGTTGCGAACGCGATGGATGGCGAGGCCGCCGATGTCCAGATCCCCAATTTCCTCAACGTGCTGTCCTATGGCCCGGCCCTGCTGAGCGGATTGCTGATCTTTGCGGGCACGCTCTATTTCTTCCTGGCCACCCGCCATGACATCTATGCCCGCCTGTCCCGCTTTGCACCGGCCCTGAGCGAGAGCCTTCTGCGCCGGGCCGAGGCGCGGGTGTCGCGCTATTTCCTTGCCATCTCGACGGTCAATGCGGGGTTCGGCATAGCCGTCCTGATCGCCATGACCGTTCTGGGCATGCCCTATCCGGTCCTCTGGGCGCTGGCCACGTTCCTGATGAACTACCTGCTTTACCTGGGCCCGGCGCTGGTGGCGGTTGCCGTGCTGCTGGTGGGGTTCTTCGTGTTCGACGGGGTGATGGTTTTGGTGCCGATGGCGGTGTTCCTTTCGCTCAACCTCATCGAGGCGCAATTCGTCACGCCCACGTTCGTGGGGCGGCAGATGCGGGTCAATCCGTTGATGGTGTTCCTGTCGCTGATCTTCTGGTTGTGGCTCTGGGGGCCGATCGGTGGCATCGTGGCGATCCCGCTGCTGGTCTGGACGCGGTTCGTGCTGTCCGGCGAGGACGAAACTGCCGCCCCGGTTCCGGCGGTCGATCCGGGCCTGGCACCGGAGGACGGGAAGTCCGCGCAGGACCCGTGACGCCATCGTCGCGCGGCGGCACGGAGCTGGGTGTGCGGCGTCGTGATGGTTCCCATCACATTCCCTGAATTGCCTTTCCGGCGCCCGTGGCGTTGGGTGGCCGCGCCCGCGATCCGGCGCGGGGCAGGGCAGGGCGCGCATGGCGACATCATCCTCCGACGACACCCCCGCAGGCTTCGCCTACGCGGTGTCGGCCTATCTGCTTTGGGGCGGGTTGCCGCTTTACCTCAAGGCGTTGTCGCATGTCCCGCCCGCCGAGATCGTCGCGCACCGGGTGGTCTGGTCGCTGCCGCTGATCGCGGGCCTGATCGCGGTCACCGGACGAACGGCGGATCTGCGGGCAGCGTTGCGGTCGCCGCGCATGTTGGGCATGGGCGCGCTGACGGCGTTCTTCGTGTCGATCAACTGGGGCGTCTATGTCTGGGCCATCGCGAATGATCACGCGCTGGACGGCGCGCTGGGCTATTACATCAATCCGTTGTTCAGCATCTTCCTGGGGGCCGTCCTGCTGGGCGAGCGTCTGGACCGGCTGCAATGGGCCGCCGTGGCCCTTGCGGCGGCGGCGGTGGCGGTGCTGACCATCGCGCAGGGGCGCCTGCCCTGGGTCGCGGTGGTTCTGATGCTGAGTTGGAGCGGCTACGCCTTCTGCAAGCGCCGCCTGCCCATCGGCCCGAACCAGGGCTTCTTCCTGGAGGTGGCGATCCTGAGCGGTCCGGCCTTCGCCTGGCTGATGTGGCTGGCCTGGACAGGGGAGGGCGCGTTCCTCGCCGGGGATCGCTTCGACACCTGGATGCTGGTCTGCGCGGGCGCCGTGACGGCGGTTCCGTTGATCCTCTACGCCAATGGCGCGAAGCTGCTGCGGTTGAGCACCATCGGCATCCTCCAATACATCGCGCCGACGCTGATCTTCCTCGTGGCCGTCTTCATCTTCGAAGAGCCCTTCGGGGTGCCGCGCATGATCGCGTTCCCGATGATCTGGGGCGCGCTGGCCTTGTACACAACGGCGCTGTTCCGGCAGTCCCGTCGCTGAGGCACAGCCCCGCCGCGCGCTTGAGGTTTCCACTTGCCGACCCGGTCCTTGATCCCTAAACGGGTCGACGGAGACGTGGCCGAGTGGTCGAAGGCGCTCCCCTGCTAAGGGAGTAGGCGGGAAACCGTCTCGAGGGTTCGAATCCCTTCGTCTCCGCCACCACACATAACGTGTTGTTATTGCGAGGTTTTTCCGGCGATGTCCAACGGCTTGTTGTCCAGCTTGGACCACAGAAAGGCCGAGAAAGACGACATGCGCTACCTCGTTCAGCCTCGCGGTCCCGGTAAGAGCTGGGTGTTCCGCATGGTGACCCCCCTCGAACTCGTGGGCGTTCCGAACCCGTGGGACGGGAGACCGCTCGGGAAAGAGATCAAGAAGGGCCTTGGGACACGACACCTCCCAGAAGCCCGTAAGCGCCGCGACATCGCGCTGGGCGACATCCGCAGGCTTCAGGACGGCTTGAGCGATGGTGAGGCGTTCTCGCTCGCCTCCGCAGTGCAGTGGCGTGAGACGATCATGGCTGAAAAGGCCGAACCGCATTGTGCTGCTGATCATCGGCCTCATGTTTCAGATGATGGCTGCGGATCTGGTGCTGGTCTTTACACAGGACTCCGAGGTTGCGTCGGGCGCTTCATCCCGAGGAGGACGCGGGATCCCGCCTTCGAAGCAGGCTGGAGTCACAGCACGGATGCGGAGATTGGAAGCTTCATCCGGGCCTCGAAACCGGACAAGGCGCCGGGGCGCGGCGATTCCAGCACAAGTGGACTTCCGATGCGATCCGCGATGGCGGCGACGATTGCAAGGCCCAGCCCGCTGCCGTCTGCACTTGCGCCCGCGCGCTCGAACCGGGCTGTGAGACGGGCCAGGGTTTCGGATGGCAGGACGGGCCCGTCATTTGCGACGATCAACTGGCCATCTTGCGTCAAGGTCACGTCGACCGGGGCGGCGTCCGTGCCATGTCGCAGGGCGTTTTCCACGAGGTTTCGACACAGGATCCCGAAGGTGTCGGGATCGAGGTCCGACATCACCGGCGCCTGCGGCAGCGTCAACGCGATGCGGCCAGGCGATCCAGTTCGGGCGACATCGTCGACCACCAGGCGCGCAACGATCCTGAGATCGGAGCATCGATCCAGGCGAAGCTGTCCGCCTTCGGCCCGCGCGAGTTGCATCAGGCGTTCGGACAGCCGGGTCAGTCGCTTGAGTGTCGCCTCGATATCAGCCGCGCGCGCGCGGGCGGCCGGGTCGCCGGTTTCCGACTGCAGGCGCTGCGCCTGCGCGATGGCGCCGGCCAAGGGCGTGCGAAGCTCATGCGCGGCGTTCGCGGCAAAGCTGCGTTCGGCATCAAAACTGCCCTTGAGCCGCACGAGCAGCCTGTTCAGGGTGGCCGCGACAGGCGCGATTTCGGAGGGGATGTTATCGTCCGGAACGGATGACAGGTCGCGGGCATTGCGCGCATCCAACCGTTCGCCGAAGCGTCGAAGGGGGGCGAGGCTCGCCTTGACGGCGAAAACGATGGACAAGAGCGCCAGGGGCACCACGATCAGCAGGGGCAGCCCCAGACCCATCTGTATCTCGCGCGCAACGGCGGCGCGATGCGCCAGGGGTTCGGCGACCGTGATCCGGACCGTCCCTTGCAGCGCGGCTTCGTTGTAAAGGCGGTGGGTTGCGGTCTGGCGGAAACCCCGGCCGTCATAGGCCGGAAAAGCCGCGAGGTCGGCGGCGTGCGACTGAAGCAGGATGCGACCACCGGCGTCACGCACAATGTAGGTGAAGAGCTCGTCATGCGCGCGGATGGCGCCAAGCCGCTGCGTGACCCAATCATCTTCATCCTCCTCGCGCCCGACGATATCCACGACGGCCAGCGGCAACAGGCGCTGCGCGGTTTCCTGCAGTGCGGCGTCAAAGACCTCGTCCATCTCCCCCCGCAGGATCAAGGCCGTCACGGAGGCGGCAGCGATCCACAGCACGGTCAACAGAATCCCAAGGAACACGCCAAGCCGGGCCTGCAGGCTCGCGGGTCCTCTCATGGCTTGCCCAGGCGGTAGCCCATGCCGCGCTCGGTCTCGATGACCTGCGGCCCGAGCTTCTTGCGCAGGCGGCTGACGTGGACCTCGATCGTGTTGCTCTCCACCTCGGCGTCGAAGGCGTAGAGTTTCTCTTCCAGCTGCGCCTTCGACAAAAGCTGCCCGGGGCGGGACAGCAGCGCCTCGAACAGCGCCCATTCGCGTGCTGTCAGCGCGATCGGTCTGCCGTCACGGCGAATGCTGCGCGCGGCAAGGTCGATCTCCAGCGCGCCGTGGCTAATGATCGGGTTCGGATTGCCGGTGTAGCGCCGGGCGACCGAGCCGATGCGCGCCGAGAGTTCCGACAGGTCGAACGGCTTCACGAGGTAGTCGTCGGCCCCGGCATTCAATCCTTCGAT
>CAZTUG010000111.1:0-5120 GCA_964615955.1 uncultured Roseicyclus sp.
GGGAGGCGGGGGGGAAGCCGGGGGGGGGCCGGGGGGAGGCCGGGGGGAGGCCGGGGGGAGGCCGGTCAGGCCGGGCCGGTCAGGCCGGGTTAATCAGCACGACCTCCACCCGGCGATTGGCCTCGCGGCCTTCGGGCGTGGTGTTGGGTGCCCGGGGGGCCAGAAAGCCGATGCCTTCCGCTTCGACCTGCACCGCGCGCACACCCAGTTGCCCGATCAGGAACTGGCGCACCGCGTTGGCCCGCGCTTCGGACAGCGCGATATTGCCCGCAAGCGAACCGGTGGCGTCGGTATGGCCGACAAGGACCACGCGCCGCTCCGGCTCCTGCGCGAGATAGGCCGCCAGTGCGGTGAGGGAGGCATAGCTGTCCCCGCCAAGCTCTGACGCGCCGGTCTGGAATTGCAGGTCGCCGAGCGGGGCCGAGCCGCGTTCGACCAGCAGGTCGATCAGGGTGCGCTGCTGCGCGGGCTGGGCCTCGGGCGCGGCGTCCTCCGCTGCATCCGGCCCCTCCGCATCCGGGGTGCGGGTGGATTGCACGACGGGCGGCGCGGCCTCGGCCAGAGGCTGCACCAAAGACAGGTGCACGAAGCCGGTGGCGCCCCCGAAGCTGACCGTCAGGGCAAGGTCCTGCCTGCCATCCGTTCCGTCCATACGGGCGCTGAGATAGTGGAAATCGCCAAGGTCGACATACATTTCCGGGGCCTGGCCAAGGGGCATGGCATGGCGGAAGTCGAAGCCGCCGCAGGCTTCGGCGAAACAGGTGAACGCCACCTCGAACCCCTGGGCGGTGATCTGTGCGCGCAGGGCATCGAGCAGCGTCAGGCTGGTCAACCCGTCGCCCGTGACCTGCCACGTGATGTCCTGCACCACGCCGGAAGCCACATCGACCGGCACCGCGCCGTCGCGCCACGGACCGCGCGCGACACGCAACTGGCCCGCGTCAACCTGGGCGGTGCGGACACGTTCGGCCGTGCCGGGAAAGTCCAGCTCCAGCGCCTGCGCACCGGGGGCGAGCCAGACCAGCGCCGTGCCGAGCATCGCCGCGCCGCCTATTCCCTGCTGTCGAACTGCTGTCACAAGGCTTTTCCGCCTTCTTTCTGTCGGTAGACATAGGTTCCCACAGGACGCATCCCCAAGGAAGCATAAAGCCCCTGCGCGCCCGCGTTTCGCCGGGTGACAAGGATGGAAAGCCAGGCCGCGCCGTTCTGGGCGGCCCAAAGCGCGGCCGCGCGCATCATGTGGGCGGCCAGCCCCTGACGGCGGCCGGCGGGGGCGATTTCGAGGGCGTGCAGCATCGCGATATCGCCCAGCAGGCCGACATAGGCCACGCCCGCGGGGCGATCGTTGATCCGCCCGAACAGCGAGGTCCTGGGGCAGTTGGCGCGCTGCATGATCGCACGGCGCGCGGCGTCGATCCCGGCGGCCTCCCAGATCTCGGTCTGGATCGCCAGCGGCGGCCAGATGTCGAAGGCGGTCACCGGCGGCGGGGTGGCGGCAAGGCGTGTCGCCTCGATCACCATGGCATCGGTGTGATCACGGCCGATGTAGCCGCGCGCGTCGAGCATGGCGGTCAGCGGGGCCTGATGGTCCAGCACCTGGAACAGCGGCAAGCGGCCCTGATCCTCCATCGCGGCAATGGCGGCGAGGAGATCCGCGTCGGACGCGCCGTGGGCCTTCGGATCGGTCAGCCGCGCGGCGCTGACGCGATTGCCGCCGGGGTCGGGGCGGGGCACCGTGAACGGCCCGATCTGACGCGTCGCAGCCGGGGGCCACGTGGCGGCCAGCACCGGTATCAGGTCGGCAAGGGTCATGGCGCATCCGCGAACAGCGCCGCGAGTTCGGCCATCACCCGGTTCACCGCCGCGCCGTCCTGGCTGCGCACCACAAGGTTGGTGCCGTGGATACCGTCCTTCTGGAACGGGTAGGAGCCGATGGAGACATCGGGATTGGCCTCTGCCAGCAGCCCGAGCGGTGCGGCGATATCGCCTTCACCCCGGGTCACGCGCAGGGATTGCGACAGCACCGGCGCGCCGCCCGAGAGCGTCGGCAGGATGCCGGCCAGCATCGCCTCGAAGATCTGTGGCACCCCGGCCATGACATGCACATTGCCGAGCGTGAAGCCCGGCGCGGCGCTGACCGGGTTGTCGATCAGGCGGGCGCCATCGGGAACGCGCGCCATGCGCAGGCGCGCCGCGTTCAGCTCCATCCCCGAACGGTCGTAATGGGCTTGCAGGACGGCGCGCGCATCGTCGCGGATGCCGCAGGCGGCCCCCATCGCTTCGGCCACGGCCTCGGCGGTGATGTCGTCATGGGTCGGCCCGATACCGCCGGAGGTGAACAGGTGGTCATGGGCCGCCGAAAGCTGGCGCACATGGTGCACGATGGCGGCGCGATCGTCGCGGATCATCCGCGCTTCCAGCAGTGCGATGCCATGTTCGGTCAGCGCCGTCGCGAGGTGGTTCATGTTGCTGTCACGGGTGCGGCCCGACAGGATCTCGTCCCCGATGACCAGCATGGCGGCGGTTGGGTTCTGCATCGGCGCAAGTTCCTTCATCGGGTGGTCGCCGCGCCGTGCGGCGCGCGGGTTGGATCGGGTCGCGGATCGGTATAGGTCGCCCGACATGCTGTTTCCATCCCCCCTGCGCGCCGCGCGCCTGGTCCGCCGCTACAAACGCTTCCTTGCCGATTGCATTCTGGAAGACGGACCGGAGACCGGACGAGAGGTCACCGTCCATTGTCCCAATCCCGGCGCGATGCTGGGCCTGAAGGATACGGGTGCTCGGATCTGGCTGCTGCCCAACGACGATCCCCGGAAGACGCTGCGTTTCGGGTGGCGGCTGGTGGAGTTGCCCGGCGGCCATTTCGCCGGGATCGACGCGGGCCTGCCGAACCGGCTGGTGGGCGATGCGCTGGCCGAGGGGCGGATCGAGGCCCTGCGCGGGTATCGCGGCCTTCGTCCGGAACAACGCTATGGGGAGGAGAACAGCCGCATCGATTTCCTGCTGTCCGAACCGGGCCGCCCCGATGCGTTCGTCGAGGTCAAGAATTGTCACCTCCGCCGCGAGGGCGACTGGGCCGAGTTCCCCGATTGCGTCACCGCGCGCGGGGCCAAGCACCTGCGTGAACTGGCCCGGATCGCGCAGGACGGGCGCCGCGCCGTGATGCTTTACGTCGTGCAGCGGACCGATTGCGGCCGCTTCCGCCTCGCCCCTGATCTCGACCCGGCCTATGCCCGCGCGTTCGATGCCGCCCGCGCGGCGGGGGTCGAAATGATCTGCCACGGGACCGACATCTCGCCCGTCGGCATCACCCTTGCCGGGCCGCTGCCCGTGGACCCGGCGCTGCAAGCGCGCGACGTGTGATTGTGACATCGCCGTCACTGGCATTTTTGATTTCACGGTCCTAAATTGTTGTCGTTCACAAGGGGAGACCGACGGTTTGGACGATTTCAAGGGCCGCCTGACACGGGATGGCATCCGCATTCACGACGCACGCGACGTCGCCGGCATGCGCCGTGCGGGCGCATTGGCGGCCGACATTCTGGACCGGATCGTGCCTTTCGTCCTGCCCGGTGTCACCACGGGCGCGTTGGACGCCCAGATCGAAGCCTGGGTGCTGGAGGCGGAGGCCATTCCCGCCACCAAGGGCTATCGCGGGTATCGGCACGCGTCCTGCATCTCGGTCAACCACGTGGTTTGCCACGGCATTCCCGGCGACAAGGTGCTCAAGAACGGCGACATCCTCAACATCGACGTGACGGTGATCGTGGATGGCTGGTTCGGGGACAATTCCCGGATGTATGTGGCCGGCACCATCCCCCGCAAGGCGGAGCGTCTGGTGCAGGTTACCCATGACGCGCTGATGAAGGGGATCGAGGCCGTGCGCCCCGGCAACACCTTCGGCGACATCGGCTTCGCAATCCAGAGCTATGTCGAAGCCCAACGCATGAGCGTGGTGCGCGATTTCTGCGGCCATGGCCTTGGGCAGGTGTTCCACGCGCCGCCGAACGTGCTGCATTACGGACGCCCCGGCACCGGGCCCCGGCTGGAAGAGGGCATGTTCTTCACGATCGAGCCGATGGTGAACCTGGGCCGCCCCGAAACCAAGGTGCTGGCGGACGACTGGACGGCCGTGACGCGCGACAAGTCGCTGTCGGCGCAGTTCGAACATTCCATCGGCGTGACCGCGACGGGGGCCGAGATCTTCACGCTGTCGCCTGCGGGCAAGTTCCACCCGACCTGGGACGCGGATTGAACGCAGGCGTCTGGCCGGGCCGCGGGGAACGGGCGGTCCGGTCCGCCTAAACGAACGGTTAACCATTTTGCGGCAGACTTGCCCCATGGCCGATCAACCTGCCTTTTCGTTTGAAGAAGTCTCGCCCCGCTTCGTGCGGGCCGTGCCCGTCGCGCGCAAGGCCGGCGGCCCGTCCAAGGGGGCGGAGGTGCATCGCCACAAGCACCGCGACCGCCTGCGCGCGCGCTTCACCGACGGCGGCGCCGATGCCGTGCCGGATTACGAGCTGCTGGAAATGATCCTCTACGGCGCCATCCCGCGCGGCGACACCAAGCCGCTGGCCAAGCGGCTGCTGGAGCGGTTCGGGGATCTCAACCACGTTCTTGCCGCCCCCGATGCCCGCCTGAAAGAGGTGGAGGGCGCCGGCGACAAGGTCGTGTTCCAGCTCAAGCTGATGCAGGCGGTCGGCCACCGCATGGCCCGCGCGCGGGTGATGCAGAAGCCGATTCTCTCGTCATGGGATGCGCTGCTCGACTATTGCCAGACGGCCATGGCGCACCGCGACCTCGAACAGTTCCGGGTCCTCTACCTCGATCGCAAGAACGTGCTGATCGCGGATGAAGCACAGGCCAATGGCACCGTGGACCACGTCCCGGTCTACCCGCGCGAAGTCGTCAAGCGCGCGCTGGAACTGAACGCGACGGCGATGATTCTCGTGCATAACCACCCCTCGGGCGATCCGACGCCCAGCCAGTCCGACATCGACATGACCAATGCCGTCCGGGATGCCGCCGATGTCTTCGGCATCACCATCCACGACCACCTTGTCATCGGCAAGGCCCGCGAACTCAGCTTCCGGTCGGAAGGCTATCTCTGACACGGCACA
>CAZTUG010000111.1:5220-9068 GCA_964615955.1 uncultured Roseicyclus sp.
CGGCAAGGCCCGCGAACTCAGCTTCCGGTCGGAAGGCTATCTCTGACACGGCACACGGCACACGGCACACGGCACACGGCAACGGGCACACGGCACGGGGCGCTTGCCCGTTCATCTTGGCAGAAAACTCTGGGGGGTCCGGGGGGCAACGCCCCCCGGCCGGTCGCCCGCGTCAGCGGGCGAAACCGTTCACTGCACCCACACGTCGACCCGTCTGCAGCGGGCGCCCCCCCTCATTCCAGCCAAACCTCGACGCGGCGGTTCGCCGCCCGGCCCCAATCGGTGTCGTCGCAAGCCAGCGGCATGGTTTCCCCGAATCCCTCCACCACCAGTTCAACCCGGTCTGGTGCCGCCGCTGCCGCCGCCGCCAGCAAGGCATCGCGCACCACGCCCGCCCGCCGAAGCGACAGGCGGGCATTGATCTCTGCCGGGCCGTCGCCATCGGAGAACCCGGCAAGGATCAAGCGCCGCCCGTCGAAGGCGCCGCGCTCCAGCGCTGCCGCCAAGCGGGCGATGGAGGCGCGGGACTGGATGTCCAGCTCCGATCCGCCGGGATTGAAGCGGAACGTGGTCGACAGCCGATCGGCGGTGCCCAGGATCTCCACCACATCCTGCAAGGCCTGCAAGCCGGTCTCCGCATCGGCCGCGCGGATCGCGGTGGTCAGTCGCTCGCCCTGAACGGCAAGGGGTGTGCGGGTCAGCACCTGGTTCACGAAACCCGCGGCGCGCACCCGGCGTTCGGCCTCTTCCGTTTCGGTGAAGGCGAGGAACTGGCGCACCAGAAGCGGCAACCGGCGCGGTGCAAGATACATGTGGACGGGCGCGGTCAGGGGATAATCCTCGGCCTTCACGGCGTCTTCCGTGGCGCTTTGGGCAAATCCGCAGGCACCGACAAGAGGCAGGGCGCGGGCGGCGCCGATCCCGGACCGGGCCGTGATCCCGATGGCATAGGCATCGGTCGCCACGGCATCGGCCAGGGCCTCGACGCTGCCATGGCGGATGATGTCGCCGGACAATCCGGCCTCGGACGGCAACAAGACGCGGGCCGAGAACGCCTGTGCAAGGCCGAAGCCGGGGGACAGGAGGTGCAATTCCACCGGCGCGTCCGGTCCGCCCACTTCCTGCCAATTGCTGATCTCGCCCGAGAAGATCTGCGCCAGTTGCGGCAGCGACAGGGCATGGATCGGGTTCGCGCCCGAGACCACGGGCACCAGCGCATCGAGCGCCAGCACCCGGACGCGGTCGTCCAGCGGCGGGTCGTCGGGGCTGGCCGCGTCGGCGGCGCGGATCTCGGCCACCGACGGCTCCCGCAGGGCCAGCGCGATATCCGCCAACCCGGCGCGCAAGGCGCGAAAGCCATCCTCGGTCGAGCCGGGGATGACGGTGAACCGCGCCGCCGCAGAGCCATCGGCGCGCACCAGCAGATAGGTCCGACCGTCCGATCCGTCGTCCGTGCGCAGCACGAGACCCTGGCTGTCGGCGAAGGCCAGCAACAGGGCGGGCAGCAGCCCTTCGGCGACCGTTGCGGCCCCGGCCACCCGCGCCTCGGCCACGAAGGTGGCAAGGTCGGGGCAGCCCGGCCCGGCGCAGGTCACGCCCTCCGCCGAGACGGTCAGCGCGCCATAGATCGTGTCGAGCCGATAGAACGCGCCGTCATAGGAGATGAGGTTGCCCTCAAGTGCCACCGACCCGTCAAGCGAGCGCAGCGCGACATCCTGCGCCGACAGGGCACCGGGTTGGCATATGGAAAGGGCGACCCAAAGGGCCGCCCCGATCCGCGTGTTCATGCGAAACCCTGACTGCGTGCGCCTCAATTCGAGGCGAGTCTCAGGTCCTCGAGCAGGTTTTGCAAGACCAGAACGTCGCCCACCGCGTCACAGCCCGGCACGGTGAAGGTCAGGTCGGTGACATCGACCGGCCCGGCCGCTTCGGCGCGAAGCGCGCGCGCCATGACGGGGCGGGTGCAATTTGCCTCCGTCACCGGGGCGTCGATGGACAGGCGCACCGTGGCGCCTTCGCGCAGGGTGGCGCGGGGCAGGGTATAGACCTGCACATGGCTGGCGTCGTCGGTCGCGATCAGGCTCAGGAAGCCGCCCACGCCCGCAATGGCGGCGTCGGCGGTGGCGGGGGCCTCTTGCCAGACATGCCCGGCTTCACCGAAGGCGGCGCCGAATTCCATGGCATGCAGTTCCAGCCCCATAGCGCCGTCCCAGTTCAGGCCGATGCGATCGTAGTCGCGCAGATCGGGCAAGGCGACCAGGGCCGTTTCCTGCACCAAGTCATCGAAGGTGACGGAGAAGAAGGCGGGGGTTTCGAACGCGGGGATATCCAGGGTCAGGAGGCCAAGCGCATCGGTGCGCGCCGCGATCTGCAGGCCGGAATGCACGATGTTGACCGCGGCGTCGGTGCGGCAAGGCGCCATCACGTCCAGTCCGACCATGGCGGCTGGAAGCGCGGTTGCCGTGACCGTCACGGTGCAGGGCAGGCCCAGGTCGCTCTGGCGGCCATCGACGGGGGTGGGACTGACGGGGATGGATGTGGCGGGACCCGGTGTCTCGTCGGCGAAACTGGCCGGGCGGATTGTCGCTTCGGGGGCAATCGGTTCTGCCGTCATCGGCAGGCGAACATTCGCGGCCATGTCGATCTGCGGCAGGGTGGGCGTCATGCTGCCCATGGGCAGCGACCCCGAGGTCAAGACGCGTTCTTCCAGCGCGTTGATGTCCGATTGTGCAATGCCGGGCGATCCGATCAGTCCGGATTGGGCCACGAACAAGGCGCCACCGACCAGCAAGATGCCACCCGCCGCAACCCGGATGATCAAGGAATTCAGAGACATCGGATTCACTCCACCGCATTGGTTGAGACGGAGTGTCCACCATGATCTTGGCGCGATTATGCCGTGAATAGACGCAAAAAGGGGCATTTTCGCCCCACTGTTCCCAGGTTTGCGGCAAAAGCGCGGCAAGGACTCCGCCGCGCCGACGCAAGGCTCAGGTCAGGCGGCCATGGCAGTGCTTGAACTTCTTGCCAGAGCCGCAGGGGCATTCGTCGTTGCGCCCCGGATTGCCCCAGGTCGTCGGGTCATCCTCGACAAAGCCGGGGGCAGCGGCTGTGGCACCGGCTGTGGCACCGGCTGTGGCACCGGCTGTGGCACCGGCTGTGGCACCGGCACCGGGCGCCTGGGTGCTTGCAGTGGCCGCGGCCATCTGTTTTTGCGCTGCTTCCTGTTGCTGGCGCAGCTGCGCCAGCAGGGTTTCCTGCTGTTCCGGCGTCAGCGGCTGGATCCGCGCCAGTTTCTCCGTCACGTCGGCGCGCAGCCCGTCGAGCATGGATTCGAACAACTGGAAGCTTTCGGTCTTGTATTCGTTCAGCGGATCGCGCTGCGCATAGCCCCGGAAGCCCACGACCGAGCGCAAGTGCTCCAGCGTCAACAGGTGTTCCTGCCATTTCTGGTCGATGGTCTGGAGCAGCACCTGTTTTTCGATGCTGCGCATCTGCTCGGGGCCGAATTTCGCGGCCTTGGAGGCCATGTATTCGTCTGCCGCGCGTTCCAGCCGTTCGGTGACGACCTCCTGATCCACGCCGTCCTCGTTGGCCCAGTCCTCGATCGGCAGGTCGATCCCCAGCACTTTCTGGGCGGCGGCCTTGAGCCCCTCCACATCCCATTGGTCGGCATAGGAGCGGGGCGGCATGTGGGTATTGACCATGTCCTCGATCACCTGGCCGCGCATGTCCCTGGCGACCTCGGCGATGTCCTCGGCCCCCATGATGTCGCGCCGCTGGCCGAACACGACCTTGCGCTGGTCGTTCATCACGTCGTCGAATTTCAGCAACTGCTTGCGGATGTC
>CAZTUG010000112.1:0-8743 GCA_964615955.1 uncultured Roseicyclus sp.
GGCCGGCAGCCCTGCTGCACGCCTATCGCTGGATCATCGACAGCCGGGACGAGGCCACGGGCGAGCGTCTGGACGACCTCGAGGACCCGTTCAAGCTCTACCGCTGCCATACCATCATGAACTGCACCAAGACCTGCCCCAAGGGCCTGAACCCGGCCAAGGCGATCGCGTCGATCAAGAAGATGATGGTCGAACGCCAGCTTTAGGGGCACGCGCGGGCGGCAAAACGGGCGGCAAAACGGGCGGCGGACGGCGCGCAGGCGCCGCCCTCGAGTTGCCCGTGGCGCGGGGGATACGGGCCATGATATCATGGGCGGCAGGAGGAGCGCGCCATGGCATCACCCCAACTCATCCTTGTCGGCACCACCAAGGGCGCCTTCACGCTGCGCGACGGCCCCGGCGGGTGGCGCGTGTCCGGCCCCCATTGCGACGGCTGGCCCATCAACCATGTGATCGGCGACGCGGAAACCGGCACGCTTTATGCCGGTGGCGGCGGCGACTGGTTCGGGGCCGGTGTGTTCCGCTCGTCCGATGGCGGCGACAGCTGGACGCTGGCCAAGCTATCCTCCGGGCAGATGGACCAATGGGCCGCGAGCGACCCCGATTTCGCCGCGATGATCGGCTGGGAACCGGGCGAGGCGCCCTTCGGTGAAACGCTGAAATCCGTCTGGTCGCTGCACGCGGCCCATGGCGCGGTCCATGCCGGGACGGATCCTGGCCAGCTTGTCACCTCCACCGATGGCGGCACAAGCTGGGCGCGGAACGAGGCGCTGGCCAGCTTCCCCGACCGCGACACCTGGAACCCCGGCGCGGCGGGGCTGGTGCTGCATTCCATCGCCTCCGCCCCCGAGGATCCGGGCAAGCTCTGGCTCGCCATCTCCGCCGCAGGCGTCTTCGCGTCCGAGGATGGCGGCGCCAGCTGGGTTCGCCGCAACCGCCTGTCCAATGTCGCGCCCTGTAACCATTCGCACCACCCGGCCGCGCCCTCCAAGGGCGAAACCGGCCATTGCGTGCACAATATCGCGCGCGGGCCCGGCGACCTGCTCTACCAGCAGAACCACCACGGTGTGTTCCGCTCCCCCGATGGCGGCCGCAACTGGCAGGACATGACCACGGGCCTGCCCTCCACCTTCGGCTTCCCCATCGGCCTCGATCCCGAGGACGCGCAGACGATCTGGACCGTGCCGCTCAACGGCGACATGGACGGCCGTTTCCCCCCCGATGCGTCGGCCGCCGTCTGGCGCTCCACCGATGGTGGCGAAACGTGGCAGGCGCAGCGCACCGGCCTGCCGCAAACCGCCTGCTTCTTCACCGTCCTGCGGCAGGGCATGGCAACGGCACCCGGCCACGTCGCCTTCGGCACCAATACCGGCTCGGTCTTCCTCAGCCGCAATCGCGGTGAGACATGGGACGAGGTCGCCCGCCACCTGCCCGCCATCCTGTCGGTGGAGATGACGGCGACCCGCGCCTGACGCTCAGGTGCCGCCCGGCTCCACCCAATAGTCCGGTTGTGCCCCCAGGTGCCGAACAGGCATGGGCGGAAGGGGCGCATAATAGGCCCAGGCAGCGTCAAGATGCGCCAGGGCGTCGTCCGACAGAGCGGTCGGTTTCGGTTTCATGGTCTTGGACATGACAGTCTCTTTCAAGTCTGGTGTGTCCTCCCCTGCCTCTCAAGATAGGGCATTGCACGCCCGTCCGCCCCGTCGGTCTGCGCAACGCCCCCATGCGCAGGGCGCAACCGGGGCGCTGCGTCACCGGCACTTGTCCGGTGCCTGCTCCGTCCCGGCAATCGCCCCGGTGGCGCCACAGATGTGCCGGAAAGCGCTGGCCAGATCGCAAAACGATACCGAGCCTTCCGCAAGTTCCGTTCCTCGCATCGGTCGCCCTCGACCCCGTGCAGATCGCCGTCCTGGCCGGGCTTCTGCTGTTTCTCGCGCTGTCGACCCGAAAGGCCCTGAGGTCGCGCCGTCGAACCAGCTCCCGCCCGTGCCGCTGGAAGCGCACGCGCCCGCGTCGCGCCCACGGGCCGACGCTCTCGGGGTGGACGTGCCGCGGGTGCCGAGTCGACGCCTTCACTGCCCACCGCACCGCGCCGCCCGACTGCAAGCGCACGTGCCGGCCGCGTCCGCTCTGATCGGCCCCGCATCGCCGCGCCGCCGCCGCCCCCCTTCATCTATCGTGAAATACTCCGGGGGTTTGGGGGCTGGCCCCCAACCGTCCCCGCGGTTGCGCGTGGCGCTTGCTTCGGGCATTTCCCCTTGCCGAAATCGCCCTGCTCTGCCCAACGTTCGCCCATGCCCAATCGCCGCCCCAAAACCTCCGCCCCGCCCGCCGATGCCGCCCAACGCCGCGCCATCGCGCCGGTCGTCTGCTACCCGCCCGATACCCTTCCCGAACCGCAAGGGCTCGGCCCCGCCACGCCGGTCGGCCCGGTCCGCAGCCATATCGCCCAGCCGCGCGATGCGACGACCTTTCGCGCCCGCCCGGGCCAGACCATCCGCATCACCTCCGTCGATGGTCCACAGGTCGGCGACCTGAACCTCTGGAATGCCGATGACCTGACCGAGCGGTTCTTCTCCGGCAAGACCCGCGCGCTGCACGGCACCCATGTCACCACCGGCGACACGCTCTGGTCCTGCCTGCCCCACCTGCGCCCCATGGCGACCGTCACCCATGACAGCCTCGACTGGTATGGTATCGACGACTTCGGCGGCGCGGTGCATGACGTGATCGGCACCCGCTGCGATCCCTATACCCACGCCCTGCTCAGCGATGGCGGCCAGTATCACCATTGCTGCCACTCCAACCTGACGCGCGCGCTTTCCGACGCCACCGGCCTGCCGCTGCCCGAGGCCGAGTTGCACATCCACGACGTCCTCAACGTCTTCATGTGCACCGGCTTCACCCGCGACACGGGGCAGTATTTCATGAAGGCCTCCCCCGTGCGTCCCGGCGACAGGCTGGAATTCCGGGCCGAAATCGACCTGCTCGGTGCGCTCAGCGCCTGCCCCGGCGGCGATTGCGGGGCGGAGCATTCGTCGGACGCGACACCCTGCTTCCCGCTGCTTGTGGAGGTGTTCGACACCGCGCAAACGGCCCGGCATCGCATGCCGCCACGCAATGCCTATGACCGCAGCCACGGCAGATCGCCCGCCGCCTGAAAACCGGCGCGCGCCCGCAGTCATATTGGCGAGAAACTCCGGTGGTTTTTGGCCCACGGGCCACCTCGGGGGCAGCGCCCCGGTGCCGGGTCGACCGGATCAGGATCAGCGGCCGCGACCCGCAGGACGTCAGGCGAAGGCGGCTTCCAACGCGATCTCGACCATGTCCGAGAAGCTCGACTGACGGTCCGCCGACGGCAAGGCCTCCTCGGTCAGCAGGTGATCGGACACCGTCAGGACCGCCAATGCGCGGACCCCATGGCGCAAGGCCAGCGTGTATAGCTCCGCCGCCTCCATCTCCACCGCAAGGATGCCGTGGCGTTGCATCTGCTCGTTCAGGTCGGGACGTTCGTCATAGAACACGTCCGAGGAATAGATGCCGCCGACATGCACCGTCGACCCCTTGCCCCGCGCCGCGCCATGGGCTGCCTGCAACAGGCCGTAATCGGCACAGGGGGCGAAGTTCAACTCGCGGAAGATCCCGCGCGAAGGCGTCGACAGGGACGTGGCGGTCATGGCAAGGATCACGTCGCGCAGCGCGACGCCGGGCTGCATGGCGCCGCACGATCCGATGCGGATCAACGTCCTTGCCCCGAAATCGCGGATCAACTCGTTGGCATAGATCGACAGGCTCGGCATGCCCATGCCCGATCCGTGGATCGTGACCCGGTTGCCGCGCCCCTGCCGGTCCTTCCATGTCCCGGTATAGCCCAGCATTCCGCGCACCTCGTTGATGCAGACGGGATCGTCAAGAAACGTCTCCGCCGCCCATTTCGCGCGCAGCGGATCGCCCGGCATCAGGACCGTTTCGGCGATGTCGCCGGGATGTGCGCCGATATGAATGCTCATGGGTCTGCCCTCCGGATCGAATGCCCCGGTATCGGTTTAGGTCAACCGGAGGGTCGAGGCAATTCGCCGTCTGGCCCGTCTGGCAAGCATTCGACCCGCCTCCAGCACGGCGCGGGCCGAAAGGATCAGATCGCCAGGGTCTCCAGCGACTTGCCCGAGGCCAGCGCTGCCTTCACCCAATTGGGCTGACGGCCCCGGCCCGTCCATGTCTGGGTGGCATCGGCCGGATTGGCGTATTTCGCGGCCCCCTTCGGGGCTGCCGTCCTCGTCGCCTTGCCGCCGGTGAATTCCTCCAACGCATAGCCATGCTTCTTCGCAACCGCGCGCAATTCCACCAGGCATTCTGCCCGGCGCTTCTTTTCGAACCCCTTGATGGTCGCCTCGACCTCGCGCTTGTGCGCTTCCAATTCCTCGAGGCTCATCCTGTCCAACGCCTTTGCCATTTCTCTTGTCCCTTCGTGGCACTTCCCGTTTCGACAAATTCGGTCATCGAAAAGGGAATTGCAAGCGCGGTTTCGAAACGGCGCATTCCCGACTGCACCGGGTCGGGCCTATTGGGCCGCAATTGCGGCCGGGTCCACCAGTTCCACGATATCCATCATGATCCGGTTCAATTCGAAATCCTTTGGCGTATAGACCCGCGAAACGCCATATCCCAGAAGCGTCGCGCGATCTTCGTCCGGGATGATGCCGCCGACCATTACGGGTATTTCCAGCCCCTCGTCCCGCAGTCGCTCCATCACCTCGCGGATCAATGGAACATGGGAGCCGGACAGAACCGACAACCCGATCACATGGGCGTTTTCCGCCCGCGCCGCCGCCACGATTTCGGCGGGGGTCAGGCGAATGCCCTCGTAGGAGATATCCATGCCGCAATCGCGCGCGCGAAACGCGATCTGTTCGGCGCCGTTGGAATGGCCGTCGAGGCCGGGCTTGCCGACCAGGAACTTGAGCCGCCGCCCCAACCGGTCGCTGACCAGATCGACCGCATCGCGGATCTCGTCCAGCCCCTCGGTCTTGTTGGACACCGCTGCCGACACGCCGGTCGGGCCGCGATATTCGCCATGGACCGCGCGCATGACGCCCGCCCATTCGCCCGTCGTGACCCCCGCCTTCGCCGCCGCGATCGAGGCGGGCATCACATTGCACCCCTCCGCCGCCGCCGCGCGCAACGCCTCCAGCGCCGCGCGCACGGCGCCGTCGTCGCGGCCCGCGCGCCACGCCTCAAGCCCCGCGATCTGGTCCTGCTCCACCGCCGGATCGACCACCATGATCCCGCCATCCTCCCCCATCAGGGGCGAGGGCTCGGACGCGGTGAAGCGGTTCACGCCGACGACCACCGTGTCGCCCCGCTCGATCGCGCCCAGGCGGTCGGCATTGGAGTCCACCAGCCGTCCCTTCATGTAATCGATCGCCGCGATCGCGCCCCCCATCGCGTCGAGATTGGCCAATTCCGCCCGCGCGCCCGCCGTCAACTCCGCCACCTTGGCATCGACCACCGGATTGCCGTCGAACAGATCGTCGTATTCCAGCAGGTCGGTCTCGAAGGCCATGATCTGCTGCATCCGCATCGACCATTGCTGATCCCAGGGGCGCGGCAATCCCAGCGCCTCGTTCCAGGCCGGTAATTGCACCGCTCGCGCCCGCGCTTTTTTCGACAGCGTCACCGCCAGCATTTCAATCAGGATACGGTAGACGTTGTTCTCGGGCTGCTGTTCCGTCAGTCCCAGCGAGTTGACCTGCACGCCATACCGGAAGCGGCGGTATTTCGGATCGGCGACGCCATAGCGCGTTTCGCAGATCTCGTCCCACAGATCGACAAAGGCGCGCATCTTGCACATCTCGGTGACGAAACGGATGCCGGCATTCACGAAGAACGAGATCCGCCCGACCAGCACCGGGAACTCTTCTGCCGGGACGCGGGGGCGCAATTCGTCCAGCACCGACACAGCCGTCGCCAATGCGAATGCCAATTCCTGTTCCGGCGTCGCGCCCGCTTCCTGCAAATGGTAGGAACACACGTTCATCGGGTTCCATTTCGGAACCTCGGTATAACAATATTCCGCCACATCCGCGATCATCGCCATGGACGGTTTCGGCGGACAGATATACGTCCCGCGCGACAGGTATTCCTTCATCAGGTCGTTCTGCACGGTGCCCTGAAGGCTGCGCACATCCGCCCCCTGCTCCTCCGCCACGGCGATGTAGAGCGCCAGAAGCCATGGCGCCGTCGCGTTGATCGTCATGGAGGTGTTCATCTGATCCAGCGGAATATCCGCGAACAGCGTCCGCATGTCGCCCAGGTGGCTGATCGGCACGCCGACCTTGCCCACCTCGCCCCGCGCAAGGACATGGTCGCTGTCATATCCCGTCTGGGTCGGCAGGTCGAAGGCCACCGACAAGCCCGTCTGCCCCTTGGCCAGGTTGCCGCGATACAGCGCATTGGACGCCTGCGCCGTCGAATGGCCCGCATAGGTGCGGATCAGCCAGGGTTTGTCTTTGGCAGGAGTGGTGGTCATGGCAGATATCCGCGAGTGAATAACAAAGTTGCGCCATGTAAATCACAAGCGCAAGAAAGTTCCAAGTCGAGATTGCTGCGATGCGGCAAAAAACGGCTGCGCAGCGCAACAGGCGACGTATCCGATGTCGCTTCGGTGGCGGTATCGGCGCAAGTCTTGTTTCCATCCCCAAAACCAGCGCCGCCGAAAATCGTGCAACTGACATGTGGCGCCTTGAAGCGCGCCTTGTGCACTGTCGCGGCGATGCCGGTCGCGCGACGCCCGCAATTGCGCGTCTGCCGGATTCCTGACACCCTCCGCCCCATGACGGCCCCTGTAACCTTGCCACTTTGGCTATTCGTTCTGATCCTGCTGTTCGCGGCGGTGACCTTCGCGTCGCATTTCCTGTTCCCCTCTGTGCGCTGGTTCCTGCGCCGCCGCCTCGAAAACGCCGTCGCCGAGCTTAACAAACGCCTCAAGAACCCGATCCAGCCCTTCAAGCTGGCCCGCCGCATGGATACCGTCCGCCGCCTTGTCTATGACCCGGAAGTCGTGCAGGCGATTGTCGAATATGCCCGCGCCGAGCGGATCCGCGAAGATGTCGCCGCCCAGAAGGCCGAGCGCTATGCGCGCGAGATCGTGCCCGGTTTCTCCGCCTTCACCTATTTCAGCTTCGCCATTCGCGCCGCTCGCTGGCTCAGCCAGTCGCTTTACCGCGTCCGCCTGACCAATCCCAATCATGCCGCGCTGGAGGCTATCCCTGACGATCACACCGTCATCTTCGTGATGAACCACCGCTCCAACATGGATTACGTTCTGGTCACGTGGCTTGTCGCCGAACGCTCCGCGCTGGCCTACGCGGTGGGCGAATGGGCGCGGGTCTGGCCGCTGGGGATGCTGGTGCGCGCGCTGGGGGGCTATTTCATCCGGCGGCGTCACAACAACCCGCTCTACCGCAAGGTGCTGGCCCGCTACGTCCAGATGGCGACCGAGGCAGGCGTGACCCAGGCCGTGTTCCCCGAGGGCGGGTTGTCGCGCACCGGCGGCCTCGGTCCGCCCAAACTGGGCCTCATCTCCTACATCCTCGACGGCTTCACCCCCGGCAAGTCCCGCAACGTCACCTTCGTGCCCGTCGCCCTCAACTACGACCGCGTGATGGAGGATCGCAACCTGATCGCGGCCCAGAAGGGCGGCACCGGCGGCTTCCGCTTCTCGCTGCTGCCGATCTACCGCTACCTGCGCCGCCAGATATGGCACCGCCTCACCGGCAAGTTCCATCGCTACGGATATGCCGCCGTCAGCTTCGGCGATCCGCTCAGCCTCACCGATTTTCTTGCTGCCGCCCACAACGACGCCGCTGCCGACCTCGGATCCGCGCTGATGGCGCGCATTGCCGCCGTCACCCCCATCGTCCCTGTGCCGCTGGTCGCCCACGCGCTGCGCGACGGCGCGCGCACGGCGCAGGCGCTTGAGGCGGCCGTGCATAGCCGCATCGCCCGTGCGGAGCGCGTCGGCGCGGGCATCCACCTTGCGCGCGAGGATCTGGCCTATACCATCGAGGCGGGCCTGCGAACACTGATGGAACGCGGCTTCGTGGAGCGCGACGGCGACGCGCTGGCCGTCACCGAGCGCGGCGTGTCCGTGGTGGACTACTACGCCGCCTCCGTGGCCCATCTGCTGGATCACGAGCTGTTGGAGGACGCGGCGGAATGAGAGCCTGCGAAACCATCGCGACATAAAATTACTCATAAACCCCAATTTTAGGTTGCATTGTTGCGCGCCCATCCATATCCCTCGCAACAGCAGCATTCCTTTCCGCAGCGCAGCAACCCGCGCGCCCCAGTGACCGGAGACCCCAGATGGCCCTCGACGCCCCAACCCCGCACACGGCGTATGACGCGCCGATCAAGGATCTTTACGCCATGGGCGAAATGCCCCCCATGGGCCATGTCCCGAAACAGATGCACGCGTGGACCATCCGCCGCGAACGGCACGGGGAGCCGGACAAGGCCTTCGCCCTCGAAGTCGTCGACACGCCCACTCTCGACAGCAACGAGGTGCTGGTCCTCGTGATGGCGGCGGGGGTCAACTACAACGGTGTCTGGGCGGGCCTCGGCAAGCCGATTTCCCCCTTCGACGGACACGGCGCGGATTACCACATCGCGGGCTCCGACGCGGCGGGCATCGTCTGGGCGGTGGGCGACAAGGTGAAGCGCTGGAAGGTGGGCGACGAGG
>CAZTUG010000113.1:0-8539 GCA_964615955.1 uncultured Roseicyclus sp.
CTGCAGCCATTTCAGGATGACTGAGGTGTCGAGTCCGCCGGAATAGGCAAGGACGACCTTCTTGGGCGCGGACATGGGCAGACTCTCCATCACAAGGTGTTGACCGCGCGGGCGATACCGGGTTTTGAGAGGCGGGGCAAGGAGAGGGACCGCGCGCTGATGGACTATGGCTACCAACTTCTGCGCCACGTGGTGCAACAGGTGTTCGGCAATCTGGGCGCGGCGCTGCGGATCACGGCGGCGCTGGTGCTGATCCCGTCGGCGATCCTGTTCGCCTCCAACCCCGAGGTGATCGTGGCCTCCCTGCAACCGGCCGATCCCTTCGCATCGCCGGCCGGCCAGGCCTTCCCGTCGATCAATGGCCTTGGCCTGATCGTCGGGCTGCTGGCGGCCATCGTCGGCTGGCTTTGGGCCGCCGTCGCCTGGCACCGCTTCGTGCTGCTGGAGGAATATCCCACCGGCGCCCTGCCCGCGTGGCGTGGCAGCCAGATCGTGAATTACTTCGGCAACTCGCTGCTGATCCTGCTGGTCCTGTTCGGCGTGGTTCTTGGTCTCGCCCTTGGCATCGCGCTGGTCACCGCGATCGTGCAAAGCGTCGCCGTGGCGCTTTTGCTGGCCGTGGGTCTGGCCATCGGGGCCAGCTGGGTGGCGCTTCGCATCGGCCTGATCCTGCCCGCCGCCGCCATCGGCGCGCGCCTGGGCCTCGGCGAAAGCTGGCGGGCGACGGCGCCTGTATCGGGGCAATTGCTGCTGCCGGTGATCGTGCTGGCGCTGGTGTTCGGGCTGATCAACCAGGCCGTTGCGCTTGCCTTCGGCCCGACGCTCCTGGCCGCCGCCATCGGGGTCGCGGTCTACTGGGTGCAGCTGCTGCTGAACCTTGCCCTGATGACGACGCTTTACGGCAACCTGATCGAAGGGCGGCAGTTGAACTGAAGGCTGGACAGGCGCGCGCCGACGCGCCAAGCCGGTGCCATGACCGATTTTGCCGACAACGCCCGCGCCGCCACCCGCGCACTTCGTGACCTGTTCCCCGCCACGCCCTTGATGCGCAACGCGCATCTGAGCGAGCGCTTCGGGGCCGAGATCCATCTCAAGCGCGAGGATCTGTCGCCGGTCCGATCCTACAAGCTGCGCGGCGCCTTCAATGCCATGCGCAAGGTCCGGGCCGATCATCCCGAGCAGATGGACTTCGTCTGCGCCAGCGCGGGAAACCATGCGCAGGGGGTGGCCTTCGTCTGCGCCCATTTCGGCGTGCGCGGGCGCATCTACATGCCGGTGACGACGCCGCAGCAGAAGATCCTGAAGACCCGCACCTTCGGTGGCGACGCAGTGGAGATCGTGCTGGAAGGTGATTTCTTCGATGAAACGCTGGCCGCCGCCAAGACCTATTGCGCGGCGGCGGGCGCACATTTCCTGTCGCCCTTCGACGATGCCGACGTGATCGAGGGGCAGGCCTCCGTCGCGGTGGAGATGATGGAGCAGTTGGGCAAAGCCCCCGATCACCTGATCCTGCCGGTGGGCGGCGGCGGGTTGTCGGCGGGGATGGCGTCCTACCTGCGCGCCATCGGGGCCGAGACGCGGCTGACGCTGGTGGAACCGGCGGGCGGCCCGTCCCTGACCGCCGCGTTGCAGACCGGCGCGCCGCAAACCATCGAGATCACCGATACCTTCGTGGACGGCGCCGCCGTCGCCCGCATCGGCGACCGCACCTTCGACGTGTTGCGCGGCACCGATCCGGCCGATGTGCTGATCGCGCCGGAAAACCGCATCTGCGTGACCATTCAGGAGATGCTCAACCTCGAAGGCATCGTGCTGGAACCGGCCGGTGCGCTGTCCGTCGATGTGCTGGGCGACCTGGCCGACACCATCCGGGGTAGATCGGTGGTCTGCGTCACGTCGGGCGGGAATTTCGACTTCGAACGCCTGCCCGAGGTGAAGGAGAGGGCGCAGAACTGGCAGGGCCTGAAGAAGTATTTCATCCTGCGCCTGCCGCAGCGCCCCGGCGCGTTGCGCGATTTCCTCGACCTGCTGGGGCCGCACGACAACATCACCCGGTTCGAATATCTCAAGAAGAACAGCCGCAACTTCGGCTCGGTCCTGATCGGGATCGAGACCGACACGCCGGGCAGTTTCGGCCCGCTGACCGACCGCGTGGTGTCGCGCGGCTTCGGGTTCCGCGACATCACCAACGACCAGATCCTTGCGGATTTCCTGATCTGAGCCGCGCGCGTGTCGGGTCAGGCGGCGCTTGACAAGGCCGGCACCCGGGGGCCGACTTCGGCCATGGCGTCAGCGAAGGCCGCGCGCAGGGCGTCCACGTCGGGCCTGTCGCCCGCATCGCAGGCCGCTTCGGCCCGGCTGCACGCCGCCACCAATGCGACGAAGCCGAGGTTGGAGGCCGATCCGCGCAGGAAATGGAAATCGCTGGCCCGCGCAGTGTCGTCCGTCAGGTTATCGAGCGTTTCCTGCAATTCGGACACGAACAGGATGGCGACATCGGCGAAGTCTTCCTCCCCGATATCGTCGCGCAGTTCGTTCAGGCGGTCCCAATCCACACTGGCCATAATCTACCTCTGATCGTCAAATACGACTGCGGTTCTGCACCCTGCGCCTTAACAAAACCATAGGGCCGACCGGGAAAAAACGTTCGAATTCTTCCTTTCATGCAGCGTTAAGTCCTTGCCCCGATGCTGGCCGTGACATGAGCTTCGAGGCGCAAAGATGACAGGCATGGCAGCAGCGGTGGACGTGGTCTCCATCCAACCCCCACCGACAGATGCGGACAGCGGTTTGACCGTGCTTGTGCTCGACGACAGCCCGGCGCAGCGGGCCATGGTCTGCGCGATCCTGCGGAAATGGGGCCACCGGACGATTTCCACCGGCGATCCCGCCGAAGCCTTGCGCCATGCGCGCAACCCCGATGTGTCGCTGATCCTGTGCGACTGGATGATGCCGCAGATGACCGGGCCGGAATTCTGCCGCCGCCTCCGGGCGGAGGTGACGGACAGCTACGCGTATGTCCTGCTGCTGACCTCCAAGAACGACGGCACCGCGCTGGCCGAAGGGCTGGAAGCCGGGGCCGACGATTTCATCGCCAAGCCCGTTCACCGCCCGGAACTTCTGGCGCGGATGAACGCGGGCGCGCGGATCGTGGCGATGCAGCGCGAATTGCGCTCCAAGAACGGGCAACTGGAAACCGCGCTGGACGAATTGCAAATGCTCTACGGCGCGATCGACCGCGATCTGGACGAAGCGCGCCGCCTGCAAATGGCCCTGCTGCAAGCCCGGTCGCGCCGCTTCGGCCCGGCGCAGGTGTCGCTGATGCTGGCCGCCTCGGGCCATGTCGGCGGCGACATGGTCGGCTATTTTCCGGTCAACGACCGCGTCATCGGGGTGTTCAGCCTCGATGTGTCGGGACACGGGGTCGCGTCGGCGATGATCGCCGCGCGCATCGCCGGGATGCTGTCGGAGGCGTCGCCGGATCAGAACATCTCGCTCATGCGCACACGGGACGGGGAATTGTGCGACCTGCCCCCCGATCTCGCTGCGGGCCGACTCAACGACCTGATGCTGAAGGAGGTGCAGACCGATCGCTATTTCACGCTCTGCCTCGCGTTCCTGAATCTCGATACCGGGCATCTGCGCATGGTGCAGGCAGGCCATCCCAATCCGATCATCCAGCGCAGGGACGGACGGGTAGAATTCGTCGGCGATGGCGGCATGCCCGTGGGCCTGATCCCCGGCGCCGACTACACCTCGATCGAGGCATGGCTGAAGCCCGGGGACCGGCTGCTGCTGTATTCGGACGGGCTGACCGAATGCCCCGATCCGTCGGGCGACATGCTGGACGATGACGGGCTGATCGCCCTGATGCAGGCCCATTGCGACGCGCGCGGCGTCGATTTCCTCGGCCGTCTGCGGATCGGGCTGGAGGCCTTTGCCCAGACCCACGAATTCCCCGACGACCTGTCGGCCCTGCTGCTGGAATTCAACCCGACCGCATGACGCGGGCATGGCCCAGCCCCAGGTAGCGCGCCACGAAGTGCCGGTCGCCCGATACCGCAAGCCTGTCCAGCGCGACCGCCCAGGGCAGGAACACCGCGCTGTGCCCCGGCTCTGTCGGCTCGCCGATCCGCCGCCCAAGCCGCGCGGCATAGACATGGCATTGCTTGTGCGCGAAGCGGCCGTAATCGGGCATGAAGGTGTGGCGATGGAACATGCCCAGCCGCCGCACCCCGTGGATGCGGTAGCCGGTTTCCTCCATCACCTCGCGGTGCAGGGCGCCCAGCGGATGCTCCCCCGGATCGACACCGCCACCGGGCAATTGCAATTCGGGCCACGGGTTGTCCTGGAACGTCGCCAGCAATCCGTCGCCCGCGTCGATGATGACATAGGCCCCGGGGCGCGGCGGGTAGCGGCGGCCCTTCTCGGGCGGGGCGTCGAAGCGTCTGTTCATGGCCCCGTTCTGCCACGCCCTGCGCCCCACGCAACCCCTATCCTCTCGCCAAGCCAGCGCGCCTCGGCTAAAGGGCGGGCATGTCCGACGCTGCATCCCAGTCCATCCGCGCCACCGCCGCCCGTGTCCTGCGGACCGAAGCGCGCGCCGTCGCCACGCTGGCCGAGGCGCTGCCGCAGGATTTCGAGGCCGTGGCCGAGGCGATTCTTGTTACGAAAGGCCGCGTGATCCTGAGCGGGATCGGCAAATCCGGCCATATCGCGCGCAAGATCTCGGCCACCTTCGCCTCGACCGGCACGCCGTCGGCCTTCGTCCACGCGGCCGAGGCCAGCCATGGCGATCTGGGCATGGTGATGCCCGGCGATCTGGTCATCGCCATCTCCAATTCCGGCGAAACGTCCGAACTGCGCGATATCGTGGCCCATGTGGCGCGCTTCTCGATCCCGCTCGCGGGGATATCCAAGGCACCCGACAGCACCCTGATGCGCGCCGCCGATTTCCGCCTGACCCTGCCGGACGCGGAAGAGGCCTGCGCGCTGGGCATGGCGCCGACCACCTCCACCACGCTGGCGCTGGCGCTGGGCGACGCGCTGGCCGTCGCGGTGATGGAACGGCGCGGCTTCCTGCCGGAACAGTTCCGCACCTTCCATCCCGGCGGCAAGCTGGGCGCGCAACTCTCCACGGTGGCGCAACTGATGCACGGGGTAGACGCCCTGCCCCTGGTGCCCGGCGACATGCCGATGCTCGACGCGCTGGTGGTGATGTCGGCGAAAAGCTTCGGCATCGCGGGCGTGATCGAAGGCGAGGTGCTGGCCGGTGTCATCTCGGATGGCGACTTGCGGCGAAACTTCACCCGGCTGACGGGCCAGACCGCCGGTCAGGTCGCCACCCGCACGCCGCGCGTGATCGGGGCGACCACGCTGGCGGCGGAAGCCATGGCGATGATGTCCCAAAACAAGATCACCGCGCTGTTCGTGGTGGATGCAGAGGGCCGCCCCATCGGCATCGTGCACCTGCACGACCTTCTGCGCGCGGGCCTTGCCTGAAACGCGAACGGCCCCGCATCTCTGCGGGGCCGCTGCCTTGGGTCCGTGAGGATGGATCAGTTGTCTTCGCGGGCCTGTGCGGCGATTTCCGCGAAGATGTCGGCGGCATGGGCCGGCGTGTTCGAGAACGTGGTCACGAAGCGGCCGTCGATGCGGTCACCGACCGAGTCGGCCGAAGCATTGTGCACCGCGATGGCCCGCGCCCGGGCCGCATTGCCGCGGGTCGACACCGTGGTGCCGAGGGTCAGTTCACCGTTGGGAACCATGATCAGGTCCGATTGGCGATTGGCCGACATGTTGTGGTTCTCGACAGCCACGTCCAGTGCGGACTGGGCAAAGGCCGGTGCGGCGATGGAGGTGACGAGGGCGGTGATGAGTGCGATCTTTTTCATGGTTGTGGTCCTTTTCAGTGTCAGGGCGGGGCGGCTTCAGTGCCGATCCCCTTGGTTTGGGTTGTGTCTCTGGCGGGTCGTCTCTGGCCTGCCGATGAGATGAATATGTCCCTGCACCTACTCACTTGAAACACACGTAACCGCGAGAAATGGCGGAGAACGGTGCGCAAACGCACAACGCCCTGCCCGGCCTGCACCAACCACACGGACCCGTGGGAATTCCTCCACTCCGCGTGAGGAAAACGGTTATTTTTGAAATGTTTGGCCAGTTCCGAAACTATTCGCGCCGGGCTTCGTGCGCGGGTTTCGGCCCCGCAATGCAGGCTGACCGCCCCTGCGGGCGAATCGGGTGCGGGGTGAGGATATCGGCCCTTGCGGTCGCGGTCGGGCCGGGCGCGATCCTAGCGCCCGACGCCCTCGTAGCTTTCGAACCCGGCGCGCTTGGCGTCCTTCGCGGAATAGACGTTGCGCAGGTCGGCCATGCGCGGCGTCGCCATGCGCCGGGACAGCTTGCCCAGATCCAGCGCGCGGAATTCGTTCCACTCCGTCAGGATCACCACAAGATCGGCCTTCTGCGCCGCCCTGTAGGGATCGTCCGACCATGTGACGCCCGGCAGCAGCGCCTCGCCCTCGCGCTTGCCCTGCGGATCGACCACGCGGACCTTCGCGCCACCGCCCACCAGTGCGGGGACGATCGTCAGGGACGGCGCATCGCGCATGTCGTCGGTGTTGGGCTTGAACGTCACGCCCAGCACGGCGATGGTCTTGCCGTTGAAGCTGCCGTCGCACAGGTCGCGCAGCTTCTCGATCATGCGCAGCTTCACGCCGTCGTTCACGCGGATCACGGTTTCCACGATGCTTTGCGGCACGGCATGGTCCTGCCCGATGCGGGCCAGCGCCTGCGTGTCCTTGGGAAAGCACGACCCGCCATAGCCGGGACCGGCATGCAGGAACTTGTTGCCGATGCGCCCGTCCATGCCGATGCCCTTCGACACTTCCTTCACATCCGCGCCGACCTTTTCGCACAGCGCCGCGATCTCGTTGATGAAGGTGATCTTCGTCGCCAGGAAGGCGTTGGCGGCGTATTTGATCATCTCCGCCGATTCCAGATCGGTCGTCACCACCGGGAAGTCGCGCAGGAACAGGGGGCGGTAGATCTCGTCCATCACCTCGGCCGCGCGCGGGGTCTGGACGCCGACGACGACGCGATCGGGCCGCATGAAGTCGTCGATGGCAGCGCCTTCGCGCAGGAATTCGGGGTTGGAGGCGACGTCGAACACCGCATCGGGGCGGGCCTTGGCGATGACCTGCTTGACGCGGCGGTTGGTGCCCACGGGCACGGTGGATTTCGTCACGATCACCGCGTAGCCGGTCAGCGCGTTGGCGACGTCTTCCGCCGCGGCCATCACATAGGTCAGGTCCGCATGGCCATCGCCGCGCCGGGTCGGCGTGCCCACCGCGATGAACACCGCCTCCGCCCCGTCCACCGCCGACTTGAGGTCGGTGGTGAAGGACAGCCGCCCGGCCTCCACGTTCTTGGCCATCAGCGCGTCGAGGCCGGGCTCGTAGATCGGCACCTTTCCCGCGTTCAGCATCTCGATCTTGCGCGGGTCCTTGTCGACGCAGATCACGTCATGCCCGAAATCCGAGAAGCAGACGCCGGAGACAAGGCCGACATAGCCGGTGCCGATCATCGTGATGCGCATGATTGTCTTTCCTCAAGAAATTGCACTGCCGGGCCGTCTAGCCCAGGTAATCCTCGTCCGACACCGGCTCCTGCCAGACGGCGCTCTGCCCGTCGACCGAACCCTGCACCGCGACATGCACCATGGCGCTGGTCGCCGTGGCGCCGTGCCAATGCCGCTCGCCCGCAGGGAACCAGACCACGTCGCCGGGGCGGATCACCTGCTTGGCCTCGCCCGCCGTCCGGGTCCAGCCCTCGCCCGCCACCACGATCAGCAATTGCCCCTCGGGGTGGGTGTGCCAGTTGGTGCGCGCCCCTGCCTCGAAATGCACGCGCAGCGCGCTGGTGCCCGCCGGGCCATCGGGGCGGTGCAGGGCCTCCATCGAGACGGCGCCCACGAAGTATTCGGCCGGGGCGGTGACTGCCGTGATGTCCTTGGCGCGGGTGATGTTCATCGGTCGGCCTTTCGTCTCAGGTTTCGTAGAAGTCGCGATACCACGCGACGAACCGGGCGACACCCTCGGAAACCGGGGTCTGCGGCTTGTATTGGGTCAGGTGTTGCAGCAGGCTGGACTCGGCCCAGGTCGCGGGAACGTCGCCGGGCTGCATGTCCATGAAATTCTTCTGCGCACGGCGCCCGGTGGCCGCTTCGATGGCCTCGATGAAGTCCAGCAGGCGGACGGAGGTGGAGTTGCCGATATTCACGATCCGGTGCGGCGCGACGGGGCTCAGGCTGTCCCCCTCCACCGGATCGGTGCCCGGCACCGCCGCGATCAGGCGCACGATGCCGTCGACAAGGTCGGTGACATAGGTGAAGTCGCGCGCCATCTCGCCGTGGTTGTAGACGTCGACGGGCCGGTCTTCGAGGATCGCCTTGGTGAACTTGAACAGCGCCATGTCGGGCCGGCCCCAGGGCCCGTAGACCGTGAAGAAGCGGAACATCGTCACCGGCAGGCGGTAG
>CAZTUG010000114.1:0-8320 GCA_964615955.1 uncultured Roseicyclus sp.
GGATGATCAACCGCTCCGAGGCGCGCAAGATCCTGATGGTGATCTCCGACGGCGCGCCGGTCGATGACAGCACGCTGTCGGTGAACCCGGCGAATTACCTGGAGAAGCACCTGCGCGACGTGATCGCAATGGTTGAGAAGCGGCGCGGTGTGGAACTGCTGGCGATCGGCATCGGCCATGACGTGACACGCTATTACGAACGCGCGGTGACGATCACCGATGCAGAGCAACTGGCCGGCGCGATCACCGAGCAACTGGCGTCCCTGTTTGATACCGATCCGCGGGCACGGGCGCGGGTGATGGGGATCCGGCGGGCGAGTTGATGAGGGATTGCGCCGGCTCCGCCGTCGCCGGGAGCCCTCGCTGCGCTCGGGCCGGTGCTGTGCGGGTGGCGTGGCTGTGACCGGGGCCTTGAGCGGGCTATGGCCGGGGGTGTCTCCGGCGGGAGTGTTTTATGAAAATGGAATGGCGCATGCCCGGTCCTCTGCCGCAAGCGCCCTTTGGAGGCCGTTCGATGTTTCAGAGTTTCAGCGCCGCGACCCGGCCCGAAGACGGCCCGCCGCGCCTCGCGCTTTTGCGCGCCCACATGGCGCAAACCGGCCTCGATGCCGTCCTGGTGCCCCGCGCCGATGCGCATCAGGGCGAATATGTCGCGCCCTGTGACGAGCGACTGGCCTGGTTGACCGGTTTCACCGGGTCGGCTGGATCGGCGGCGATCGTGCAGGACAAGGCGGCTGTCTTCGTCGATGGGCGATACCGGGTGCAGGTGAAGGCCCAGGTCGCGGCGGCGTTCACGCCGGTGAACTGGCCCGAAACCGCGGTGGAGGACTGGCTGCTGGAGGCGCTGCCAAGCGGCGGTGTCGTGGGCTATGATCCCTGGCTGCACACCTCGGCCGAGGTTGCGCGGCTGGCCAAGGCGCTTGGCCCGCACCAGATCTCGCTGCGTGCAGTGGACAACGCCGTGGACGCGATCTGGCACGATCGTCCGCCGCGTCCGACCGCCGCAGCCATCGCCTATCCAGCCGCGCGCGCCGGCGACAGCGCGGCCCGGAAACGGGCGCTGGTGGCCGAGACGTTACACCATGCGGGCGAGGCTGCCGTGGTGCTCAGCCTGCCCGACTCGATCAATTGGCTGCTCAACATCCGGGGTGGCGATCTGAACCACGTGCCGGTGGTCCAGGCCTTCGCCATTGTCTCCGTCAGCGGGGATCTGGCGGTCTACTCCGATCCCGGGAAATTCGCCGGGCTGGCGCTTGGCCCTGGGGTCACGGTGCAGGATTGGGCGGACTTCGCACCAGCCATAGGCCGACTGACGGGTCCGGTCCGCATCGACCCCGCCACCACGCCGCAGGCGGTGCGTGATGTGCTCCACACGGCGGGGATCGAGATATCGGAGGCCGTGGATCCCTGCCTTCTTCCCAAGGCTCGCAAGACCACCGCGGAACTGGCAGGCACGACCGAGGCGCATCTGCGCGACGGCGTGGCCTTCGCAAGGTTCCTGCACTGGTTCGATCTGGAGGCCCCCAGGGGCGGATTGACCGAAATCGACGTCGTGAAGAAGCTGGAAGCGCTTCGGGCGGACACGGGGGCATTGCGCGACATTTCCTTCGACACGATCGCCGGCGCGGGACCAAATGGCGCCATCGTGCATTACCGGGTGACCGAAGTCAGCAATGCGCCGGTGGTGCCCGGCCAGCTGTTCCTGATCGACAGCGGCGCGCAGTACGAGGATGGCACCACGGACATCACCCGCACCCTGCCCGTCGGCACTGCGGCGGGCATCGGGGCAGAAGAACGGGAATGCTTCACACTGGTCCTGCAAGGCATGATCGCCATTCACCGGGCACGGTTTCCCAAAGGTGTCACAGGCGCGCATCTGGACAGTCTGGCCCGCGCGCCGCTCTGGGCCACGGGGCGCGACTACGATCATGGCACGGGCCACGGCGTCGGTGTCTTCCTGAGCGTGCATGAAGGGCCGCAACGCCTTGCGCGCACCGGGACGGTGCCGTTCGACGTTGGCATGATCCTCAGCAACGAGCCCGGCTATTACCGCGAAGGCGCGTTCGGCATCCGGATCGAGAATCTGGTCCATGTCGTCGAAGCACCGGAGGGCGCGGATCCGCATCGCAAGCTCCTCGGGTTCGAAACCCTGACCTTCGCGCCGATCGATCGCAGGCTTGTGGTGGCCTCCATGCTGTCGCCGGCCGAGCGCGCATGGCTCGATGCCTATCATGCGGAGGTCGTGGCGCGGCTGGCCCCGCGCCTCCAGGACGCAGGGCACGGCGACACGGCAGATTGGCTGCGTGCGGCCTGTGCGCCGATCTGAGGGGGCTTGTGGGCAGCCCAGGATTGACACATCCCTGTCACAGGACATGTGCACACCCGGCGCACCCGGCACTGTGCATTTCGGACAGGGGGCGCTACAGAGAACATTCGAACATCGAGGGAGGGGACACGATGCCAGACCATATCAAGATCCGCGAAGCGACCGGCACCTGGGTGGTGCGGGCCAGCGGCGCGGTGCTGGGTGAAAGCTCCAACGCGCTGGAACTGACGGAGGGCAGTTCGGCCCCGGTCATATACTTCCCGCGCGAAGATATCGGGATGAGTTTTCTGGAACAGACCGACAGCACGACCCGCTGCCCCCACAAAGGCACGGCAAGCTATTTCACCGTATCGGGGCCTGATGGCGATCTGATCGATGCGGCATGGAGCTACGAGACACCGCATGAAGCCATGGCACCCATTGCAGGCCACCTGGCCTTCTACGCCGACCGGGTGACGGTCGAGAAGCTCTGAGGCCTGTCGCGCAAATCAGAGCACGTCGCGCGAAAGTGGGGTCCGGTCTTGGACGTCTCGGAGCTGCGCAATCAAAAGCTTGGTGTGGGTCGCGTGACGGGGAATGCACGCGACACGACCTAGGGCACGCGTCATGCACAGGGGGGACTTGCAAGGCGGTTCGGGCTCAGCGCTGGATCAGAAAGCCAAGTCGACCGCCCGCCAGGACGCTTTCGAACACTTTGTAGGCGTCGTTGGTCTCGGCGGCGTCCGATCCCCAACCGCCTGACATCGTCACGGTGATCGTGCTGCCGCCCGAGGTAACCTCGGGCGGCGCGGGCGATGGAAGATCACTCAGAACCGGCCAGGCATCCACCAGCCGCGCGGCAAGGGCATCGACGTCGATCCCGTCGGCAAGCACCAACACCATGGCCGCGCCCTCCGTCTCGCGGATGGCAAAGTCGGCCAGCGCGACGGCCTCGACCGGCCCGTCTGCCGCCCCAGCCACCGGCACCGTCGCGCCATTGCGCAACCAGCAACGGACCGAAACCAGAGCGCCAAGGTTGCCCACGCGGCGCAGGCCCCCGATCAATGCGCCAGCATCAGGCCGGTCGGCAAGCGTTTCGCCACGGGGCGCGCTCGCCAGATCCAGAGCTGTCCATCCCGTCGCCCAAATCGCACGATTACCGGTGAACGCCATCCGAAGCGGCAATCCGGCGTCGCCGCCAAAGGGATTGGCCGGGTCGATCCGCGTCGCAACCGGTTCGTGGTCGACCGCACCGATCCACATCACCGGCAATCCCGCGCGCTCCTCTTCGGTGAAGCCACGAGAAAACAGGGCGCCGCGCAGGCGCATTTCGCTGTCGGGGAAGATATCCATCGCGCCGATGCGCACCGGACCTTGCGCGACCTCCCATGTCTCCACCCAATCCGATGCGATCAGGCCCACCGCTGCGCGGATGGCGGCGTCATCATGGGCGAGGAATGCAGCCTGCTGGTTCGGAGCCGAGGACCTGAGGGCCGCAAACCGGTTCGGCGTGTCGGGTATCTGCCCGTTCTGCGCCGCGCGAACGGCTATCCAGCGAACCGCGTCTCCATTTCCGAAGCCCGCGATGATTGGGCCCGAGCCGCCTTCCATCGCCGCGACGGGAACACTTGCCAGAACGGACTGCAAACGGTCCGCCGCCCCCTGTGCCTGGGCGGCACCTGCGGCGCCAAGGAGCGCCATGCAAATGGACAGAATCCTTGATAGCATGAGTCCAACCATGCCAAGCTCCGGCCCGTTCGCCAAAGAAAAACTGCGGAGAGCCCGTCAACTGTGTTCCTCGGCCGCGGTGGCAGCCAGCGCCTTGTTGTAGGCCTTGAGCGCATCGACATGGAACAACGCCCCCTCCAGCGCCGGTGGCCCGCCCGTCGGGGACAACTGCACCACCGGCACATAGTCGAGGCCGGTTCGCTCGAAAATCGGCAAGGCGCGCTCCAGCGTGGCATTGGTGTCGGTATAGATGCCCTGTTCCATCAGGGTCAGCAACTTGTCCTCGGGGGCGGAATTCTCGTTCGTCATCGGACGCATCACCCGGCCCACCCGGAACATCGCCAGCAGGTAGGCCTGCGGCCCTGCGGCCAGATGAATGTTGCGCCGCTCCAACTGGGTCAGGAAGAACGACCGATGCACCAACTTGGATGAAATCGCGGTGGACATCGAAACCGCCACCATCACCGCAAGGCCGGTCTGCCAGTCGCCCGTCAATTCGAACACGATCAGCGTGGTGGAAATCGGCGCCCCAAGCACCGCCGCCGCGACGGCCCCCATGCCGGCCAGGGCATAGAGCGTGGCGGATCCGGAACTGTCGGGGAAAATCGCCGTCGCCACCAGCCCGAAGGCCAGACCAGTGATCGCCCCGATCATCAGCGACGGCGAGAACACGCCGCCGCCCATGCGCCCGCCTATGGTGATCGCGGCCGCGACAGCCTTGAGGACGGCGAAGACCACCGCCTCCCACAGCAGCAACTCGCCGGTCAGCGCGGCGGATGTGGTCTCGTAGCCGACGCCGATGATATGGGGAAAGAAGATCGCCAATGCCCCAAGCAGCAGCCCGGCGATGGCGGGCCGAAGCCAGCGCGGCAAACCGGTTCGCTTTTGCAGCGCGGTGCCGACATCCTCTGCCCAGAAGGTGCCGCGCATGAACAGAACGGCTACAAGTCCCGAGAAGAGGCCGAGAAGCAGGAACGCGGGAAGTTCCACGTAAAAGCGCAACATGCTGTCGCCGCCCAGCATGAACTCGGTCACATCGCCGAATTCGAGGCGGTTTATGACCGTGCCCGCCGCGGACGCGATGACGATGGGCGCAAAGGCGTGGACGGCGAAATGGCGCAGCACGACCTCCAGCGCAAAGATCGCCCCCGCGATGGGCGCGTTGAAGCTGGCCGAAACGGCAGCGGCCACGGCGCATCCAAGAAGGTCGCGCCCGGTGATGCCATCGGCGTTGATCCAACGCGAGATCTTGGACGAGATCACGGCAGCCAGATGCACCACCGGCCCCTCTCGCCCCGATGAACCGCCGGAGCCAAGCGTGATAAGCGACGCCAGCGCCGAAGCAAGGCCTGCCCGCCCCTCCACCCGCCCGTCGTTCAAGGCGGCACCCTCGATCACATCGGCGACGGAGCGGACGCGACCATCGGGGGTGAACTTGTGCAAGATCAAGCCCACCACCAGCCCGCCCCCCACCGGAATGATCAGGATCACCCACCAAGGCAGACTCTCGGCAAAGGAATGCAGCATCCTGACGTCGTCCACACCGTACAGCGTTTCCTGCAACAGCGAGATTCCCTTGCGAAACCCCAGCGCCGCGAGGCCCGCTGCGATCCCGATGATCAGCGCAATCAGCCAGAACTGGAACTGGCTCGGCCCCTTCTCCAACAGCATCGACCACGCGCCCCGCGCGCCAAGGGCGGCGCGATGGGCTTGCTCGTGCAGGAAACCGCGCGCAGGGTCGGCCACGGAAGGGCTCGCTTTCAGGCGCGGACAGAGATCGGAACATGCTTTGCATCGTCCGGCGCCGCGCAGCCGGGCGGTTGACCGCAAAGCGACTGGTCCATTGGTAGCCAAAGCCCAAGACTTTGAAAAGCCTGACGGTCTTGGAGCACGTCGCGCAAGAGTGGGGACCGGTGTCGCGCGTCTCGGACGCGCGGTATCAAAAGGTCGATTGGGTTGCGTGACTGCGAAAGAATGCGACACGCTCTAGGGTTCGTACGTGCGCCTGCGCGCGTCGGGGTCCGATCGCAACCCGAAGGATGACCAACCTGCTGCAAGCTCGCAGCGCGCGCTGTTGCTCAATCGATACCATGGGGTTGCAACAGGGCGCGGGCGGCTTCGCGCGCGGCCTCGGTCACGACATCTCCGGCCAGCATGCGCGCCACTTCGTCGATCCGGGCGTCCGGCGAAAGCGCCGCAACCCGGCTGACGGTCACGCCCTTCTCCAAAGATTTTGCCACCTGCCAATGATGCGCGCCAAGGGCCGCAACCTGCGGCGAATGGGTCACGACCAGCACCTGCCCCCCTTCCGCCAAGGCCTTCAGGCGGCGGCCCACGGCATCGGCAGTGGCGCCGCCCACGCCACGGTCGATCTCGTCGAAGATCATCGTCAGACCCGTGGCGTCTGCCGTCAGGCAGACCTTCAACGCCAGCAGGAAGCGCGACAATTCCCCGCCCGAGGCGATGCGGTTGAGCGGTCCGGCCGGTGCGCCGGGGTTGGTGGCGACGGTGAAGGTGATCGCGTCGCGCCCATCGGGTCCGGCCGCGGCTTCCTCCCGCAGGGTCTCAAACACAGCGCGTTCCATCTTCAGGGGGGCCAGTTCCGCCGCCATCGCCCGATCAAGCCGGACCGCCGCCTTTGCCCGCGCGTCGGTCAATCCGGCTGCGGCTTCGGCATAGAAATCGTCCGCCGTGACGAGAGCCGCGCGAAGCCCCGCAATCTCCGCTTCACCGCCGTCAAGGGCGGCCAGCCGGTCGGACAACGTCGCGGCCAACCCGGCCAGATCGTCCGCCATCACCCCGTGCTTGCGGGCAAGGGCACGCAGGGCGAACAGGCGTTCTTCCGTAATCTCCAGATCGGACGGGTCGAACTCCAGCCGCTCGGCGAAACTGGCCACGCCCGCCTGCGCTTCGCCCAACTCCACCAAAGCCCGCTCCAGCGCAGCAAGTGGCATGTCAAGCCGTCCCCCGGCCCGGTCCACGATACCGTCGAGCCAGCGCTGCGCTTCGCCCATGGCGCCTTCCGCGCCGTCAAGCCCCAGCGCGTCGATCGCGCGGGCCACATCAGCGCGCATCTTCTCGGCGCCCTGCATCAGGCGGCGGCGCGCATCAAGGCTGGCTTCCTCCCCCGGTTGCGGCGCGAGCTTCGTCAGTTCCGCGACGGCATGGCGCAGGAAGTCCTCCTCGGCACGCATCTCGGCCAATCGCGCCTCCGCCCCGGCAAGGGTCTTGGCGGCGGCGGCACGGGCGCGCCATGCAGCGACCACATCGGCGCGCAGCCCGCCCAAGGCACCGAACGCGTCTAGCATGGCCCGGTGATTGCGCGGATCGAGCAGGCCCCGGTCATCCTGCTGGCCATGCAACTCCACAAGCACGTCCGACAGCGCCCGAAGCACGTCGCCCGACACGCGGCGATCGTTCACCCAAGCGGTCTTGCGCCCCTCGGGCGTGTTGATCCGGCGCAGGATCAGCTCGTCCGATGCAGGCAACCCCGCCTCCTCCAGTACCGCAAGGGCGGGATGTCCTGCGGGCAAGTCGAATTCCGCGATCACTTCGCCCTGCGCGGCGCCCGCGCGCACAAGATCGGCACGGCCGCGCCAGCCGAGCACGAAGCCAAGCGAGTCGAGCAGGATGGATTTCCCCGCGCCCGTCTCGCCCGTCAACACGTTCAAACCCGGCTGGAACGCCAATTCCAGCCGGTCGATGATCAGCATGTCGCGGATATCGAGATGGCGCAGCATGGATCGGGTGTCGCTTACACGCCGGGTGCGGTCAAGGCTGTCAGAGCCAATCGCCCCGCACCGTCTGTTGCCAGACTTCGCGCAGCCAGTTTTCCCCCGCCGCCTCCGGTGAAAGACCCTGCCCGTTCAACTGGCGGAAGGCATCGTCGTAGAACGGTGATGACTGGAAGTTGTAGCCCAGGATCGCACCCGCCGTCTGCGCCTCGTCCGTCAGCCCGAGGGCAAGGTAGGCCTCCACCAGGCGAAGCAGCGCCTCGGGGGTGTGGGACGTGGTCTGGAATTCCTCCACGACGATGCGGAACCGGTTGATCGCCGAGGTGTAGTGCTGCCGCCGCAAGTAGAAGCGGCCCACCTCCATCTCCTTGCCGGCAAGATGATCGAAGGCCAGGTCGAAGCGCAGGATCGCATCCTGGGCGTATTCGCTGTCCGGGTAGCGTTCGATCACGACCCGCAGTGCCTGAAGCGCCTGATAGGTCACGCCCTGGTCGCGGCCAACCTGGTCGATCTGGTCATAATAGCTGAGCGCCAGCAGATACTGCGCATAGGC
>CAZTUG010000115.1:0-8317 GCA_964615955.1 uncultured Roseicyclus sp.
CGTCCACAGGGCGGGCGGCATAGCCCCCTCCCGAGGCGCAGCGTCGGTCGCTTGTGCCAACGCAAAAGCATGCCCTGCACCGAAAGGCGCGACGCATGGCCATGTCAGCGGGTCAGGTAAACCGATTGTCCCTCGGGAAGCCGCGCGGAGCCATTCGGCCGGCGGAAGCGCGCTTGGCGGTCCATTCGTCCAACCCGGTTTCCGTCCGCGTGCGACCCGCGGGGTCGCGCCAGCTGAGGCCGTCCTCCAAGCGGAATGTGCGTGCATCCGACAGCCCGCCATCCTTGAACTTCTGCAAACGCACGCCTTTGCCGCGCCCCATCTCGGGCAATTCTTCCAGCGTGAAGACCAGCATCTTGCGGTTCTCCCCGACCACCGCGACATGAGTATCCCCCTGCGCCACGGCGCGGCAAACCAGAGCCGTCACGCCATCGCGGACGTTCAGGACCTGCTTGCCCGACCGCGTCTGGGCGAGGATTTCCTCCTCCGCCACAAGGAATCCATCGCCCGCGCTGCTCGCCATCAGCCGCTTCGCGCCGGGGCGGTGCAAGAAAAGGTCGACGATCTGCACCTCGTTGGGCAGGTCCACCATCAGGCGCAGCGGTTCGCCCAACCCGCGCCCGCCGGGCAACCCGTTCGCGGACAGCGTGTAGACACGGCCCTGGCTTCCGAGGATCAGCACCTTGTCCGTCGTCTCTGCATGAAAGGCGAACCGTGGCCCGTCGCCATCGCGAAACTTCATTTCGGCGGACAGGTCCACATGGCCCTTCATCGCCCGGATCCATCCCATCTGGGAGCAAACCACCGTGATCGGTTCGCGTTCGATCATCGCGTCAAGCGGTACGTCTTCAAATTCTCCGGCCTCGGCGAATTGCGTGCGACGGGCACCAAACAAAGTCTTGGCGCCGAACTTCGTGCGGACCTCGCGCAACTCCTCCGCGATCCGGGCCCATTGCAGGCCGTCCTCGGACAGCAGGTCATCAAGGCCCGCGCGTTCCTCCATCAAGCGGTCGCGCTCGGCCTGCAACTCCATCTCCTCCAGCCGCCGCAGGCTGCGCAGGCGCATGTTGAGGATCGCTTCGACCTGCACCTCGGACAGTTCGCCCATACCCGGCCCCGGCGAGCGGTAATCCTTCTCGGATGTGGCGCGCACGAAATCCTGCCCCCAATCCTCGCGCATCAGCGCGTCCTTGGGGTGGTCGTCGTAGCGGATGATGTCGATCACCCGATCGAGGTTCAGGAACGCGATCAGGAAGCCCTCCAGCACCTCCAGACGGTGGTCGATCTGCGCCATGCGGTGGCGTGAGCGGCGCAGCAGCACATCCTGGCGGTGGTCGAGGAAGGCGCGCAGAACCTCCTTCAGCGAACAGACCTTGGGCGTGCGCCCGTCGATCAGCACGTTCATGTTGAGGCTGAAGCGGTTTTCCAGATCGGACTGGCGGAACAGCGTGCCCATCAGCACCTCCGGATCCACGGTCTTGGCGCGGGGTTCCAGAACGATGCGGATGTCATCGGCGCTCTCGTCGCGCACATCGGCCAGGATCGGCACCTTCTTGGCCTGGATCAGTTCGGCCAGTTTCTCGATCAGCTTGGATTTCTGCACCTGGTACGGGATTTCCGTCACGATGATCTGCCATTGGCCGCGCCCGAGATCCTCGACCTCCCATGTCGCGCGCACGCGAAAGGCGCCACGCCCGGTGGCATACGTCTCGATCATGCTTTCGCGTGGTTCCACGATCACACCGCCGGTTGGGAAATCGGGGCCTTTGACGTAGTTCAGCAACGTCTCGTCGCGCGCGTCGGGCGTCTTGATGAGGTGGAGGCAGGCCGCGATCAATTCGTCGAGGTTATGGGGCGGGATATTCGTGGCCATGCCCACGGCGATGCCGCTTGATCCATTGGCCAGCAAGTTCGGCACGGCGGCGGGCAGAACCTCGGGCTCCTGCAAGGTGCCGTCGTAATTGTCGCGGAAATTCACCGCGTCCTCGGACAGACCTTCCAGCAGCGCCTCGGCCATCACGGTCATGCGGGCCTCGGTGTAGCGGGAGGCAGCCGGATTGTCCCCGTCGATATTGCCGAAGTTGCCCTGCCCGTCGACGAGCGGATAGCGGATCACGAAATCCTGCGCGAGACGGGCCATCGCATCGTAGATCGCCATGTCGCCATGTGGATGGTAATTCCCCATCACGTCGCCGCTGATCTTTGCGGATTTGCGGAAGCCGCCATTGGAGGCCAACCGCAACTCCCGCATGGCATAGAGGATCCGGCGATGCACCGGCTTCAATCCGTCGCGGGCATCGGGCAGGGCACGGTGCATGATGGTAGAGAGCGCATACTGAAGGTAGCGCGACCCTATGGCCCGGCTCAGGGGTTCGGATTCCAACCGGCCATCTTGTGTTTCATTATCACTGCTCATCCAGATCATGTGCTTAGCGACGGCAGGCCTTGCCAGCAAGGGCCGAAAGCCCGCCGATCCATCTATTACCTGTGGAAAACTCTAGGTTCGAATCGGCGCAGCGCGTATGCCACGCCCTTGGGCACCAACCTTGGGGGCGATATGATCCGCCTGACCGTCACGTTGATCGTGGCCATCTACATCGTGCTGATCGTGATCCCGGGGGCGGACCACGGGACAGAAGATGGTCGCATGGTCGATGTCGGCCGCGGTTCAGGCCAGAACTGGCTTGACGCCGTTGTCACCGATGCAGAACTGAATGCACAAAGCCCGCGCCGGGCGCCGCCTTCGGCACGGGCAGTGCAGGGCAACCCGTTGGATCGCCTGATCGAATCCGCGGATGGCTATGTCCTGGAAACGGCGGACGGAGAGCGGCTCGAGATCTCCGTCGTGATCGATCCCGTGGAGCTTCTGGCCCAAGCGCAGGCCGGGGGCGACGCGATCGCCGGTGTCACTGTCGCTGTCGATGTCACGCCGGACAGAGTGGCCATGGCCCAACCGGTGACGGCGGAGGCTTCGGCAGCGCTCCCTGCGCTGTGGCGCGTGTCCGGTGATAGCGTGAATTTCCGTGCCGGGCCCTCCACGGACACCGCCATCCTGACCTCTCTCGTTCGCGGGGACGCGGTCGTTTACCTTGCCGATGCCGCCGATGATTGGGCCTATCTGCGCGTCGTGTCATCGGGTCTGGAAGGCTACATGGCGGCCCGTTTCCTTGAGCCGGTGAACTGATCCGCTTGCGGACGACCCCGACGCTGGCCTAGGCAGGGTCAGGCGTTGCGCGCGGGGGTCACGTTGGCACGAACCATCCTGATTACTGGTTGTTCCTCGGGCATCGGCCATGCGGCGGCCCATGGACTGAAAGAACGGGGCTGGCGCGTCTTCGCCTGCGTTCGCAGGCCGGAAGACCGCGACTTGCTGGAAGCGGAAGGGCTGGAAAGCGGACTGCTTGACGTGGCCAGCACCGCCAGCATCGAGGCGGGACTGGCGGATGTGCTGGCGCGTGCCGACGGCCGGCTTGACGCGCTGTTCAACAATGCAGGCTTCGGGCTTCCCGGTCTAGTCGAGGATCTGCCCACCGACGCCCTGCGCGCAACCTTCGAGACCAATGTCTTCGGACTTCACCACCTGACGCGCGCCGTGATCCCGGTGATGCGGGCCCAGGGCGGCGGTCGCATCGTGCAGCATTCCTCGGGCTTCGGGCGGCACGTGATGAAATGGCGCGGCGCTTACAACGCTTCAAAACACGCGTTGGAGGGACTGACCGACACGATGCGGTTGGAATTGCGCGGCACGGGCATCTTCGTGTCGACACTGAATACCGGCCCGGTCACCTCGCGGTTTCGCATCAACTCGATCCCGCATTTCGAACGCTGGATCGATTGGGAGGCCTCTGCCAACGCGGATCGCTATCGCTCCCAGCTTCTGCCGTTCCTCTATGAAAGCGGACCCCCGGCCCTGTTCCAGCGTGAGCCGGACGCCGTGGTCCGCCGCCTGATCCACGCGGTCGAGGCGGCCAATCCGCGCCCGCGCTATCACATTACGCCGGCCACCCATATCGCCGAGGCGCTACGCCGCGCGCTGCCCCAACGGATGATCGACGCCATCGCGGCCCGGCTATAGCCTTTGCGCCGCACCGGGCTAGCTGCGCCCGACACACGAACCGGAGACGACATGACAGACGATCCCCTTCTCATCATCGCATTGGTGGCCTGCGCCATCGTGCTGATCATCTTGCTTATGGGCATCAACGCGTTCCGAAAGGGCGGCGTCGAAGGCTCGAAGCAATCCAACAGGTTGATGCAATGGCGCATCGGGGCGCAGTTCGTTGCGGTGCTTCTGATTCTCGCCTTCGTCTATTTCCGCAGGCAGGCAGGAGGCTGAAGCCATGGTCGTTCTCAACAAGATCTATACCCGCACCGGTGATGGCGGGGAAACCGCGCTTGGCGATGGAAGCCGGGTTGCCAAGCATTCGCGCCGCGTCGCAGCCTACGGCACGGTGGACGAATTGAACGCCACCATCGGCGTTGCGCGGCTTCATGCGACGGACGAGATGGCCGATCGCATCGCCCGGATTCAGAACGACCTGTTCGACCTTGGCGCGGATCTCTGCACCCCCAACATGGAGGCCGACGACAAGCGCGAGTATCCGCCACTGCGGGTGGTCAATGCGCAGGTGGATCGGCTGGAGTCCGAGATAGACGAGATGAACGCGAAGCTTACCCCCCTGCGGTCCTTCATACTGCCCGGTGGCAGCGCTCTGGCCGCGCATCTGCATATCTGCCGCACCGTCTGCCGCCGGGCCGAACGGTTGTCCGTTGAACTGGGCGGCGTGGAATCGATCAACCCGGCAGGAGTCAAATACCTCAATCGCCTGTCGGACTGGTTCTTCGTCGCGGGCCGCATTGCCAACAATGACGGAAAAGACGACGTGTTGTGGGTTCCCGGAGCGAACCGCTGAAAGCGGCGAAGGCACGGCGTTTGGCGGAGGGAAGCGCGAACCGGTAACGCAGTCGCCTCCGTCACGTCCAGCGGCGGTTTCAACATTCCGGCAGGCGACGCCCAGGCTCGAAAGGGCGCGCGCGATCCCCTGAAGGTGCCCGACGAACCGGCCGCACCCGGGCGGATCAGGCTACCGGGCTGCGGATCGACGTTGCTACGGTGTGATCCGACGGCCGCAGTGTTTCCGAACTGGTTGATGTTCATTTAACCCGGATGCGCTACAGTCCATCCATGTCTCACGTCAAACCCAACCGCGCCTACAGTCGGGCCGAGTATCTCTCGGACGCGGTGGTGCATGGCTTCGGCATCGGCGGCGCGCTGATTGCAGGGCCGGTGATCGTAGCGCTGGCCGCCATCTGGATCGGTGATCCGGGACTGGTGACGGCACTGTCGGTTTATGCGTTTTGCATGCTGGCGATGTGGGTGGCTTCGGCGTTCTACAACCTCGTGTTGCGGGCCGAATGGACCGACCGGCTGCGGCGGATCGACCAGTCGGTAATCTATTTCAAGATCGCGGGCACCTATACGCCCTTCATCGCACTCGCTTCCGGATCGTTCGGGTTCCTCGCGGGGATCTGGGCCGTGGCGGTGGCAGGGGCCTCGATGATACTGCTGTCACGCACACAGCCCGTTGTCATGGCCATCGTGCTCTACCTCGCGCTCGGATGGGCGGGAGCGGTCATGGGGGGGCCGCTGGTCAGCACGCTGTCACCGCTGGCCTTCTGGTTGCTGGTCGCGGGCGGGTTGACCTATTCGGCGGGCGTCGTGTTCAACGTCTGGGGCAGCCTGCCGTTTCACAATACGATCTGGCATGTCTTCGTGCTGACCGGGACGATCTGCTGCTATGCCGCCATCGTCGCAGAGGTGGCACAGGCCGCCCCGGCCGCCTGATGCGACCTGTAACGCGGCGTCCCTGACCCGTCCCGCGTCGATTTTGACCTGTTTTCCCCGTCCGGTTGCGTCTATCTCTCTGCGCAAGATAATTGCTTGGGGCCGCCCCAACAGATGACAGAGGAGAACGCAATGAAGGTCCTGGTGCCTGTGAAACGCGTGATCGACTACAACGTGAAAGTCCGCGTGAAGGCGGATGGTTCCGGGGTCGATCTTGCCAATGTGAAGATGTCGATGAACCCTTTCGACGAGATCGCGGTCGAGGCCGCCATCCGCCTGAAGGAAGCCGGAAAGGCCGAGGAAGTCATCGCTGTGTCCATCGGCGTGAAGCAGTCGCAGGAAACCCTGCGCACCGCCTTGGCCATGGGCGCCGACCGCGCGATCCTCGTGATCGCCGCCGATGATGTCCACACCGATATCGAGCCGCTGGCCGTCGCCAAGATCCTCAAGGCGGTGATCGACGAGGAACAGCCGGGCCTCGTGCTGGCTGGCAAACAGGCGATCGACAACGACATGAACGCGACGGGCCAGATGCTTTCGGCCCTGCTGGGATGGTCGCAGGCGACCTTCGCGTCCGAACTGGAAATCGACGGCGATCATGCGGTCGTCACCCGCGAGGTGGATGGCGGCCTGCAGACCATCAAGGTCAAGATGCCCGCCATCGTCACGGTCGACCTGCGCTTGAACGAGCCGCGCTACGCCTCGCTGCCCAACATCATGAAGGCGAAGAAGAAGCCGCTCGATGAAAAGACAGCTGCCGATTACGGTGTCGACGTCACGCCGCGCCTGAGCGTGGTGAAGACATCCGAGCCCGAGACGCGCAAGGCCGGTGTCAAGGTAGGCTCGGTGGATGAGCTGATTGCGAAACTCAAAGACGAAGCGGGGGTGATCTGATGGCTGTTCTGTGTCTTGCAGAAGTGACCGATGGGGCGCTGGCGATGGATGCCACCGCCAAGGCCGTGACCGCCGCCGGAATGCTGGGTGATGTGACGCTGCTGTGCTGCGGCGCGTCGGCCAAGGCTGCCGCCGACGAGGCTGCGACGATTGCAGGTGTCACAAAGGTTCTGTGCGCGGAGGATCCGTCGCTTGGCCACCGCCTTGCGGAGCCGACCGCCGCGCTGATCGTGTCGCTGTCAGGCGATTACAGCCATATCGTCGCCCCCGCCACGACCGACGCCAAGAACGTGATGCCCCGCGTGGCGGCGTTGCTGGACGTGATGGTCATCTCGGATGTCTCGGGCGTCGTCGATGCCGAGACGTTCGAGCGTCCGATCTACGCGGGCAATGCCATCCAGACTGTGAAATCTGCGGATGAGAAGAAGGTCGTGACTTTCCGCACCTCCACTTTCGACGCCGCCGGCACGGGCAATTCGGCGCCGGTCGAGATGATCGACGCCGCCGCCAACCCCGGCCTGAGCGAATGGGTCGAAGACAAGGTTGCGGCGTCCGACCGGCCCGAACTGACCTCGGCCGGCATCGTCGTGTCCGGCGGGCGCGGCGTTGGCAGTCAGGAGCAATTCGCCCTGATCGAAGGCCTTGCCGACAAGCTGGGCGCTGCCGTCGGCGCATCCCGCGCGGCGGTCGATTCGGGCTATGCCCCGAACGATTGGCAAGTCGGCCAGACCGGCAAGGTGGTGGCGCCTGCGCTCTATGTGGCCGTCGGTATCTCGGGCGCGATCCAGCACCTTGCGGGCATGAAGGACAGCAAGGTCATCGTCGCCATCAACAAGGACGAGGAAGCGCCGATCTTCCAGGTCGCCGACTACGGCCTCGTCGCCGACCTGTTCGAAGCGGTGCCCGAGCTCGAGGACAAGCTCGGCTGAGCCGCCATGGCGGCGCGGATGCGCGCAGCCAGGGCCCAGTAGAACAGACAGGTCGCCGCGCCCCAGAGCGAGAGCCCGGCGACCTGCGTCTCCACGCCGACGCCAAGATCGATCAACGCGCCGGTAGCGCCCGGCCCCAGTGCCGTGGCGAACACCATCATCGCCACCGCCACGCCGCGAATCGCACCGATGTGCCGTGTCCCGTAGACCTCGGGCCACAGCGCGCCGATGATCGCGACTGCAGCGCCCTGGGTGGCACCGAGCCCCGCAAACCCGAGAAACGCCGCCACCGGCGCGTCCCAGAGCCCGAGCACGGCCACGCCGAGCGCCAGCGGTGCCTGGTAGAATGGCAGCAGCCGCCGCGCGCTGAACCGATCCACAGCCCAGGCGGCCGCAAAGCTCGCGGCGATGGTGACGGCGGAATAAGCCGGGAACGCCGCCGCCACGGTTGTCAGAGGCCATGCCTTCACCTCGGCCAGATGCGCGCTGTGAAAGAACACCGCCGTGCCGATGAAGGGCGGCGCCAGCAGCCCCGGTGCCAGCGCCCAGAATACCCAGTGGCCGAGCGCGGCGCCCCGGGTCCAGTGCCGCCCCTGCATGCCTGGCGCGCCCTGCGTCTCGGCCAGCTGGCGCGGCGTGCGTTCCCGCC
>CAZTUG010000116.1:0-2236 GCA_964615955.1 uncultured Roseicyclus sp.
TACGTCCCCGGTATCGACACCACCATCGGCGTGGGCAAGATCCGCGGCATCGAGAGCTATGGCATGATGGCCTCGGAGCGGGAACTGGAGCTTAGCGACGAGCATTCCGGCATCATCGAACTGCCGTCCCACTCCAAAGGGGCCGAGGTCGGGCAGCCCTTCACCGACTGGCTGGCGATCAACGATCCCGCCAAGGTCGATCCGGTGATCGAGATCGCGATCACGCCGAACCGGCAGGACGCGCTGGGCATCCATGGCATTGCGCGCGACTTGGCGGCGCGCGGCCTCGGCACGTTGACGGCCCATGAGCCTGCCGAGATCACGGGCAGCTTCCCCTGCCCCATCGCGGTGACCATCGACGCCGACACGCTCGACACCGCGCCGCATTTCACCGGCCGCGTGATCCGGGGCGTGCGCAACGGCCCCAGCCCGGCCTGGTTGCAGGACCGCCTGCGCGCCATCGGGTTGCGGCCGATCTCGGCGCTCGTGGATATCACCAACTTCTTCACCTACGACATGAACCGCCCGCTGCATGTCTTCGATGCCGACAAGGTCGCGGGCGGCCTGCGCGTCCACCGCGCCAGGGGCGGCGAACAGATCGTGGCGCTGGACGACAAGACCTATACGCTGGGCGCGGGCCATATGGTCATTTCCGATGACCACGGCCCCGAAAGCATCGCCGGGGTGATGGGCGGGGTGGCCAGCGGCTGCACCGGGGAGACGGTCAATGTCTTCCTCGAATCCGCGTGGTGGGACACCGTGCAGATCGCGCTGACGGGGCGGGATCTCAAGATCAACTCCGACGCGCGCTACCGGTTCGAACGGGGCGTGGACCCGGACTACACGCTGCCGGGCCTGCATGCCGCGACGCGCATGGTGCTCGACCTCTGCGGCGGCGAGCCGTCCGAGGTGGTCGAGGCGGGCGCCGCCCCGAAGACCGCCCGCAGCTACACCCTGCGCATCTCGCGCGTGCAGGCGCTGGTCGGCATGGACGTGCCGCGTGACGAACAGGTGCGCATCCTGACCGCGCTCGGGTTCTCCGCCACGGGCGCCGGGGACACGCTGGAGGTCTGGGTGCCAAGCTGGCGCCGCGACGTGCAGGGCGAGGCCGATCTGGTCGAGGAAATCGCCCGCGTTTCGTCGCTGACCCACCTGCAACCGCAACCCCTGCCACGCCTGCAGGCGGGCGTCCCCGCGCCGGTGCTGACGCCGATGCAGGTGCGCGAACGCGCCGCGCGGCGGACGGCGGCGGCGCTGGGTTACAACGAATGCGTCACCTATTCCTTCATCGACCGGGCGGCGGCGGAGCTGTTCGGCGGCGGCACCGATGCCGTGAAGCTGGAAAACCCGATCAGTTCGGAAATGTCCCACATGCGCCCGGCGCTTCTGCCCGGCCTGTTGCAGGCCGCGGCCCGCAACCAGGCCCGCGGCATGGCCGACATGGCGCTGTTCGAGGTCGGCGCGGCGTTCCATGGCGGCGAGCCGGGCGAACAGCATCTGCAGGTCAGCGGCCTGCTGGTCGGCCAGACCGGCCCGCGCGACCCCCATGGCAGCCGCCGCCCCGTCGACATCTACGACGCGAAGGCGGATGCGGAGGCGATCCTTGCCGCCATCGGCGCCCCCGCCAAGGCGCAGATCCTGCGCGGCGCGCGGGACTGGTGGCATCCGGGCCGCCACGGGATGATCTGCCTTGGGCCGAAGAAGGTGCTGGCGGTGTTCGGCGAGGTGCATCCGAAGGTTCTGGCCGCGCTGGACGTGAAGGGCCCGGCCATGGCGTTCACGGTGTTCCCGGCCGAGGTTCCGATGCCGCGCAGCAACTCGGCCACGCGCGGCGCGGTGCAGATGTCGGGCCTGCAGGCGGTGGAGCGGGATTTCGCCTTCGTGGTGGCGTCGGATGTGGCGGCACTCGATCTGGTGAATGCCGCTGCCGGGGCCGACAAGGCCCTGATCGAGGAGGTGCGCGTGTTCGACGAATTCCTCGGCGGCAGCCTGGGCGCGGGCAGGAAATCACTGGCCGTCACCGTCCGGCTGCAACCGCGCGACAAGACCCTGACCGAGGAGGAGATCGAGGCCGTGGCGGCGAAGATCGTGGACAAGGTCGGCCGCGCCACCGGCGGCGTGTTGCGCGGCTGAGCGAGGGTTTGCGCCGGCTGCGCCGTCGCCCGGCGCAATTTTCCGTCGGAAAATTGCGGGCGCGGGGTGCGGGCGGTGTGGGCCTTGTCCGGCGGGGTGCGGG
>CAZTUG010000116.1:2336-8244 GCA_964615955.1 uncultured Roseicyclus sp.
GAAAATTGCGGGCGCGGGGTGCGGGCGGTGTGGGCCTTGTCCGGCGGGGTGCGGGGGGGAGGTCGATGATCTTCTTGAGTATTTTTGGATAGATGAAGGTGAGGTGCGCATGTCCTTGAGGGTTTACCTGTCGGGCGAGATTCACACCGATTGGCGCGAGCGGATCGTGGCGGGGGCCGAGGGGCTGGACATCGCCTTTTCCGGCCCGGTGACGGATCACGCGGCCAGTGACGATTGCGGCGTGGCGATCCTGGGCGCCGAGCCGGACAGGTTCTGGCACGACCGCAAGGGGGCGCAGGTCAACGCCATTCGCACCCGCGACGGGATCGCGAAGGCCGATGTCGTGGTGGTGCGCTTCGGCGAGAAATACCGCCAGTGGAACGCGGCTTTCGATGCGGGCTATGCCAGTGCCCTGGGCAAGCCGGTGATCGTGCTGTCGATGCCCGATCACCAGCATGCGTTGAAAGAGGTGCATGCCGCAGCCCTTGCCGTGGCGGAGGAGCCCGAGCAGGTCGTGCAGATCCTGCGCTATGTGTTGACCGGCACTTTGCCGGGGTAGGGCCCGCGGTTCAGGCCGGTCAGGTCGGCCGGGCCGGGATGTCGAGGCCCTTCTGCACCGCCGGGCGCGCGGTGAACCGCTCCACGTAAGCGGGCAGGGCTTTCAGGTCATCCCAGCCCACGATCTCTTTGGCGCCGTAGAAGTCGAGCGCGCGCAGCCATGGGGCGATGGCCATGTCGGCGATGGAATAGTCGCCCGCGATCCAGTCGCGCCCGGCCAGTTCGTCATCCAGCACTGCCAGCAGGCGCTTGGCCTCGGCGATGTAGCGGTCCTTGGGGCGGGGATCTTCGATCTCGCTGCCGGCGAATTTCACGAAGAAGCCCAACTGCCCCAGCATCGGGCCCACGCCGCCCATCTGGAACATCACCCACTTGATGACATTGTATCTGTCGGCCGCGCCGGTGCCGATGAACCGGCCTGATTTCTCGGCCAGGTAGATCAGGATCGCGCCCGATTCCCAAAGCGCCACCGGCACGCCGTCCGGCCCGTTCGGGTCGATCAGGGCGGGGATCTTGTTGTTGGGGTTCAGGCTGAGGAATTCGGGGCTTTTCACGTCGCTGTCCGACAGCGTCACAAGGTGCGGCTCGTAGGCGAGGCCCATTTCCTCCAGCGCGATGGAGGCTTTCACGCCATTGGGTGTCGGATAAGAATAGAGCTGGATGACGGAGGGGTCTTGTGCAGGCCAGCGGTTGGAGATCGGGAAGTCGGACAGCGTGGTCATCGGGACACCTCGTTGGAAATTTGCTTCGAATGGCAAGTATGTCCCCTTGATCGAGAAGGCTACCCCGGCCAATGCGCTGATGCGAGAGGGGGCCCTGTGCGCATCCGCACGGCGAAGGCACCCTCGCGCACGGGAACCAGACAGGGTGAGGCACTATCATGATTAACGAATTCAAGGACTTCATCGCCAAGGGCAATGTCATGGACATGGCCGTCGGCATCATCATCGGCGCGGCCTTCACGGCCATCGTCACCTCGCTGGTGGGCGATCTGATCAACCCGATCATCGCGCTGTTCACCGGCGGCATCGACTTCTCGGGCTGGTTCTACGAGCTCGATTTCGACCCGGAGACGAACTATTCCTCCGTCGCCGCCGCGACCGAAGCCGGGATCCCGATCTTCGCCGTGGGCAATTTCATCATGGCGGTGATCAATTTCCTGATCATCGCCGTCGTGGTGTTCATGCTGGTGAAGATGGTCAACCGCGTGAAGGCCGCCGCCGAGAAGCCCGACGAGGTCGCCCCCGAGGTCGCGACCGGCCCGTCCGAGCTGGACGTGCTGCTGGAGATCCGCGACAGCCTGAAGGCACGCGACTGACACGACCGGCCGGATGCGTTTTGGCGCGTCCGGCCCAGCCAATGCGGTGCGCGCGGCCTCAGCCCTTGACCGCCAGCGCGGGCGACAGCACGTCGATCCCCAGCGCGCGGCCCACGGCATGGTTCGTCAGCCTGCCGGCATGGGTGTTCAGCCCCTCCAGCAGGTGCGGATCGTCCGTGCAGGCCTGGCTCCAGCCCTTGTCGGCCAGCGCCAGCATGAAGGGCATGGTGGCGTTGCCAAGCGCGAGGGTGGAGGTGCGGGCGACAGCACCCGGCATGTTGGCGACGCAGTAGTGCACGATCCCGTCCACCTCGTAGATCGGGTCCTGGTGGGTGGTGGCCTTCGAGGTCTCGAAGCAACCGCCCTGGTCGATGGCGACATCGACGATCACCGCGCCGGGCTTCATGGTGGAAAGCTGCGCCCGCGTCACCAGCTTGGGCGCGGCGGCGCCGGGGATCAGCACCGCGCCGATCACCATGTCGGCGCTGCGGATCAACTGCGCGGTGGCATCCGCGCTGGCGTAGCGGGTCTTGAACGCGCCGCGATAGGCGTCGTCGAGATAGCGCAGCCGCGGCAGCGACCGGTCGAGGATCGTCACATCCGCGCCCATCCCCGCCGCCACCCGCGCGGCCTGGGTGCCGACGACACCGCCGCCGATCACCACGACTTCCGCCGGGCCGACACCGGGCACGCCGCCCATCAGCACGCCACGCCCGCCATTGGCCTTCTGCAGCGCCCAGGCGCCGACCTGCGGCGCGAGCCGTCCGGCGACTTCCGACATCGGCGCCAGCAGCGGCAGCCCGCCCGCGCGATCCGTCACCGTCTCGTAGGCGATGGCGGTCACGCCGCTGTCCAGCAGGTCGCGCGTCTGGTCCGGGTCGGGGGCCAGGTGCAGATAGGTGAACAGGATCTGGCCCGCGCGCAATTGCCTGCGCTCCGCCGCCTGCGGCTCCTTCACCTTCACGATCATGTCGCACGCGGCGAAGATCTCTGCCGCGGTGGCGGCGATCCCGGCGCCGGCGGCGATGTAATCCGCATCGCTGAAGCCCGCACCAAGGCCCGCGCCGGTCTGGACCGTGACGCGGTGGCCGTGGCCCACGGCCTCGCGCGCGGCGGCAGGCGTGATGCCGACACGGAATTCCTGCGGCTTGATCTCTGTCGGACATCCGATATGCATGGTGGCTCCTCCCGGTTGACGTGCATGGATTGGCCCCCGTAGTAGGCCCACCGGGGCGGAATTGCTTTGAAACTTCGCCCGTGATCCGCCAAATCTGTGCACGAATCGTGCAACAGGAGCCGTAATGCCACGAGAAATCTCCGCCGCGGTCGATCTGGACGAAATGGATGCCGCGATCCTGCGGGCCTTGCAGCGGCGGGGGCGCATGACCCATGCGGAATTGTCCGAGCGGGTGAACCTGTCGCCTTCGGCCTGTCACCGCCGGGTGCAGCGGCTGGAGGCCACGGGCGTGATCCGCGATTACGTGGCGCTTCTGAACCCGCGCGCCGTGGGGCGCGTCACGACCGTGTTCGTCGAGATCAAGTTGCAGGGCCAGTCGGACGAAACCCTCGACGCCTTCGAAAAGGCCGTGGCCCGCGTGCCGGACGTGCTGGAATGTCACCTGATGGCGGGGACGGCGGATTACCTGTTGAAGGTCGTGGCCCGCGATTCAGAGGATTTCGCCCGCATCCATCGCCAGCACCTGTCCCGCCTGCCCGGCGTGGCGCAGATGCAATCGAGCTTCGCGCTCAAGACGGTGTTCAAGACCACGGCCCTGCCGGTCTGACGCGCGGGCAGAAGGCTCTAGATCACCGCGCGCAGGATCAGGAAGGTCGCCAGACCGGCCCCCGCGGCCAGCACCGCGTTCTTGCGCCAGTAGCCGATCCCAAGCGCCATGGCGGCGGCCAGCAGATGCGGCGCGCTCAGGGTGCCGCCCGTCGCCTCGGGCCACAACACGGCGGGCGTGACCAGTGCGGGCAGGATGGCCACCGGCGTATAGCGCAGGTGGCGCAGCAGCCAGGGTGGCATCTCGCGGTTGCCGATCAGGCCCAGGAACGAGAAGCGGATCACGAAGGTCGCCGCCCCGAGGGCCACGATGATGAACCAGATCTCCGGGCCGCTCCATCCGGTCATGGTCGCGCCCCCGGTGGCGGAAAGGCGTGGCCCATGCGCCGCTCCACCTCGGCCCCCACGATCATCGCGCCGATGCCTGCGGGCATCAGGCCAAGGTTGTAGGGCAGGCCCGCGAAGGCGATTGCCAGCAGGATCGACGCCGCCGCTGCCGCGACGTGTGCCATGGTCCGAAGGGCGGGGGCCACCATGGACAGGAACGCGATGGGCACCGCGAAGTCCAGCCCCCAACTGGCGGGCACGGCCTCGCCCACCAGCGCGCCGACATAGGTGGCCACGCACCATGTCGGCACGATGGGCAGGCAGGTGCCGAAGAAATAGGCCAGCTTCTCGGGCAGGGTCATCGCGGGCTTCGCATCGTATTCCAGCACCGACACGGCATAGGTCTGGTCCACGTTCATGTAGGCCACCAGCGCGCGCTGCCACAGCCTTGCCGGCCCCAGATGCGCGGCAAGCGAGGCGGAATACATCGCCATGCGCAGGTTCACCGCGATGGCCGACAGCAACACGATGACCGTCGGCGCCTGGTCCAGCATAAGCGACAGCGCCGCGAATTGCGACGCGCCCGCGATGACGACGATGGAAAAGCCCATGACCTCGGCGATGTTCAGCCCGGCCTCGGTTCCGACCACGCCGAACAGCGCGCCGAAGGGACCCGCGACCAGCAGGAACGGCCCGCAATCGCGCGCGCCGCGCCAGAACGCGCCCGTCGTGGTGGTTTGGGTTGCCATTATCCGTCCCGATCCCGAATGTCGCGCCATCGGTAATCGCGGGAGGGGCGGGATGCAATCGGCACAGCAAGATGTCGTCGCGGTGATCCTTGCCGACGGGCAGGGGCGGCGGATCGGCGGCGACAAGGCTCGGGTGATGCTGGCGGCGCGGCCGTTGTGGCGCCATGTGGCGGCGCGGTTGCAGGGGCAGGTGGCCGCGCTGGCGGTCAACGGGCAGGGCGATTTCGGCGATTGCCCGGTGCTCGCGGACGCGGTGCCGGGGCAAGGCCCGTTGGGCGGTGTGTTGGCGGCGATGGACTGGGCGGCGGGGCAGGGGGCCGTGCGGGTGCTGACGGTGGCGGTCGATACGCCGTTCCTGCCGGACGATCTGGTCGAGCGTCTGGCCGCCGCCCCCGGCCCCATCGCCGTGGCGCGCACACAAGACGGGCTGCACGGCACCACGGCGCTGTGGGACGTTGGCTTGGCCTCCGACTTGCGGGAGGCGCTTGCGGACGGCACGCGCAAGGTCACGGATTGGGCGGGCCGTGTCGGCTTCACGCCGGTGGACTTCCCCAACCAAACGCCGCCACCTTTCTTCAACATCAACACGCCCGACGATCTGGCCCGGGCCGAGGCGTGGCTGGCGTGAGGCGGTTCGACACCATTGTCATGGTGGATTGGTCGGCCCGATCCGCGCCATCACCGGCCAAGCCCACCATGGACGCGATCTTCATCGGCATGGCGCGGGATGGCGACCTCGCCACCAGCTACCAGCGCACCCGCCACGCCGCGATGCGCTTCCTGACCGATTTTCTGGACCGAGAGTTGCGCGTCGGGCGGCGCGTGCTGGCGGGCTTCGATTTTCCCTTCGGTTATCCGGCGGGCTTTGCCCGGACGCTGACCGGCACGGACGATTCGCTGGCGGTCTGGGCGGCGCTTGCGGCCCGGATCGAAGACGATGCGCACAACCGCAACAACCGCTTCGACGTGGCCGAGGCGTTGAATGGCCTGTTTCCGGGCGTGGGGCCGTTCTGGGGCTGTCCCGCCGGGCGCGCGACCGTGAACCTGCCCGCGCGCGGCACGCTGCGGCATGGCCATGGCATGGCCGAAAAGCGCGAGGTCGAACGCCGGCTGCCCCGCGCGCAGCCCTGCTGGAAGCTCTTCACCACCGGCTCCGTCGGCTCGCAGGCGCTG
>CAZTUG010000117.1:0-8066 GCA_964615955.1 uncultured Roseicyclus sp.
CCTGGCGTCCTAACCGATAGACGAACGGGCCACGTATGGCGTGAGGTGGCTTCTAGAAAAACCGTGCCGGGGGTTCAAGGGGATTCTTCGCGCCAGGCGACATCGCCGCCTCATTCGGCCCAGGCGGCATCGTCGAGGCGCAGTTGCACGCGCGCGCGGCCCTGCCAATGGTTCAGCTCCACCCGTCCGGCCACGTGAACGCTGCGCCCGCCATGGGCCTGCAACGCATCGAGGCCCAGACGGCCTGCGTCGAAGCAGATCGCGTCGATCGTGACCGGGCCGCCATCGCCAAGCGTCAGCTTCAGGTGGCTCTCCCCCACCGGGCGGGTGTGCTTGATGCGCAGGCCGGGCAGGGCGAAGCGCGGGGCCGAGGCACCGGCGCCATAGGGCCCGGCCGCCTCGATCCGGGCGATCAGCTCGGGCGTGGCGGCGGCGGGCATCAGCGTGCCGTCCAGGCGCAGGTCGGACGGGCCGCCATCCCCGGCACCCTGCCGCGCCAGAAGCTCGGTCAGGCGCGCCATGGCGGGCTCCAACTGGGCGCGGCTCAGGGACAGGCCGGCGGCCATCTTGTGGCCGCCGCCCTTCTGGATCAGTCCCTCGGCCGCCAGCTTCTGGATCGACGCGCCCAGATCCACCCCCGCCACCGACCGGCCCGAGCCCTTGCCGTCATCGCCGTCGAAGCCGATCACCACCGCGGGCCTGTGGGTGTGGTCCTTCAGCCGCGAGGCGACGATGCCGACCACCCCGGGATGCCAGCCATCCGCCGCCGCCCAGACAAGGGCCGCGTCCAGCCCGCGCGCTTCGGCCTGCGCCAGCGCCGCCTCGCGCACGCGCATCTCGATCTCGCGGCGGTCGGTGTTGAGGCTGTCGAGCTGGCGCGCCAAAGCCTCGGCCTCGGTCCTGTCATCGGTCGCCAGCAGGCGCGCGCCCAGATCCGCCGCGCCGATCCGCCCGCCCGCATTCACGCGCGGCCCCAGCACGAAGCCCAGATGGTAGGATGTCGGCGCGCGGTCCAGCCGCCCCACGTCGGCCAGCGCCACAAGGCCGGGCCGCTGGCGGCGCGCCATCACCTTCAGGCCCTGCACCACCAGCGCGCGGTTCACGCCCACCAGCGGGGCCACATCGGCCACGGTGGCCAGCGCCACCAGATCCAGCAGGGCCATCAGATCCGGGCCCTTGACGCCCGCCGCGCGCAGGCGGCGATTGGCCTCGACCAGCACAAGGAACACGACACCGGCGGCACACAGATGCCCGCTTGCGCCATCCTCGTCCTGCCGGTTGGGGTTCACCACGGCCACGCAGTCGGGCAACGCCGCCTCGGCAAGGTGGTGGTCCAGCACCATCACATCGGCCCCCTCGGCCGCCGCGATGGGGCCGTGGGACAGCGTGCCGCAATCGACGCAGACGATCAGGTCATGGTCGCGCGCCAGGGCCGCCATGGCCGCGTCGTTGGGGCCATAACCCTCGTCGATGCGGTCCGGCACATAGAGCGTCGCGCGCCGCCCCAGCCCGCGCAGCCACCAGACCAGCAGCGCCGCCGACGATCCGCCATCCACGTCGTAATCGGCGAAGATCGCGATCCGCTCGCCCCCCCGCGCCGCCCGCACCAGACGCTCCGCCGCCGGTGCCATGTCGCGCAGGCTCATCGGGTCGGGCAGCAGGTCGCGGAGCGCGGGGGCAAGGAAACTGGCGACCTCCTCGGGCTGCACCCCGCGCCGGGCCAGCACGGCGGCCACCGCCGGTTCCACATCGGCGCGCTGCATCAGGGTTTCGGTCAGGCGCATCACTTCGGGCGACGGCCCGACCCAGGCCCGGCCCGTCAGCGAGTTCGCCACGCCCAGATAGCTCATGTTCCGGGCAGGCTCATGGCCCCTCGGTCAGGATGGCGGCGGTGGACAGGACGCGGGCGAATTCGCCGTGCAGATGGCTCAGCGCGGCGGCGTGGATCGCTTCGGGCCCCATCGGGGCAAGGCTTGCGTCCCAATCGGTCCGGGCGTTGCCGGCGAAGGCGGCGCAAGCGTCATGGGCCAGCCGCACACCGAAGCCCAGGTTCGCCGCCATCCGCGCGGTGGTGGACACGCAATGGGGCGTCGTCAGCCCGCAGATCACCACGTCGCCGATCGAACATTCGGTCAGGTGGTGCTCCAGCCCGGTGCCGATGAAGGCGGAATTGACCGATTTCTCGAAGATCGGCTCTCCGTCGCGGGGCGCGACCTCGGCCTTGAAGGCGGTGCCGGGGCCGGGGCCAAGGGGGCTTGCGGCCTCGCGGCTGACATGGCGGACATGGCAGATCGGCGCAGAGGCGGCCCGCCACGTCGCCAGAAGTCGCGCGGCATTGGCCTCGGCGTGGGAGTTGTTCCGCGCGCCCCAGACCGGGTCCTCGAACCCCATCTGGAAATCGATCAGGATCAGCGCCGAGGCCATCAGCGTGCCACCCGAAAAGGGGGAACCGGTTTCCGGACCACGTGGGGCGACACACGCATCTCAGCTCCGCGGGTTGCGGTAACTCATCCGCCGGACGGAGCCGGTCTTGGACCGCATCAGGATCGTCTCGGTCGTCAGGTGCCCCGGCTCGCGCTTGATGCCGGGCAGGATGGATCCGTCGGTGACGCCGGTGGCGGCGAAGATCACGTCTTCCGTCACCATGTCGTCGCGGGCATAGACCCGGTCCAGGTCGGTGATGCCGGCCTTGGCGGCGCGGCTTTTCTCGTCGTCGTTGCGGAACACGAGGCGGCCCCACATCTGGCCTCCCATGCATTTCAGCGCAGCGGCGGCCAGCACCCCTTCGGGCGCACCGCCAAGGCCCATGTACATGTCGATGCCGGTCCTGTCGGCCTCGGCGCAATGGATCACGCCCGCGACGTCGCCATCGGTGATCAGGCGGATCGCGGCGCCGGTTTCGCGCAATTCGGCGATCATGTCCTCGTGGCGCGGGCGGTCCAGCACGCAGACCGTGATGTCCGAGGCGCGGCAGCGCTTGGCGGCGGCCAGCAGGCGCACCCGTTCGGCGGGCGTCTGATCCAGCGACACGATGCCGTCCGGGAAGCCGGGGCCGATGGCCAGCTTCTCCATGTAGACATCGGGCGCATGCAGCATCGACCCGCGCGGCCCCATGGCGATGACGGTCAGCGCGTTGGGCATGTCCTTGGCGGTCAGCGTGGTGCCTTCCAGCGGATCGAGGGCGATATCGACCTCCGGCCCCTGGCCGCTGCCGACCTCCTCGCCGATGAACAGCATCGGCGCCTCGTCGCGCTCGCCCTCGCCGATGACGACGACGCCCTTGATGTCGAGCCGGTTGAGCTGGTCGCGCATGGCGTTGACGGCGGCCTGATCGGCCGCTTTCTCGTCGCCGCGCCCGACCCAGAGCGCCGAGGCGATGGCGGCGGCCTCCGACACCCGGGCCAGGCCCAGGGAAAGCATGCGGTCGTTGAAGTCGATCTTGGGCATGGCGGGCGGTCCCCTGCGCGGTTGGCTGCGTGATGCGGCCAGCCTTAAAGCGCGGGGACGGGGGCGGCAAGGCCGGGGGCGCTAACGGGGGCGGTCGCCGGACCCGGCGCGCGGGTCGGGACGCGATGCCGCGCGTATGTACGGGATGTGTACAGGGTGTGCACAGGGTGCGCACGGTCGTTCGGGGGGTCTGGAGGGGTCTGGGGGAGGGGTCTGGTAATGGTCCGGGAATCGGGCGCAGGCTCAGACCTCCTCGATTCGCAGCGCCACGGGGTCGGCCGCGACCACGCCGGTGGCGGGCAAGGCTGCAAGCGCGGCGTCAAGGTCCGGGCGGGCGCATTTGTGGGTGATGATCAGCACCGGCGCGGAGGTCCCGGGATGGTCATACTGGCGCATCCGGTCGATGGAAATACCGTTCTCGCCCAATGCCGTAGCGACCTTGGCCAGCGCGCCGGGCTTGTCGACAAGCTCCAGCCTCAGGTAGAAGCAGGCGGGGCTTTCGGCGTTCGCGGGCGTGGCCGCGACAAGGCTGGTCGCGGGTTGCCCGAAGACCGGCAGACGAAGGCCGCGCGCGATATCGCAGACATCGCCCATCACGGCGGAGGCGGTCGGGCCTTCGCCCGCGCCCGGTCCGCGCAGCACGATCTGCTCCACCGCATCGCCCTCGATCACCACCATATTGGTCCCCCCGACAAGCTGCCCCAACGGCGACGTGGCGGGCACAAGGCAGGGCGTCATCCGCTGCTCCAGTCCCCGGCCCGTCATCCGCGCCACGCCCAAGAGCTTGATCTTGTACCCTAAATCATCCGCGCGGCGGATGTCGTCGATTGACACCTTGCCGATCCCCTCCAGTCGCATGGAGCCGAAGGCCACCCTTGTGCCGAAGGCGATGGCGGCCAGGATCGCAAGCTTGTGGCCCGCGTCGATGCCGCCCACATCGAGTGTCGGATCGGCCTCCACATAGCCCAGACCATCCGCCTCGTCGAAAGCCTCCTGATAGGTCAGGCCAGCGGCGTCCATGCGCGTCAGGATATAATTGCAGGTGCCGTTCATCACGCCCATGACGCGGCTGATGCGGTTGGCGGCCAGCCCCTCGAGCAGCGCCTTGATGACAGGGATGCCGCCCGCGACGGCGGCCTCGTAGCGCAGTGCCACGCCCTTGGCCTCGGCCAGTTCGGCCAAGGCCTGCCCGTGATGGGCCAGCATCGCCTTGTTGGCGGTGACCACGTCCTTGCCCGCGCGCAACGCGGCCTCGGTCGCGTGTTTCGCCGGTCCGTCATCGCCGCCCATCAGTTCCACGAAGATATCGACATCGTCGCGGGTGGCCAATGCGACGGGATCATCCTCCCACGCGTAGTCGGTCAGCACCACACCGCGATCCTTATCGCGCGTCCGCGCACTGACGGCGGAAATCGAGATGGTGCAGCCGGTCCGCGCCGACAGCAGATGCGCCTGCCGCTGCACGATCTTCACGACGCCGACGCCGACGGTGCCAAGCCCGGCAATACCAAGTCTGAGGGGATCGCTCATGGGGGTCTCCGGGTGCGTCGATTTGATGTCGCGCCCGTTTAGCCGCTTCGGCGGGATGCTGCAACGCGGCCGCTGCAGGCCATGGCGTCAGAGTGGCAGACGGCGCAGCCAATCTGCCCGGCGGCGCAGGTCGGCGGCGCGCTGCTCCAGACTGGTGCCCGCCGCTTCGGCGCTGCGCGGGCGCGGCTGTTCGATACCGGCCAGCAAGGGGCCCAGCGGGACAAGGGCGGGAAAATCGGCACTTCGGGATTCGGCGCTGACCCGCGCGCCAAGATCCGGCATGCCGGGGGCACAAGCGAGCGGCAGAAGGCACAGGAACAAGGCGGTGGTGCGCAGCATGGCGGAAGTCGTAGCGCGCGGGGCGGGGGCAAGTCCATATCCCTCTGCATCGGGCAAGCGGCAGGGGGCGCTTGAATTGAACACCCGTTCAGATACCATGCCGCCATGGCCCGCACCCAAGGCAGTCACGCCGGAACCACCGGCCCCCGGATCCGCGACGTGGCGCTGCGCCTTTTCGCGCAGCACGGATTTGCCGCCGTATCCATGCGCCAGATCGCGCGGGAGGTGGGGGTGCAGGCCGGTGCGCTGTATCTCTATACGCCAGACAAGCAGGCGCTGCTGTTCGAGTTGATGCGCGATCACCTCGAGGATCTGCTGGCCAACTGGACGCCCCCCGGTGGCGGGCCGGTGGCCGAGCTTGAGGATTTCGCGCGTCATCATATCCGCTACCACCTCGACCGGCCCGACCTCGTGTTCATCGCCTACATGGAGTTGCGAAACCTGAGCCCCGAGAATTTTGCCGTGATCGAGGCGCTGCGACGCGACTACGAGAACCGCCTGGAGGCGATCCTGCGGGACGGGGTCGCGGCGGATGTCTTCACGGTGCCGGATCTGAAGCTGGCGGTCTTGGGGCTGATTTCCATGCTGACCGGGGTGACGACGTGGTTTCGGGACGGCGGGCGGCTGTCGCGCGCGGATGTCGAGGCGATCTACTGGGACATGGTGCGCAAGCTCGTCGGCGCGACATAGAGGCCGCGCCCTGACCTTGGCAGCGCGCATGGTCGCAGCGGCCGGGATTGCGACTGTCTGCCAAGATGAATGGGGCCAGGATGAACGGAGGCGTCGCCGCGTCTATCCGGCAGCCACCGCCGACGGCTGCGCGCGGCCCCGTCGCGGGAACGGCACCAACCGGCCCCGGTCCTCGTCCCAGAGCTTGAGGGTGAAGGAGCGAAACGCCTCGGCCCAGCCGATGGTCTGGACCTGGTAGTGCCGACGCAATTCCCGGTGGCACGCCCGCAGGCGGTAGCTGGGGATATTGGCGTTGAAATGGTGGATGTCGTGGTAGGTGATATTTGCGACCGCCAGGTCGAACCACCAGCCGAGATCCAGCGCGGACGAACCCTGCAACGCGGCGCGGGCCGGGTTCAGGTCGGGTTTGCGGTCCCACCACGTATCCTCGAAATTGTGCTGGAGATAGACGAGGAACACACCGATGCAGCCTGCCGTGAAGATCGTCCCCGCGTAGATCACCAGCGCCGGCCAACCCGCCATCATCCAGAGCACGAAGACCCAAAGCGCGATGCCGCCATTGTGCAGCACGACCTGCCAGGGCGCGATCTTCGCGGCATTCTTGGGCCAGCGATAGGCCAGGGCATAGGTGAAGAGGCCCCCGACCGGCACCATCAGAAGCGGGTTGCGATAGAGACGATAATGCAGCCGCTTCCAGAAGCCCGCCGTCTGCCATTCGCGCAGCGTCATGGTAAATATCTCGGTCGTGGCGCGTGCATCGAGGTTGCCCAAATGGCTGTGATGCTCGTTGTGGTTGTGCTGCATCACCGCGAAGGGCGTCAGGGTGAAGATGCTCAGTCCGTGGCCCGCCAGGGTGTTCCGCTTCCGCGTCGCGAACAGCGAATTATGGCCGGTATCGTGTTGAAGGACATAGAGCCGGACGCCCGCGAACGCGTTCACCACGATAAGCGGACCGACCAGCCACCAGGTCGGCCAGGCCTGCACGGCCAGCCAGAGCGTGAAGAAATACGCGGCGAAGGTGCCGAAATAGCTGACCGAGGCCAGACGTTCGTCGCGCGATGTCCAGTCGCGGGTGAAGCGCCGGAGCTCTCGCTCCGCCTCCTGGCGATAGGTCGGGGTGATCTCGGGAAGGGACGAATTGGCGTTCATGGGTCCGGTCCAGGTCTCGAAAAAGTTACTTAGAATTTGGTGGTTCAAGGCCGTCTTTCAAGGGCGAGAGCCCGTCTGTCGCAATGGCGTTGACCCGGAGCCCGACCGCTGCAGGTGCCTGCTTCGATTGTGTAAATTGCCACGGTGTGTGCCCCGCTGCAACATTCCGTGGCGCCTGCACGGGAGTGGGCAAGAAATGGCTTGCGGGGCCTGTGCACGCGCCAAGCGCCGGCGCGGAGATGGACTGGCGTTCCGGGCAACACACGGCATGGCTGTGCGGGCCGCATGATCGGCAGATGGGCCGCCGGGGGGGAACCCCTTCGGCCGGACCCCATGTCGCGTTAACCATGATCCGGCGCGACGTGGCCGCGCCGGGGTAGATCAATGCTATATCAATTCGACTCCGTCAGAGGTTCGGGTAGATCGGAAACCGGTCGCACAGTGCCTGCACCTCGGACCGGACCTTGGCCTCGATCGCGTCATTGCCATCCTCGCCATGGGCGGCGAGCCCATCGACTACCTCGACGATCCAGTCGGCGATCTGGCGGAACTCGGCCTCGCCGAAGCCGCGCGTCGTCCCGGCGGGCGAGCCGAGGCGGATGCCCGAGGTGACGGTGGGCTTTTCGGTATCGAAGGGGATGCCGTTCTTGTTGCAGGTGATATGGCCGCGTCCCAGCGCCTTTTCGGTCGCGTTGCCCTTCACGCCCTTGGGCCGCAGATCGACCAGCATCAGGTGCGTGTCGGTGCCGCCGGTGACGATGTCGAGGCCGCCCTTCATCAACTGGTCGGCCAGCGCCTGCGCGTTGGCGATCACCTGGGCCTGATAGTCCTTGAAACCGGGGCGCAGCGCTTCGCCGAACGCCACCGCCTTGGCGGCGATCACATGCATCAGCGGGCCGCCCTGGATGCCG
>CAZTUG010000118.1:0-8005 GCA_964615955.1 uncultured Roseicyclus sp.
CACCTTCGCCAATATCCGCATCCGCAACGAGATGCTGGCCAACGAGTCCGGCGGCGTGGAGGGCGGCTATACCCTCGGGCCGGACGGCACGCAGATGTCGATCTTCGATGCGGCCATGGCCTACCAGGCCGAGGGCACGCCGCTGGTCATCTTCGGGGGCGAGCAATATGGCGCGGGCTCCTCGCGCGACTGGGCGGCGAAGGGCACGGCACTGCTGGGCGTGAAGGCCGTGGTGGCGGAAAGCTTCGAGCGGATCCACCGCTCCAACCTTGTCGGCATGGGGGTGATCCCGTTCGAGTTCACCGGCGGCGTGACGCGCAAGTCGCTGGGCCTGAAGGGGGACGAGACGGTGGCGATCCACGGTCTCGACGCCGTGACGCCGCTGGCCGAAGTGCCCGCGACGATCACCTATGGCGACGGCACCAGCAAGGAGATCCTGCTGAAATGCCGGATCGATACGGCGGTGGAGATCGAGTATATCGAGAATGGCGGCGTGCTGCATTACGTGCTGCGCAACCTTGCCCGCGATCCCGTCGCGGCGGAGTAAGCTTGCCGGGTTTCGGTGTGGACGGGGCCCCGTTGAGGGCCCCGTTGTTGTAGAAGAAGCTGGCTCAGGCGGGCGGGATGGGTGGGTCGTAACCGTCGCGCAGCCAGTCCTCGAACCCGATGCCCGTCGCGTCATGGGCCGCGCCATAGGCATCGAGCAGCCGGTTCACCACCTGCGCCCGCCCCCAGGGATTGTGGATGTAGCGCAGCGACAATTGCCCGCGCGCCTGCGCCAGCGGCATGCCCTTGACTGCGTGCAGGTAGATCGTGGCGGCCAGTCCCGTCCGGTCCGAGCCGGACTTGCAATGCACCACCATGGGCTTGGGCATCTCGCGGAAGGCGTCCATCAGGCCCAGAAGGGCCGCGCGCCGGGGCAGGCGGGTGGCGCGCATCTCCAGGGTGCGGAATTCCAGCCCCAGATCGGCGCAGGCTTCGGCCTCCATCAAGCTGGGGGGCGACTTGGCGCCGCGCAGGCTCAGCACCGACACCGCGCCCAGCGCCTTGAGCCGCGCCAGCCGCGCCGGGCCGGGATGGTTGTGGCGCCAGACCTCCGCATCGAGGCGGTGGAAATTGGTCCACGGCACGCGCAAAAGCCCGTGGTCCTTCAGCCAGTAGAGCCACAAGCGCTGGCTGGGGCTGAAGGCGGGCGATCGGGCAGGCTGCGACATGGCACGGGCGGTATCATGGCAGAGCAAGCGGCGTCCAGCGGGGCTTGCGCCGTCCCGACCTTCCCGCGATGATCGCGCGATGAAAGGCTTTCCCGACCTCCCCCCGCTTTGGCTGCTGCTGTTCATGGCAATGGCCTGGGCGCTTGCGCGCATCGGCCCGCTGGCCGTGGCGTCGGCCGGGGCGTTGCAGTTTTTCGGCGGCGCGGTGGGACTGGTGGGCCTGTGCCTGATCGGATGGTCGGCCTACTGGTTCCGGCGCCGGAACACCACGATCGAGCCGCACCACACCCCCGGCGCGCTGATCGTCGAAGGGCCCTACCGGATCAGCCGCAATCCGATCTATCTCGGGCTGGTGCTGATCCTGACGGGGCAGGTCCTGTGGCTGGGCGCGCTGTCGCCCGCAGCCCTGCCGCCGATCCTGCTTGTGATCCTGACCGAACGCTTCGTGAAACCCGAGGAGGCGGCGTTGCAATCCGCCTTCGGCCGCGCGGCGCGGGATTACCTGTCGGCCACGCGGCGCTGGATCTGACGCCCGCCATGGCCCGAACAAGCCCCCGGGCCCGGTCCCCGGTGCAGGTCGCGGCTTGTCACGGCGTCTCGCAAAGGCTTGATTGGCCTTCGCGGATCGGATGACCTACCTCTGATTTGCAGGGGATGGCGAAGGATTTCGGCTCAATGACAAATCGCATCGGTTTGATCGCGGCATTTTGCGCGGGTGTCGCGGGTGCAACGGGCACGGCGGCGATGGCCGATGGCCCGGTCGTGGTGGAGCTGTTCACCTCGCAGGGCTGTTCGTCCTGCCCGCCCGCCGACGCGCTTCTGGGCGAACTGGCGGACCGCGACGACGTCATCGCGCTGGCGCTCCATGTCGATTACTGGGACTATATCGGCTGGGCCGATACCTTCGCGCAGGCCGGCTTCACCGCGCGTCAGCAGGGCTATGGCCACGCGGTGGGATCGAACGTGGTCTACACGCCGCAGATGGTCGTCGCGGGCATCGACCATGTGGTCGGTTTTCGCCCGATGCAGTTGGCGGACCTGATCGCCGCACACCGCGCCGCGCCCGACCCGGTCGCGATCGAGGTCGCCCCCACCGGCGGCGGCTGGAACCTGCGCGCCGTCTGGATCGGGGGCGCCGATGCGCCCGACATGGTGGTGCAGCTTGTGAGTTATTCCCCGATGGAACAAGTCGAGATCACGCGTGGCGAAAATGCCGGGCTGACCACGGATTACTACAATATCGTGCGGTCGTGGCAGGTCGTCTCGGACTGGTCGGGGGCCGAGGCCTTCACGGCGCAGGTCGCCGCCGGTGGCGACATGCCCCATGTCGTGATCGTGCAAGCCGCCGGTCACGGCGCGATCCTTGGTGCGGCACGCCTCGATTAGGGCTGTGTCCTCCCTCCGGACGGAGCTCAGGACGGGGGCGGATGGCCCGCCTCTGACGCTCGGCGCGCGGCCTTCTCGGCCCGTTCGGGCTTCCAGCGATCATGTAGCCAGAACCATTGCTCGGGCGCGGCGCGCACCCGCGCGGCAAGGCTTTCATTGAGCGCGGCAGTCATGGTGTAGGGATCGCTGTGGCGGATCGGCGGCTCCAGTTCGATCCGGAAATCGAGACCGCCGGGCAGGCGCGTGGAATAGATCGGGATCAGCAGGGCCTTGTATTTCAACGCCATTTCGGCGGCGGCGGTGGAGGTCGGCGCAGGATGGCCGAGGAAATCGAACACCGGCCCGTCATACAGATACTGGTCGATCAGGATCGCGCCTTGCGCACCGGATCGCAGGTGCTTCACGAAGCCCGCCAGCCCGCGCCGGTCCCGGGTGAAGGCGCCGCCGCCGATATCCTCGATGGTGGCGATATAGTGCGCGTTGAGGTAGTCGTTGTTGAGCGGCCGGTAAAGCCCCCCCATCCGGTAGCCGCGCCCGTTCAGCGTCGCCCGCCCGGCCTGGTAGTTCCCGTAATGTCCGGACACGAACAGGATCGGCCGCCCTTCGGCCCGCGCGGCCTCGGCCGCTTGCCAGCCCGGCCCTTCGGGCAGCCAGCCCTGCGCACGCGCCATCTGGTCGGCGGTGGCGTAGTTCTCCATCACGACCCGGCCCACATTGTCGAGCACGGCGCGCGTGATGCGCGCCCGCTCGGCGGCGGGCATGTCGGGGAACACCATGGCCAGGTTGGCGCGGGCCTGTGCCGTGCGTCCCGACAGCGGCCCGACGATGGTGCGGAACACCCAGCCCATCGCCGTCACGCGCGCCCGGTGCGGCAGGCGCAGCGCCAGCCAGATCAACCCGCGCCACAGGCGATCGACGATCCAGTCCGACAGGCGGCGCCCCGGTGTGGCCATGCTCCTACGCTCCGGCGACGGGCAGTGTCACCCGACCGGCCCGTGTTTCGCGGTGCCAGACATAGACACCGGCCCCCACGATCACAAGCGCACCGAGCAGCGTGACGGCATCGGGCACCTCGCCGAAGACGGCAAGGCCCCACAGCGTCGAGAAGATCACCCCGGCGTAGCCGAAGGGCGCCACGGCCCCGGCCTCGGCCACGGTCAGGGACCGGATCAGGCAGAATTGCCCGGCGGCCCCGGCAATGCCGAGGCCAAGGTAGATCAGCCAGTCGGTGGCCGAGGGGGTCTGCCAGACCGGCACCACCAGCACCGTCGCCGCAAGGGTCCCGAGCAGGGCGGTATAGAGGAAGGAGGTCAGGATCGGCTCGTTGCGACCCAGGAACCGCGTGGCCAGGCTGTAGGCGGCATAGAACAGGCCCGCCACCAGCGGCAGCAGCGCCCAGGGCTGGAACACGTCCGCCCCCGGCCGGATGATGATGAGCGCGCCGAGCAGCGCCATCGCGATGCCGAAGATGCGGCGCGGCCCCAGTTTCTCGCGCAGGATCAGCGCCGCGCCAAGGGTCAGGATCACCGGGTGAATGTTCATCACCGCGGTGGCCGAGGCGATCTGCATGTAGGACAGCGAGGTGAAGAAGCTGAAGGTCGCCGCGAACAGGAAGGCGGAGCGCAGCAGTTGCAACCAGATGTTGCGCGTGCGGATCAGCACCGGCAGGCGCGGCGCGAGGATCACCGCCACCACCGCCATCTGGCCCGCATAGCGCGCCCAGACCACCTGCATCACCGGGGTGCGCTCGATCAGCAGTTTCGCCACCGCGTCCATGGTCGAGAACAGCGCGATCGCGGCCAGCATCAGCACGATGCCCTGCGCGGTGGGGGACAGGCGCGTCACGGCCCGGTCAGCTGTCCGGATGACCGGCGGCGATGGCGGTGAGGGCGGGGCGCAGATGTTCGAACGCGTAGCCATGGGCGGTGGCGGTCTGGATGATGCTGTCGACCGGCACCGCGCCCGCCGCCCCGAAGGCCCAGACCACGGTCGAGCGGTTGCCCGACGCGCAATAGGCCACCACCGGCCCGTCGCTGTCGGCGATGGCGTCGGCCTGTTCGTCGATGTGATCCTGGGTCATGGTCGGCCCGGTGAAGGGGTTGAACACGAAGTCGATCCCGTGCGCCTCGGCCTCGGCCTGGATCGCGGCGGCTTGCAGGGCCGGTGGGTTCTCGGCGTCGGGGCGGTTGCAGATCAGCGTCTTGACCCCCATCGCGGCAAGGGTGGCCACGTCCGCGGGGTCGATCTGCGGGGTGACGGAATAGCCCGGGGTGATCTGGCGAAGGTCCATGGGATAGGCTCCGGTTGACTGACGTTCGCGCGCAACCTGCCTCAATCGCGTCCCGAGGGGAAGGGCAGGGCACGTTGATTCAGGTCAAGGCGCGCCGCGCGCGGATTTGGCACCGTGCAGGCAGGCCGAAGCGGGGTCCGGCAGAGGACCGATGCGCGGGGCCGGCCCGAACAAGGAAGGAAAGCGCCATGAGGGACGATCTGAAGCGCCGGCGGATGACCCTGACGGCCATGCTGCACGACCTGACATCCCGGATCGAGAAGATCGACGGGGAACTCGAACAGCCCAGGACACAGGATTGGGAAGACCGCGCCGTCGAAAGCGAGGGGGACGAGGTGCTGGAGGGTCTTGGCCATGCGGGCGAGGCGGAGATCGCCCTGATCCGCGCCGCCCTGGCGCGGATGGACCGGGGGCAATACGGCCTCTGCGTGTCCTGCGGCGAGGAGATCTCCGAGGCGCGGCTGGACGTGTTGCCGTTCACGCCGCTGTGCCGGGGATGCGCCGCCGAACGCTCCTAGCCGACGGCCCCCCCGGGCAGCAGGTCCACCCCCATCTGATGCGCCATGCCGAGGATGTCGAAGGGCAGCCAGTTCTCCGCGATCAGCCCGGCCTCGTCGAAATGGTAGAAATCCATCACGTCGAGCCCGACCTGCCGCCCCGTCGCTTCGATGCCCAGATAAGGTCCGGTATGGGTGGCGTAGAGCCGCCCGCCGGTCAGCGCGAAGCGGCCATCGGCGATGCGCACGAAATGGCCGCGCGACTGGCGATCGGGCACCGCCGCGCGGAACGGGATCTGGTGGTGGCGGCGAAATCCGTCCACGCCCCGGCAGATGCCGATGCCCGCCGCAGCGTAATACATGAACTGCGGCGCCCAGTGTTGCATCGTCAGCCCGGCCACATCCGGCCCGACATGGGTATCGAGTGCGCGGTGCATGTCCAGCACCTGCGCCATGGACGCGTTGCCGCCCGCAACGTCCACATGGCCCATCCGCACCCCGCCGCCGCCCCTCGGCCCGGGCCACAGGCCCCGCGCGCCGCGCATCGGCGGCAGCGGATACTGGCCCGCCTGGTCCATCAGGTCCAGCAGATCGGGCAGGATCCACGACCGCGCGATGCGCCCCGTGGCATCGAGGTGATGCACCTCGCAGATGCGCAGATGCACCACGCCGCCGGTGGGCGCGATGCCCAGCAAGGGTTCCGTGAAGGTGCCCTGCCAATGCCCGAAGGAGCCCACCAGCGGCGAAAACCGCTGCTCGCTGGTTCGATCGTCGGGGTGATTCTCGCCCGCGATGAAGATCTCGGGGCGCCATTCGGCGTCGGGCAGGGCGCGGGTCAGGTCGGCATGGAACCGCGCGATCCCGCTGCCGCGCGAGGCGCCATAGGGATGCGCGATCTGCGCCACGGCGTCCGGCGCGAAGCTGGCCGCGACGGGCGCGCCCTGCGCCAACCGCGTCAGGTGCCCGAACGTCTGCGCCTTCGCCGTCAACAGATCCACCATCGCACTGCCCCATTTGCAATCCTATGCAAAATCCTTGCGTCAACGATCCGCCGCTGTCTAGATGGGTCGTGACGATACCCGATCGGGAAGGATGGAAGATGGCGCGGATCCAGCTCAAGCAGGTCTCGAAGCGGTGGGGCAGCTTCGTCGGCGTGGAGGATTTCACGCTCGACATCGCGGATCAGGAATTCCTGGTCCTGCTCGGCCCCTCGGGGTGCGGCAAGACCACGACGATGCGGATGATCGCGGGGCTGGAGGATCCGACCGACGGCGAGATCTGGATCGGCGCGCGGGAGGTGACGGCGCTCGACCCCAAGGACCGCGACGTGGCGATGGTGTTCCAGAGCTATGGGCTCTACCCGAACATGACGGTCTACGAGAATATCCGCTTCCCCCTGAAGGTGCGCAAGGTGCCCGAGGCCGAACATGACGACCGCGTCCGCCGGGCCAGCGCCATGGTGGAACTCGACGATTTCCTCGACCGCAAGCCCGCCGCGCTGTCGGGCGGGCAGCGGCAGCGCGTGGCGCTGGCCCGCGCCATCGTGCGCGAACCGCAGGTGTTCCTGATGGACGAGCCGCTGTCCAACCTCGACGCGAAACTGCGCGTCTCCACCCGCGCCCAGATCAAGAACCTGAGCCACGAATTGAAGGTCACGACGATCTACGTCACCCATGACCAGATCGAGGCGATGACGCTGGCTGACCGCGTCGTGGTGATGAAGAACGGCGTGGTGCAGCAGGTCGGCACGCCCACCGACATCTACGACACCCCCGCCAATACCTTCGTGGCGGGCTTCATCGGGTCGCCTGCGATGAACCTGATGGACGGCACCGTGGCGGACGGCGCCTTCACCGGCACGAATGTGTCGGTTCCCGGCCTCTCCGTCGCCCCCGGCCCCGTCACGCTCGGCTTCCGGGCCGAGGATGCAACGGTGACCGGCCCCGGCGCGGGGGCGATCAATGCGCCGGTCTATTCGATGGAACTGCTGGGCGATGCGACCATGGTGACGGTGCGCGCGGGCGGGGCGCTTGTCGCGGTGAAGGCGTCCAAGGACTATCGCGCCCGGATCGGGGAGCCGGTGGGCATCGCCCTGCCGCAGGGCATCACGCATCTGTTCGACGCAGGAACCGGGCGACGGATCGGGCCATGACGAAGGGCAGCCGTCCCGAACAGGCCGTCCTGACCCGCGACACCGACCTGTCGCAGACCGCGGCCACCCGCGCGGTGATCGAGGGCATGGTCGACGGTCTCAACGATCACCGCATCGCCGATATCGGAGAGTTCTTCGCCGAGGGCTTCCGCTGGATGGGCAACCGCGGCTGCGGCACCAAGGACGGCCTGCGCGCCTTCCAGGACAATTGGCAGAAGCCGTTTCAGGCGGCCTTCTCCGACAAGGTCTGCGTGGACGAGGCGCGGCTTTACATGGGCGAATGGGCGGCGGCCTTCGGGCGGCAGGAGGCCACGCATTCCGGCCGGTTCATGGGCGTGGAGCCGACCGGCAAGCGGGTCACGATCCGCTACATGGATTTCTGGAAGGTGGTGGACGGCAAGATCGTCGACAACCACGTGATGGTCGATTTTCCCGATGTGCTGGCGCAATTGGGCGTGGATGTCTT
>CAZTUG010000119.1:0-7967 GCA_964615955.1 uncultured Roseicyclus sp.
TTGGCAAGATTGGGAGAACCAGAGAGGAACGATCTGCAAGGTCTCACTTTTTTTGCAATCGTGGCGAATGTCAGCGATGTAGGCTGCAATTGCAGCATCGCGTTAAGTTGCCGAATGTTGGCTCCGGGCCGAGACCAGCGGCGCAACGGGTGGCGAAGCAAGGGGGATGACGCCACCTTAAAGGAGGGTTGGGGCTGATCTGTTATCGGTCCCCGTGGCCTTTCCTACGTCGCTTGGCGTCATGCCGACCGAAGAAAACTGCAAGCGGCATGAACATGGCAGGACGCAGCAGGTGACCCGCAGCTTGCTCACGACACAGGGTAGCGCTGAACGCAGATGTGTTTGAGTTTCTCGATGAAGGCCGCGCGGGCAGAGTGCGCGTGCGGCGACTGGGACAGCACATATCCAATCTCGAATGACGCCGGGATTGACCAGGGAACAACAGCCACGTCGCGAGCCATGACCGGCCAGACCGAGGCCGGATCGACAAAGGTAAAACCCATGCCGTCGCGCACCATCTGCGATGCGACCTCCGAGGTGGAGACCTCGTGCGTCGCCTCCAGGGTAGTTCCGCTGCGTGCCAGCGCCTGGTCGACAGCCTGGCGGACGACCGTATGTTCGTCGAGCGCGACATAGGGCACCGTCATGAGGTCGCTCAGGTCGAGGCATTGTCGCTTGGCCAAGGGGTGATCGGCAGGCAGCATGACGTGTAAGGCTGCGCGGGCAAGCACCTCGGCCTGCATCGTTCCCAACGGAAGCGGCAGCGAGGACACGCCGATATCGTAGTTCCCGTAGACCAACCTGCGGCCGAAATCGCGGCGCGGGCAGACGTCGATCTTGAATCGCAACGCACAGTCGAGATGCGACAGCTCGGAGACCGCCGGCACGACCAGCGCGTTCACGATACGCGGGAGGCACAGGATGCGCAGCGGCCGTGCCGCCTTGCTCCGGTTCTGGGCAAAGATCTCGGGGATGTTGTCGATCGACTTCAAGATGCGGATTGCCTCCGGAAGGAAGACCTCAGCGGCAGGGGTCGGCACCAGGCGCTTGCGCGTCCGCTGGAACAACGGCTCGCCCAGTTGATCCTCCAGAATGCGCAGCAGACGACTGGCCGCGGGCTGCGAGGTGTGCAGTTCCTCGCAAGCCCGGGCGAGCGTCAGATTTTCCATCAGGGATATGTAGAGGCGCAGGGCCTTGATATTCATGAAAGAACCAAAGTTGATCCGTTTTTTGGAAGATCTCTTTTGATAATTCGAATTTTATATGGAGCCAAGGCCTGTCTAACGTGGCGCACTCGTTTTCCACCTCAGCCAAGGGCCCCCTCATGAAGCGCAGAGATTTTCTTGCTGGAACCGCGGTCACGGCCGCCACTTTCACGATCGCGGGCCGGGCGTTCGCGCAATGGACACCGCGCGGCCCGATCACGGCCGTGGTGCCCTATGGCGCGGGTGGCGGGACCGACACGATCGCGCGCGCGCTGGTGGGCGCCATCGGCGATGCGCTGCCGGTGCCCGTGGTGATCGTGAACCGCGACGGATCGTCGGGCATGGTCGGCGCAATCTCGGTCGCCAATGCGCGGGCCGATGGCAACACGATCATGATCACCTCGGCGGGATCCTTTGTTCTGAACTCGGTGATGCGCGACCTCGAAGTCGACCCGATCGAGGATTTCGTGCCCATCGCCCAGATCGGCGACCTGACGACCTCGTTGATGGTGCCTGCGAACAGCCCGTTTCAGACCGTGCAGGATTTGGTCGACGCGGCGATGGCCAATCCCGGTGCGCTGCGCTGGTCGCACACCGGCCGCGGCAGTTTCCACCATGTCGCAGGCGAAGGTTTCCTGCGCGGCATGCGCCTGAGCGCGGTTGACGTGCCCTTTGACGGCGGCGGCGCCACACGGGCGGCGGTGATCGGCGGACAGGTCGATTTCGGCATGATCGGTATTCAGCAGGTCGCGGGCTTCGAGGCCGAATTGCGCCCGCTGGCGCTTGTGTCGGAAAGCCGCGATCCGTCCGCGCCCGATGTGCCGACCTTCCCCGAACTGGGCTTCGACGTCCCGATCATCACCTCGCCCATCGTGGTCTTCGCCCCCGCCGGAACGCCCGCGGATGCGCTGACCACGCTCGAGACGGCCATCGCCACCGCAGCCGCCAGCCCCGCCTTTGCCGAGCTGATGGCCAATGGCAACAACACCCCGGCCTATCTGGGCAGCGCCGAGACGCTGGCCAAGCTGACCCTGCTGCGCGACGACGCCCGCGCCATCCTGGACGCCCAGGGGTGAGCCAGCCCGGCAGCGACACCACCGATCAGCCCCGCAGCCCTGCCGACACCGCCGTCGGCGCGGGGCTGATCGCCCTCGGCGCACTCTCCGCCCTCGGCGCCTTCGACATCGCGCCCGATTACGACGGCAGCACCACGGCGCGGATCTTTCCGCTGATGACCGCGGCGGCGATCACCGTCATGGGCGCGCTGATGCTGCGCACCCGCCCCGCGCGGCAGGACGCGGAGGCCGGGGCCGCGGGATGGGCGCCCGCCCGGATGCTGGCAGTGACGCTGGGCTACCTCTGGCTCATGACCAAGGTGGGATACCTCGTCTCGACTGCGCTTGCCGCGCCCGCCGCGCTCTGGGTCTTCGGCGTGCGCAACCCGGCGGGCCTGTTGGCCGCTGCCTTCCTGTGTCCGCTCGCCTACCACGTCATCTTCTTCGAACTGCTCGGAACCTTCCCGCCCTACGGGACATGGGTCGATCCCCTGCTGCTCCTCGGCTGGTAGGGCGCACGGATGGAGATCTTCGCGGGCCTCGCCCATGTCGGCACCGATCCCGCGCTGCTGGCCTGGGTCTTCGCGGGCGCACTGATCGGCATGATCGTGGGCGCAGTGCCCGGCCTGACCGCCTCGGCCGCCATCGCCATGCTGGTGCCGCTCACCTATTACATGGACCCGCTGGCCGCCCTCGCCTTCCTCTATGTTATCGGCAAATCGGGCCGCTACGGCGGGTCCATCGCCGCGATCCTGTTTAACACGCCGGGCACCGCAGCCTCGGCCGCCACGCAGATCGACGGTTATCCGCTTGCCCGCCAGGGCAAGGCCGGGAAGGCTATGAAAGTGGCAACGTTGTCCTCGGTCATGGGCGATGTCTTCGGCGAGGTCGTGCTGATCGTCGGCATCGGCCTGATCGCCTCGATCGCGCTTCGCCTCGGCCCGCCCGAGCTCTTCACCATCTACTTTGCCGCCTTCGTGGTCATCGGCTCCGTCATCGGCGCCTCCATCGTCAAGGGTCTGGCCAGCGCCGCGCTTGGCGTCCTGATCAGCATGATCGGCCTCGACCCCATCTCGGGGCAGGACCGCTACACCTTCGGCGTAATCGAGCTGATGGACGGTGTGGCGCTGGTGCCGCTGATGTTCGGCATCTTCGTGATGGGCGAGGTGCTGGAACAGGCGGGCAAGCCCGCCCAGGCGCCCGAACTGACCACCCGCACCGCGCATCAGGCCAAGGCCGACAACGGGCTCAGCTGGGCCGAGTTCCGCCCCTGCCTGCCCCATGTCCTGCGCTCCTCGGTCATCGGGACGGCGATCGGGATGCTACCGGGGCTGGGATCGACCATCGCGGCCTTCGTCGCCTATGGCGAGGGCAAGCGCCACGCGGCCAATGCCGATCAATGGGGCAATGGCGCGCTCGAAGGCGTCGCCGCGCCCGAGGCCGCGAACAACGCCGTCTCCGGACCGTCCATGGCGCCGCTGTTGACGCTGGGCATCCCCGGATCGACCATCGGCGCCATCCTTGTGGGCGTGTTCATGATCCACGGCATTCAGATCGGCCCGACGCTGTTCGTGACGTCGAGCGAGTTGATGTATTCCCTCTTCGCCTGCGGGCTCATCGGCATCGCGGCTTACGGCTTGATGGGGTATTTCGGCGCGGCCTGGGTCGGGCGCTTCATCATCCGTATCCCGACCGCCATCCTCTACCCGCTCATCATGCTGACCGCCGTCGCTGCCTCTTACGTGTCGCGGGGCAGCCTGTTCGATGTCGGCGTGATGATCGTCTTCGGCCTTGTCGGCTGGGCGATGAAACGGCTGGGATTCAACCCGGCGGCCCTCGTCATCAGTTTTGTTCTCGCCGGCGGCGCGGAGGAGGCGTTTCGCCAATCCCTGCGCCTGAGCGATACGGGCCTGATGATCTTCGTTACCCGCCCCATCGCGCTCGCCTTCCTCGTCATCGGCATCGCGGCGCTGCTGCTGCGGATACGACAGCTCAGCCGCGCCCGCGCCGCCTGACGGATCTGCCCCCCACTTTCTGCCTACGGGAGACATCATGCCGCTCAACACCTACCGCCCCGATCTCATGGGACAGGCCGCGATCGACCTAATGGGGCCGATCGTCTGCGGGTCCTGGGCTGCGCCCGTGCTGACGTATACGGCAGGGCATTTCGGGATCGACGATCTGGGCGGGATCAAGGTCTCGTTCCGCTCGGCGTCCGACCACACGCCCTTACAGGTCGATGACCCCAAGGCGGCGGGTTATGCGACAGCGACAGCATCGAACGGTGCGCGCCTCAAGGTCGTCTACGAGCGCAACAATATCCGCCCCTGGTTCCAGACCCTGCGGGTGCAATGCCTCAACTACCTGTCCGAAGGCGACACGATCACCCTGCATCTGGGCGACCAGCGGCAAGGCGGGCCGGGGATGCGGATGCAGACCTTCGTGGAACGGGGCTACCAGTTCCGGGTCCATGTCGATGCCTTTGCAACCTGCGATTTCGTGGCACTGCCTGAGGATCGACAGCCGAAGATTGACCTGATCCCCGGCCCGGCGGCACGGCACCTCGCCATCCTGCCCTCGCTGCGGGCGGTGGGCGACAGCTTCGCGCTGGGGCTCAAGGCCGAGGATCGCTGGGGCAACCCCACGCCCGAGGACCGGGGGACCTACAGTCTGCACGCCACCCACCCGCTCACCGGCCTGCCCGAGCGGATTTCGATGGCCGACAGCACCGGCGGCGCGCTCAGGATCGAGGGGTTGCAGACCGACACCCCCGGCGATCTGCAGATCGAGATGCGGAACGCCGAAGGGGATGTCGTCGGCCGTTCGAACCGGTTGCGGATCGCGGAAGACGCGGGGTTCCGCCACTTCTGGTCCGACCTGCACGGGCAAAGCGGCGAAACCATCGGCACCAACCCCGCGCGGGATTATTTCGAGTTCGGGCGCGACAAGGCTTTCCTCGACATCTGTGGCCATCAGGGCAACGACTTCCAGATCACAGACACATTCTGGGCCGAACTGAACGACCTGACCGCTGAATTGAACGCGCCGGGCCGGTTCCTCACGGTGCCGGGCTACGAATGGTCAGGCAACACCTCGGTCGGGGGCGATCACAACGTCTGGTACCGGACCGAGGGACGCCCGATCTACCGCGCGCACCGGGCGCTGGTCATGGACGATTCAACGGATGAGAACACCTGCATCGACGCGCGCGCCCTGTTCGACCGACTCAAGAACGAGGACGTGATCGTCGCCGCCCATGTCGGCGGGCGTTTCGCCAACATCGCCTATGCCCATGACGCGCGGCTGGAACCCTCGGTCGAGGTGCATTCTGCCTGGGGCACCTTTGACTGGATTTTCGAGGATGCGCACAAGGCGGGCTACAAGGTCGGCATCGTGGCCGGGTCCGACGACCACAAGGGGCGCGTGGGCGCGAGCCACCCCGGATCGGGCAAGTTCGGCTCGCTTGGCGGGCTGACCTGCCACCTGATGCCCGCACTCGACCGCGACAACCTGTTCGAGGCGTTTCGGCATCGCCGCCATTACGCCACTACCGGGTGCCGCCCGTTCATCGACGTCCGCATCGCGGGCCTTGAGGACGGCGAGCGCAGCCTGCATTCCGGCCAGAGCGTGCCCATCGACACTGCCCTGATGGGGGATATCGCAAGCTGCAGCAACGCCGAGGTATCCCTCGACATCGACATCTCGGGCCATGCCGGAATCGAGCGCATCGATGTGCGCGACGGGCTCGACCTGATCGCACGGCTCAGGCCCGATGAGGGGGCGCGGCAGGCGGGCTCGCGGATCAGGGTGCAATGCGAAGGCGCAGAATACCGCGGACGCGGGCGCCGGGTGGATTGGGACGTTACGCTTTCGCTGAAGGGGCCGAGGCTGTTGCGAACGGCACCTGTCAATTTCTGGAATGCCGATTGCCGTGTCGATGTCGCGGGCGAGACGGTGCGCTGGGGCTACGTGACGACCGGCGGGTCCCATGCCGTGGACCTCTGGCTGGACACCCCTGCGGACGGGTCGCTCGATTTCGCAAGTAACGTGACTGACTTCGCGGTCGACCTCGCCGGGATCGGTCTCGAGGATCATGTGCATGCCTGCGGCGGGCTGGGCAAAGCGGTTCGCATCACGCGCTTGCCCGATGACGCTTTGCCCGACACGCGCACCGAGCGATTAAGGGTTCCCTTGCATCCAGGCCACGAGCGCTGTGTTTTCCTGCGCATTGCGTTCGAGGACGGCCACATCGCCTGGACAAGCCCGATCTACCTTAAACGCAATCACCCCTGACACGGCTGCACCACAGGAGCGATCATCAGGTGGCGTCGCTCCAAAGGCCAGTTCCGCTGGTGGTTTTGGGGCGATGGCTTTCCGGGCCGGGGGGCCGGGGCGCGTGGCACGTCGTGCGCGCTGGGCGCCAGACCCAACCCCTTGGCAAACCTGTGCGGAATTCTCTCCCGCGCCCAATTCCACCTTCCGCCTGTTTTCCGCCCCCGGCGCCGTGCTCTGACTTGATAGAGGCGCTGATCTACGCCTGTGTCGATCGCGAAAGGAGGGCTGCGGGCATGGCCAGACGATTGAAACTGAGCGAAAAACTCCTGCGCGACGCGGAGCCGACCGAGGGCAGGAGCTACCAGATCTTCGACGCGGAGATCCTCGGGCTGGCTGCGCGCGTGCAGAGCTCGGGCGCGCGCGCCTTTACGCTGGATTATCGCTTTGCCGGGCGGCAGCGGCGCATGACGATCGGGCGCTGGCCGGAATGGAGCGTGACGGCGGCGCGCGAGCGCGCCAAGGAGCTGCGCCGCAGGATTGACGAGGGTGAAGACCCCTTGTCGAAAAAGGAAGAGCTGCGGGAGGCGCCCCGGGTCAAGGACATGATCGATCGCTACATCCGCGAACACCTGCCGAAGCTGGCGCCCGTCAACGCGAGCGACCAGACCTCGATGCTGCGCAAGATGGTCGAGCCCGCCTGGGGCAATCGGCTGGTCACCGACATCACCAAATCCGATGTGGCGAAGTTTCTGGACATCGTCGCCGAGGGTCGGCCACGCCCCAGCAAGCAAAAGCCGAACAACCGCGCGCGCAAGCTGCAGGGGCACAAGCCCACACCGGTGCGTGCCAACCGCGTGGGAGAGATCCTGCGCAAGATGTTCACGCTGGCGGTGGAATGGGACTGGCGCGCGGACAATCCGGCACAGGGTTTTCACCGGCGGATCGAACAGGCCCGGGAGCGGTTTCTCGGCCCCGAGGAACTGACACGGCTCGCTGCCGACCTCGACAAGGCCGAGGATCAGCGGGCCGCCGCGATCATCCGCATGTGCATGCTGACCGGCGCCCGCGTGGGCGAGGTCCGGCAGGCGCGGTTCGAACAGTTCAATCTCGACTACGCCATCTGGTCAAAGCCCGCCTCGACCACCAAGCAACGCAAGATCCACCGCGTGCCGATCTCGCAAGACGTGGTGGCCATCATACGCCAGCGCCAGCTTGTGGTGCCAAAGGGCAATCCATGGGTCTTTCCCGGAGATGCCATCGGCAAGCCGGTGCGCGAGGTCCGGCGCTTCTGGCTGAAGATGCAGAAGGAGGCCGACCTGCCCGATGTCCGCATCCACGACCTGCGTCACACCTTTGCGTCGCTTCTGGTCAGCGGCGGCGCCTCGCTGGAGATCATCGGCCGCCTGCTGGGCCACAGCCAGATGCAGACGAC
>CAZTUG010000120.1:0-6290 GCA_964615955.1 uncultured Roseicyclus sp.
CTCGTCGATATCGAACACGATCAGCCGCAGCGTCACCTTCAGGGGCGCGGCATAGGTGAGGTCGCGCTGCTGGCACTCCTCGACATCGAATTTCGGCTCTTCAAGCTCGTATTTCACGAACTCGAGGATCGCCGTCTCGTTGAAATCCTTGATCGGAAAAACCGACTGGAAGACACCCTTGATGCCTTCGCCGTCGCTGGGGTCGGGCTGGTCGCCGGACTTCAGGAACAGGTCATAGGACGATTTCTGAACCTCGATCAGGTTCGGCATCGCCAGGACTTCCTCGATCTTGCCGTAGAATTTGCGGATACGTTTCTGGCCTGCGTAAGTTTGCGCCATGTTCGATCGCACCTTTCGTTTTCTCGCGCCTTCCTCACACCGGCGGGGCCTCGGCAGAGAACAGCAAGAAATCAGACGTAACGGATCAATCTGTCTGCCGTCCCACCGGCAAAGCCCGATCCCAATGTCGCCGCCTGGAAAAACGCCTTCCCGCGAAGGCCCTTATCAAGACAGGTCCGCCTGAAAAGCGGACGGCTGGATCCGGATATTCTCCGGATCCAGCCACGTTTCCTCGCCCCGCAAAGGGGCGGAATGACCAGTTAGGCCAGTTCGACCTCGGCACCGGCTGCAACCAGCTTCGCCATGATCTCTTCGGCTTCCGCTTTCGCGATGCCTTCCTTGATCTTGCCACCGGCTTCGACCAGGTCCTTGGCTTCTTTCAGGCCAAGACCGGTGATCCCGCGCACTTCCTTGATCACGTTGATCTTCTGTGCGCCGGCGTTCTTCAGAACGACGTCGAATTCGGTTTTCTCTTCTTCGGCGGCAGCGCCGGCATCGGCCGGGCCTGCCATCATCACTGCGCCGCCGGCGGCGGGCTCGATGCCGTATTCGTCCTTCAGGATCGTCTTGAGTTCCTGCGCTTGAAGCAGGGTCAGGTTGACGATCTCTTCTGCGAGTTTCTTCAGATCAGCCATTTTTCAGGTTCCGTATGTATGTATGGGGTCCAACGCCGCAAGGGCGGGTCTCAACGGGTGCTTACGCCGCCTTCTCTTCGATGGTCGAAAGGATGGAAGCGATATTGGAAGCAGGCGCGCCAATGGCACCGGCGATGTTGGCGGCAGGGGCCCCGATGCAGCCTGCGATGGAAGCGATAAGCTCCTCGCGGGACGGCAACTTGGCCACGGCTCTTACACCATCGGCATTCAGCAGGTTCGCACCCATCGCGCCGCCGAGGATGACATACTTGTCATTCGACTTTGCAAATTCGTCCGCGGCCTTGGCGGCAGCGACCGGATCTTCCGAGTAGGCGAGAACCGTCATGCCCGTCATCAGGTCGGCGATGCCAGCGGCAGGCGTTCCATCAAGGGCAATCTTGGCGAGCTTGTTCTTGGCGACACGCACGGAACCGCCCGCGTCGCGAAGGCGACCGCGCAGGTCCTGCATCTCTGCAACCGTGAGGCCCTGGTAGTGTGCTACCACCACGACGCCAGAGCTTTCAAAGATCTGGCCGAGTTCCTCGACCACTTTCTCTTTCTGGGCTCTATCCACAGATTTACTCCAGTTTGGGGCCCCAGCACGTCTGGGGAACCCCGGCTCAATTGACCGGATCGCTCCGGCGGCTTTGGTCCGGTTGATCGAAACCAGCACCGCCAAGCGCTCAGACGGCGTCCGAGCCTTGAAAACGTGTCTGATCTCATCTCAGGCAGGATTTAACGGGATGTTAAGGCCCCAACCCACCGTCTCGGACGAAACACAAAAGAGCGTCCGACGAATCGCACGCTCCCAAGTAAGTGGCTGACTAAACGGATCGGTGCGGAATGCCAAGGCCAAAGACGATGTCCGGGACGGCAACACGGCATTCTTTTTTTGGCGGCGGCCGGGAAAAGGGCGTGCCCTGCGGCGCCGCCACGCAAGATCATCGGGTGCCGGAGGCGTTTGAACGGTCATCCACGTCGCCGGGCCGTCGCCGGGCCGTCCCCGTGTCGTCCCCGTGTCGTCCCTGCCGCGCGCCGTGGACGCCACACGCGCCCCGCCAGCGCAGGGGATGACCAGCCTACAGATCCCCATACATGGTTAACATGGTGACCGCGATGTAAAGGCTGTCCAAATCGACCTCCCCACCAAGCTGAGCCGCGACTGCGACTGCCAAACTCGCCCGCGCCGCGGCGTTGTCTTGCAACAACGCTTCGAATCGCGGGCCAAGCAATCGGATACGATAATTGATCGCCCCCAACACGTTCGGCGGGACGCTGACCGGGCCGTTCGCTGTGGTCGAGCCACCCGCGTGGGCGACTGCGTGGCCCGACAGCAGCATCGCACCCGCAAGGGCGGTCGTCAGAAGTCTGTTCTTCATGTCATCGGTTCCTTTGCGTTGGTCAAAAACCGAATGCAACAGACAGGGTGAACTGCTGGCGATCGACGTTTTCGGTTACATCATAGATGCCGGCGCTGATCCCGAGGCCCGGCACCTGCGGCACGGTCAGGCTTGCGCCGAGGTTCAGCTGGGTCGCCGTGGCCGAAGCGCTGAGCGACAGGGTCTCTGTCACACCGACACCGGCGCCGACGAAGAAGCCTTCGTCCAACTGGCCGACGACATCGGCATCATACGTGGTCCGGTTGCCATAGCCGAAGGTGAATTGCGCCGGCAATTCGCCCCCCGCCATCGGGAAGGCGACGAGGTGAGAGACATAGCCGCTGAACGATTCGTCCGACCCCTCGGCGTCGCCCCAGCCAAGCAGGTTGCCCGCGCTCAGGCCGACGAAGGTCGCCGAATTGCCACCGGCCCGCAAGAGCCGCGCGGCGCTGGCGAAGACGCTGCCACTGTCGCCGAAGGGGTCGAGGCCAGTGACATTGACGCCGAAGCTGAGGCTGACCGCGTCGATGGGGTTGCCCACGGTGTAGCCGAAGGCCAGGTCGCCGTCGGCATTGTTGCCGCTGATACCGCCACGCGGGTTGGCATAGGTCAGCGCGACATAGCCGCTGCCGCCCGACGGCGCTATTGCGCTGGCCGCGCCGAAGATGCCCGGAAACGCCCGGATCGTCTGCGCATCCTGCGACACCACGGGCGGCGGCGTGACGGGGGCCGCGACATATCCGTTTGCGTTTGCGGCCAGCGGGACCGATGCCATCGTCAGGCACAGGGTTACTGCGAATTTCCGGAACTGCTTCATCGAACTGCCTAACATGTTTTTTTTCATGGTTATTTTGCTTTGCTGCCTTTTGCGAACCCTCATTGCGGGACAGCCGAATGAACGCGCCAGGTGTGGCGGCGCTGCAATAGTGAAGAGCGGACTGTTTCCAGCCCGCTCTACCATTGGAATCATGAATATTTCGGTAACGCTCAGTTGCCCGTGGCGCTTTCCACGTTGACCGAAACGCCCGGCCCCATCGAGGACGACAGCGACACCTTCTTCATGTAGGTGCCCTTCGCGCCCGCAGGCTTGGACTTCGACACCGCATCAACGAAGGCACGGACGTTCTCGACCAGCTTGGCCTCGTCGAACGACGCCTTGCCGACACCGGCATGGACCACACCGGCCTTCTCGGCCTTGAACTGCACCTGGCCACCCTTGGCCGCTTCCACGGCCTCCTTGATGTCCATGGTGACGGTGCCGATCTTCGGGTTCGGCATCAGGTTGCGCGGGCCAAGAACCTTGCCCAGACGGCCGACGATCGGCATCATGTCGGGCGTGGCAATGCAGCGATCGAAGTCGATCTTGCCGCCCTGCACGGTTTCCATCAGGTCTTCCGCACCGACGATATCCGCACCTGCCGCCGTGGCCTCATCGGCCTTGGCACCGCGGGCGAACACGGCCACGCGGACCGTCTTGCCGGTGCCGTTGGGCAGGTTGACCGTGCCACGCACCATCTGGTCGGCATGGCGCGGATCGACGCCGAGGTTCATCGAGATCTCGATGGTCTCGTCGAACTTGGTGGTCGCGTTGGCCTTCACCAGCGCCACGGCCTCTTCCACGCTCAGGTTTTCCTTGCCGTCGAAGGCCGCACGTGCCGCGGTCAGGCGTTTTCCCATTTTTCCCATGGCGATTACCCCTTTACCTCGATGCCCATCGACTGGGCAGACCCCAGGATGATCTTCATTGCCTGTTCGACGTCATTCGCGCTCAGATCCACCAACTTGGCTTCCGCGATCTCGCGCAGTTGCTTGGAGGTGATCGTCGCCACCGTCTCGCGGCCCGGCGTCACAGCACCCTTGGGGCGGTTGCGCTTGCCCACGGGCTTCAGACCGGCCGCCTTCTTCAGGAAATAGGACGCGGGCGGCGTCTTGATATCCATCGTGAAGGACTTGTCCTGGTAATAGGAAATCACGGTCGGGCACGGCGCACCGGGCTCCATTTCCTGCGTCTTGGCGTTGAACGCCTTGCAGAATTCCATGATGTTGATGCCGCGCTGACCCAGGGCGGGGCCCACGGGCGGCGACGGGTTGGCCTTGCCTGCAGGGATCTGCAGCTTCATCTTGCCGACGAGTTTCTTGGCCATCTGGCCTCTCCTTTATCCAACAGCCCCGCCACGCGAGGGGGGCCTTTGTGGCCGTGGTCTGGTCTGACGATCGCGATCGCCGCGCCTCCCACGGGTTTCGGAACCGGCGCGGGGCCGGTCCGTGACTGCCGCCCCCTACGGCGGATCGCACCGCGAGGCAACCGGATTCTGCCGGCCGCGTCGCGCGCCCGGGTCACAATTGCTTGGAGACCTGGGTGAATTCCAGTTCCACCGGCGTCGCACGGCCGAAGATCGACACCGTCACCTTCAGGCGCTGGTTGCCCTCGTCCACATCTTCGACCAGGCCTTCGAAATCCTCGAACGGACCGTCGGCGACCTTCACCTTCTCGCCCACTTCGAACGTGATGGTGGAGCGCGGCGAGGCCTCGCCCTCTTCCACCCGGTTGAGGATGGAATTGACCTCCTCGTCGCGCATCGGCATCGGGCGGCCTTGCGGGCCCAGAAAGCCGGTCACGCGCGGGATCTGGTTGATGACGTGATAGCCGATATCGCTCATGTCCATGCGCACCAGCACGTAGCCGGGCATGAAGCGGCGCGGCACGGTCACCTTCTTGCCGCGGCGGATCTCGATCACGTCCTCCTCGGGGACAAGCACTTCGTCGATCACGTCCTCAAGGCCCTTCTCGGCCACGGCCGTCCGGATCTGCTCCGCGATGCGCTTCTCGAAATTTGACAGCACCGAGACCGAATACCACCGCATAGCCATATCTTGTTCCGCCTTCGTGACGGGCGCCCTTGCACCCGGTTGCGTTGATCGCAGGCCGACAGACCCACACCCGACCCCGATACCGGGTAGAGACCGCTGCGGCCGAACTACCAGGTGACGGTTGGGGGAATTCAGGCCGATTACCCGCCGCGGAAGCGGAAATCAAGGGGGAGACAGACGGTATTCTCTACCGCATCGTCCGGAAGAAGCACCAGTTGCGCTGATCCGACGGATCTGGACACAACGTTCCTTCCAGAACCGTGCGGATGGCGAGATCGACACCGAAGAAGAAGATCGCCGCGACCAACGCCAGCACGAACACCATCGCCGTGGTCACCAGCACTTCGCGGCGACCGGGCCAAGCGACCTTGGCCACCTCGGAACGGGTCTGCTGGAGAAACTGGAACGGATTGGTCATGGTGCGATCACTTCTTCAGGTCTGGGGGCATATACGCATGGCACGGCAGGCATGCAAGGCGGCACAGGGCATTCGACGGCCGACACCATGGCGGTGATCGTGATTCTCGGCGCTGCGGTCTGGCGCGATGGCCCCTCGCCGACGCTGCGCCGACGCACGGCCCATGGCGCGGCGCTCTATCACAAGGGTCTGGCGCGCATCGTGATGCCCTGCGGCGGTCCGGGACGATTCCCCCCGTCCGAGGCAGAGGCCATGGTGACGTTGCTGCGTGCGGCGGGCGTTCCGTCCGAGGCCATCCTGCCCGAAGCGCGCTCGACCAACACCCGCGAGAATATCCGATTCGCGAAGGCACTGCTCGACCGGATCGGCGAGGCCGAGGTCATTCTCGTCTCCGACGCCTACCACCTGCCCCGCGCGCGGTCGATCGCCCGGCGCGCGGGGCTCTCCGCCACGACAAGCGCACCGCCCATGTCGGGCGCGCGGCTCTGGCCGCAATTCAAGGGCTGGCTGCGCGAGATCCCGGCGCTCGTCGCGATGTGGCTGCGGCTGATCTGATGTCCGGTGCCGATGCGCGGCGCGTATGTACAGGATGTGTACAGGGTGTGTACGGGCTGTGCGCGGGCGTCAGCGGGGATCTGGCAGGGGATC
>CAZTUG010000120.1:6390-7835 GCA_964615955.1 uncultured Roseicyclus sp.
TGGCAGGGGATCTGGCAGGGGCGGAGAGACTCGAACTCCCGGCCGTCGGATTTGGAATCCGATGCTCTACCAACTGAGCTACACCCCTAGACAGCCCCCGATTAAGGCCAAACGGGCACACTGTCCAGCCGCCTTTCGACACCATTCGGCCCCGCGCTGACCGGGCCGCGCGCGTGATCCCGGCTGCGCTCGCGCAGGGCTTACGGCACGGACCCGCACGGCGGTTTTCCCCACCTTCCGCATCTTCGCGCCCATGGTAAGATCTTGCTACCATTACCCCTTCCGGAGATATTTCAATGCGTTCTGCCATTCTGACACTCAGCCTCGCGCTTGCGCTGCCGCTGATCCCGGTCGCAGCCCATGCCGACGCCCACGACACCTGCAATCAATTGCGCAACACCGTCTACAACAGCATCCCGGTCATGTCGCGCGACCTTCCCTTCGCGGCCCTCGACTGCGCCGCCATCGGTGAAATCCACCTGCTAGTGACCTCGGGCGTCCGCTACAGCGATTTCCAGAAGAACCAGCGCATCGAAGCTGTCTTCCGCCGCGAAGGCCTGATCCGCTGATCCCTCTCTCAAAGTCGTGAGAGGATGAAATCCCTTTTCTAACAGTGTTTTGGGCGGCCCCCGTGGCTGCCCTTCTCCTTTTTGAGGAACAGTTGCGAGGGTCTGTGCGTCGACTCGGTGATCGACGCGACGCAGCGTCGTCCAATGGAAAATGGAGATTTCACAATGAAACGCCTATTGCTTGCCACCACCGCCGTGTTGACCCTTGCCGCACCCGTGATGGCCCAGTCCGATGTCGAAATGGCCGTCTCCGATGCCCTGATGACGCGCGGCTATTCCGCCGAGGGTATCGCATCGCTGACCAATTCCCAGATCACGGAACTCTATCTTGCCCTGACGTCGGAAGACGAGTCGCAGATCCAGACGATCATCGCCGGTTTCGGCCTTCCTCAAGACACCGCCAGCGACGTGTTTGCTGACACCGGGGGCCAAGAACAGATCCGTGCCGCCGTAGCAGACGTTCTGGCTCAGGCGGGCTACCCGGCCAAAGCGATCGACATGCTCTCGAGCGAGCAGATCACGCAGATCTATATCTCGGCCACCAGCGAGGACGAAGGCCAACTGGCCATGACGCTGGAGGCAATCGGAGTCGATGACATGACGGCGTCGTCTGGCAATGCTGTCGAAACCGATGCCGGCATGTTCGTGTCGACGGAACTGGAACGCCGCGGTCTCGACGCCGCCACGATTGAGGGCCTGACCGACGCAGAGGTGTCCGAATTGTACCTCGCGCTGACATCGGGCGATGAAATGGCGATCCGCGACGCCATCGCATCGGCGACCTCGTCGTAACAGATCGACAGGCCGATACCCAAGATGACAAAGGCCCGGAGCGTCTGCTCCGGGCCTTGCTGTATTCTCGATCGGGCGTTCGAT
>CAZTUG010000121.1:0-7786 GCA_964615955.1 uncultured Roseicyclus sp.
TTCGCGACATCAGCCGGTGAAGGTAGCGGCAATGTCGGTCTGTCCAATCCATCATGGGGGCAACGGACAGACGCGCTGCCGCGGTGGCTGCGTTCAGGGGCATTCGGCGATCTCCTTGGGGCCGTTCGTAGACGCAACGGACCCGCAGTGCACAGCATACGCACAAGAGGCCCGCGCCGCCACCCTACCCCGCGCAAAGACAGGCCCTCGGCGGCGTTTGGGCGGGGTTGGCTTGACGTTGGGCCATGGCCGAACGCTGCATATCCAACAAATGTTGCAATGCTGGGCGCGCGCGACTAGATTTTTCGCATGGCCAGACTCTTCATCGACATCGCACCGGAAGAACACCGGAAGCTGAAAGGCATCACGGCTCTAAGGGGCAGAGCATCAAGGAATAGGTTCTTAACCGTGCTCTTGGCGACGCCCCTGCCCCCGACAGCCCGAGCGACGACTTCCAGCCACAGCCTAACGCGTTTCGCATTTTAGCTGAGGCAGGTTTGACGCGAATTCGCCGAGCAGGATATTGATGCGGGACGATCTTCGAAAATCTGAATGGCTCAGGTCTTTAGAAAAACGCTGTAGTCCAAGATACTGATCCAAAAGGAAGGTCCGCATGGGCGCATCCTCGGTAGGCTCGATGGTCCGCCGCAGGCAGGCGCCTTTCAGCGCCGGGTTTCCAGCCACCCCCATGAGCGTGCGACCCACCAGGGTTGATGGATTGACGGCGTCGAAGCCATCCGGCCTCGTTCACGAAGACGCCCCGAGAATTCGCAATCTCACATAACAACACGAGTCGCGACGCCCCTGCACTTGCCTGAACAGGGACTCTCTCACCAGACACCAGTGCCCGGCGATTGCGGTCCTGAAGGGTCCGGATGCCTGTAGGCCGGTCTCCTCCATTCGTCGCGCAGCGCTCAGTTCAACGTGACGACAAGATCCTGAACTCCCTTTGGGAGCCGCAGCCGAAGGTGTCCGTTATCGATTGCCTGAGGCGTCCCGTTCAGAAGAGCGGTCTTGATGCCCTGCCCGGTGCGGTTCGGATTGTCGATGGTGATCGCAAGATGGGTATCGCCCAGCAGGAAAGTCGCAGTCACGCGCGGCCAGTGCTTTGGAAAACAGGGGGCCAGAAGCAGGTCCGGCCCGGCCCGAGTCAGCCCCAGGATGCCCTCGATCCCGGCCCGGTACATCCAGCCCGAAGACCCTGTGTACCAGGTCCAGCCGCCCCGGCCTTCGTGCGGAGCCGTGGAATAGACATCCGCCGCCACGACATAGGGTTCGACTTTGTAACGCGCTGCGGCCTCGGGCGTCAGCGCGTGGTTGATCGGATTGACCAGCGCAAACATTGCGCCCGCCGCATCGCCATCCCCCATCCGGCAGTAGGCAAGGATCGCCCACATCGCCGCGTGACTGTATTGCCCGCCATTCTCTCGCAACCCGGGAGGATAGCCCTTGATGTAGCCGGGATCGAGCGGGGTGCTGTCGAATGGCGGCGTGAACAGCAGCGCAAGGCCCGGGTCCGGTCGGATCAGGTGCTCTGACATGCTGGCCATGGCCATGGCCGCGCGGACAGGATCCGCCGCGCCGGACAGAACGGCCCAGGATTGCGCGATGCTGTCGATGCGGCATTCATCCGACGTCGCCGATCCCAGCGGCGAGCCGTCGTCGAAGGTGCCACGGCGATACCAGGCGCCGTCCCAGCCTTCGGTTTCGATGGCCTGTAGAACCGCAGCCCGGTGGGCGCGCCAGCGCGCGGCACGGGCCGGGTCGCGGGCATCGGCATGGGGGGCCATCGCGTCGATGGTGGCGATCAGCAGCCAGCCGAGCCAGACCGAGGTGCCGCACCCGCCTTCGCCGACGCGGTTCATGCCGTCGTTCCAGTCGCCCGTGCCGATCAGGGGCATCCCATTGGCACCCGTCAGGTTGATCGCCTGATCCAGCCCGCGCGCGCAATGTTCGAACAGGCTGGCGTGCGTTTCGGAGATGGCGGGCAGAAAGAAATCGTCATGCGCGCCTTCGGACAGAGCCGGGCCATCAAGGAACGGGATCTGTTCATCAAGGATCGCGGCATCGCCGGAGACCGAAATATACTGTGCCACGCCAAAGCCCAGCCAGACGCGATCGTCCGAAATCCGCGTCCGCACACCCTGGCCGGAATGAGGCAGCCACCAATGCTGCACATCCCCTTCAGGAAACTGCCGCGAAGCTGCACGAAGCAGATGCGCGCGCGTCATCCCGGGCCGCAGCGCGGTAAGCGCCATGCCATCCTGCAACTGATCGCGAAAGCCATAGGCGCCACTGGCTTGGTAGAATCCGGCGCGCGCCCAGATCCGGCAGGCGAGCGTCTGATACAGCAGCCAGCCGTTCAGCAGGATGTCCATGGCGCGGTCGGGCGTGGTGACCTGCACGGCCGTCAGAAGATCGGTCCAGTGCTGACGGACGGCCCGAAGCGTCGCTTCGGGGTCTTGGGCGCGGTGACGCCTGATCAGGTCGTGCGCGGCCTCGGGCGAGGCGGCCTGCCCTAGCAGGAACACGACGTCCACGCTTTCCTGCGGCGCCAGGGTCACATGGCGTTGCAGCGCCGCGCAGGGATCGAGCGCAGGGCCGGTGCGCCCGGAAAGCGGTCCGGCCCCGATGCCGGCGGGGCGCGCCATGCTGCCCTCGCGGCCCAGAACCTCGGATCGGTCGCCGGTCACGCTGCGGGTCTCGGCACCAAGGTCGGCAAAGGCGACGCGGCCCGGGAACGCCAGGCCGAACGGGTTGCGGGCGAAGACGGCGCCGCTCTCTGCGTCCTGCGTGGTGGTGACATGGGCCGCCGTGGCGCTGCGGGACGTGCCCAGAACCCATTCCGCATAGGCGGTGACCGAAAGGCGCCGCACCGTGTCGCCGGTGTTGCGCAGCGTCAGGCGGGTGATCCTGACCGGGTCGTCCAGCGGCACGAACTGCACCATGTCCGCCGCGATGCCATGGGCGGCATGTTCGAACCGGCTGTAGCCGAAGCCATGCCGCGCGACATAGGTGCCGCGCCCCCGGATCGGCAGCGCGGTCGGCGTCCACAGCGCGCCGCTGTCGAGATCGCGCAGATAGATCGCGTCGCCGGACGGATCGCAGACCGGGTCGTTCGACCATGGCGTCAACTGGTTCTCGCGGCTGTTCTCGGCCCAGACATGGCCGCTGCCCTCGGCCGAGACTGCAAAGCCGAAGTTCGGGTTCGCGATGACGTTTATCCAGGGCGCGGGTGTGGTGTGGCCATCGCGCAGAATGGTGACATACTCGCGGCCGTCCTCGGCAAATCCGCCTATGCCGTTGAAGAACTCCAGCCCGAGGTCCGGGACGGCGCTGGCGGGCGAAGGGTCCGGTGCCGCAGGAGGTGGCGGAGATGGCTGCGGCGCAACCGGCGGCAGGGCGTTGATCTGGTCGCCGATGCCCCCCCGGCTGGCCAGCAGGATCACGCGCGCGACGGCGCTCAGCAGGGCCCGCTGTTCGGCGGTGACAAGATCGGCGCGCAGGGTATGGATCGCTCCTTGTGTCGCGCCGTGATGCACCGGGCTGCGCGGGCGCGTCTGGGCCGACCGGACGGCCGCGTCAATGGCGCCCTGCATGTCCTGCACATAGGACGACGCGCGGTCGTTCAGGATCACCAGATCGATGTCCAGTTGCCGCATTTGGAGATATTCATGCGCGGCCAGCACCTCGTTCAGAGCGGCGGTGTCTTCGACATCGCTGATCCGGAACAGAACGATCGGCAGGTCTCCCGAAAGTCCCATCGCCCAGAGCGTCGATTGCGGCCCCATGCCGGCGTCGATCTGGCCGGACGTCGCCCGTAATCGCGGATCGTCGCGCAGGATCATTCCACCGAGGCGCTGAAAATCGACAGCGGCGGCAGGGGTTACGCCCAGATGGCGAAGTTGGACCTGACCTTGCGTCCAGGACAAGGTCACGGCGCGCTCGAAGGCGGAAGGATCGCGGTGGCGATCCACCTGATCCAGAAGCGCCTCCGGCGTTTCCGCGACCACGGTCCAGAACGTCACGCGCGCCAGGCCCCCCGGGGGCACGACAACCCGGCGGCGCAGCGCAAGGACAGGATCGAGGACCGTCCCGGTGGCGCCCGACAGCGGGCTGTCCGCCATCGCCGGATTGCCAATGTCCCGACCCCGACCGATGAACCGCGCGCGGTCGGTCTCATACTGTATGGGCGCGCTTTCGGTGCCTTCGACCACGCCAATGTGAGCAACCCAGACCTCCGGGTCGGTAGCGGAACGGCGACGACGCGTGGCGATGATCGCGCCCAGGTCCGCCATGAAGTCCGTCACTACAAAAAGCTTGGAAAATGCCGGGTGCGCCAGATCGGCAGCATGCGGCGCCAGCACAAGCTCGGCGTAGGATGTCAGGTCGATCTCGCGCGCGTGGCCGCCGGTGTTTGTCAGCGTGACGCGGCGCGCCTCTGCATCGTCCTCGCCTGAAACGACGACCTCGGTGGTCATGCCCAGCTTTTTCTCGTGATGACTGAACGTGGCCTGGTGTTCGCAGAACGCGGCAGTGTGCCGGGGCGGTCCGGCTCCGGTCGGCTGAACTGCGGCCGACCAGCGTGCGCCGGACTTCACATCCCGCGCAAGGATGAACGACCCCAAGGCTGCCTGTGATGGATCGGCCCGCCAGCGGGTGATGGCCAGATCGCGCCACCGGCTATAGCCCTCGCCCGTTGGTGTCAGCATCACGGCATAGCGACCATTCGACAGCATGTGGCCGGTCGGAAAGGTATCACCCGGCGCGTCGAACCGGCGCACGACAGGGGTGTCGTCGATCCCAACCGTCGAAACCGGAACATCCTCGGCGCGCGGTGGCGTGAAGGTCGCGTCGCGCGGCACGCGCTCCTGCAGAAGAAGGTCCACCGCCCTGATGATCGGTTCCGCGTGGAACCGTGTTTGCAAAAGCCCGTTCTGAAGGGTGTTTGCGATGGCGGTGATCGTCATGCCCTGATGATGCGCCATGAAGCTTTGCACCACGGCATGGTCTGCCCCGGCGGGCAAGCGCTGCGCCGTGAAATCGACCGCCTCGTAGAATCCGAACCGGCCCTCGCCCCCAAGGGCTGCGAGACGCCCATAGTTTTGCAATGCCGCGCGGGGCGCCACCATTGTGGCCAGCCCGGTGGCATAGGGAGCGATGACACGGTTCTCGTTCAAGCCCCGTTTCAGACCCAGCCCCGGCACGCCGAAGTTGGAATACTGGTAGGTCATCTCCAGATCGCGCGCATTGTAGGAGGATTCCGACACACCCCAAGGCATGTCATGCGCGGCACCATAGGCGACCTGCCGGTCGACGATCAGCCGGTTGGTCTGTTCCAGCAGCGATCCCGCAGGCGCACGCATGACCAGAGATGGCATGAGGTATTCGAACATGCTGCCCGACCACGAGATCAGCGCAGAGCCCGCCCCCACCGGCGTCGCCGCACGACCCAGCCGGAACCAGTGCCGCGTGGCCACGTCGCCCTTTGCGATGGCGAAGAGGCTCGCGAGCCGTGCCTCAGACGCCAGCAGGTCATAACAGTTGGGATCACGCGTGTTCGTCGCGACCGAGAAGCCGATCGACAGCAGCCTCTTTTCCGGGTCGAGAAGGAAAGCAAAATCCATCTCCATGGCAAGATCGCGGGCCAACCGCTCAATCTCGGCAAGCCTGGCAGCGGTGTCAGCCGCCGCGTCCTCGACATGCCCCTCGATGCAGTCTCGCGCCGCAGAGCACCAGAAGGCCAGATCGGTTGCGGGCTCCTTCAGGGTCGCCGCGAGGGTCGCAACTTCTTTTGCCAGTGTCAGCAACGTCGGGAACGCCTCCTGCCGTGCATTGGCGTCGATCAGGCGGTCAAGCAGGACGGAGACTTCGCCTGCCTCGGGCGTCAGGGCCAACTGTGCCAGAGCCAGCGCATCGCCAATGCCCGCGCGCTGTTCGGCCCCTGCAACTCGCGTTTCCCGCCAGTCCCGACATGCCTGCGCCACGGCGATCAGGTGGCCGGCCAGATTGCCGCTGTCCACCGACGAGACATAAGCCGGATCCAGCACGCGCAGATCACGGGTGTCATGCCAATTGTAAAGATGTCCGCGGAACCGGGGCATCCTCAGCAGGGTGAGCAGCGTCTGTTCCAGCCGGGTGGCCGCCGCGACCTCCCCGATCCAGCCCATGTCGCGGGCAACTGTGGTGGACAGCAGGTAGAGGCCGACATTGGTGGGCGACGTGCGGTGAAAGACGGTGGGGGTCGGGGTTTCCTGAAAGTTGTCGGGGGGCAGGAAATTGTCGGCCTCGGTCACGAAGGTCTCGAAATAGCGCCAAGTCCGCCGGGCGATCAGGCGAAGGCTGCGTTCCTCTGCGTCCGTCAGCGGCAAAGCGGCCAAAGCCGAACGCGGGCGGCTTGCCCGATACGCCAGCACGGGCGCGGCCAGCCACAGCAGCGCGAAGGACAGGACCAACGGCCAAGCCGCCGGATTGAGCGCTATCGCCACTGCGCAGGCCGTGGCACCAAGTGCCAGCCCGCCTGACATTTTTTTGTACTGGGCACCCGGCCCGGGCTGGGCGACTGCGCCCGCGGCTGAGGCTGTCATCCATTGCAGCAGGTGGCGCCGCGTCACGGCCAGCCGGATCAGCGTACGCACCATGGCATCGGCCATCTGCCACGCGGTATCGGCCAGAAAGACCGTGTTCAGCGCGATCTGCAATCCGGCGCGCCGCGCATCTGCGAGCAGCGCCGCGAGATGGCTGCGCGAGGTGATCCCGGCCCGGCCCGGCAGAATGGCAAACGGCAAGCCGACAAGATGCGGCAACGCCAGCATGGTGAGCACCGCGGCGGTCCATGCGACGGCCATCGGCAAAGGCAAAAGCCAGCCCGCCATCAAGGAAGCAAGCGTCAGAGGTGCCAGCAGGGCACGCCGCAGATTGTCGGCCATCTTCCATCGGCCAAGGGAGGACAAGCTGCTGTCAGGCCGCATCAACCAAGGCAGAAGCTGCCAGTCGCCCCGCGCCCAACGATGCTGGCGGCGCATGGCCGTATCGTAGCGCGCGGGAAAGTCATCGACCACGTCGATGTCCGAGGCCAGGCCCGCGCGGGCAAAATCGCCCTCGAACAGGTCGTGGCTCAGCATGGTGTTGTCCGGCACGCGGCCCGCAAGGCTGGCGGCAAACGCGTCCACATCGTAGATTCCCTTGCCGGTGAACGAGCCCTCGCCGAACAGGTCCTGGTACACGTTGCTGTCGGCGCTCGCATAGGGCTCGATCCCGCCGGGACTGGAATAGACGCGCTGAAACAACGACCCTTCGCTGCCCGCCGGCAGCGCCGGCGTCACGCGTGGCTGAACGATGCCATACCCCGCCGTGACGCGACGGCTCACGGGGTCGAACACCGCGCGGTTGAGCGGATGGGCCATCTTGCCGATCAACCGTGCGACGGTATCGCGCAACAGGCGGGTGTCGGCATCGAGTGTGATGACGAACCGCACATCCTGCGGCACGCCCGGATGGGGCAGGAAACTCGTGTCGGTGGCGCCGCGCAGCAGGCGGTTCAGTTCTGTCAGCTTGCCGCGTTTGCGCTCCCACCCCATCCAGACGCCTTCCGCCGGGTTCCACTGCCGGTGACGGTGCAGGAATACGAAGCGGTTGCCGTGCTCTGAGGGATAGAGTGCGTTAAGACGCGCCATCGCCGCCTTTGCGTTGGCGATCAGGGCGGCATCCTGCGCCGTGCTTTCCGTGTCAGCATCCGGCCCGTCGGACAGCAGCGCATAGTGCAGCGCGCCGCCAGTACTGGACA
>CAZTUG010000122.1:0-7525 GCA_964615955.1 uncultured Roseicyclus sp.
GCTGAACGGCGTGCCGAAAGAGACCGAGATCAGCCAGGCGCAGGTCGCCGAAGCGCTGGCCGAACCGGTGCAACAGATCTGCGAGGCAGTGATGGGCGCGCTGGAAGCCACGCCGCCCGACTTGGCGGCGGATATCGTCGACCGGGGCGTGATGCTGACCGGCGGCGGGGCGCTGCTGGGGGAACTGGACCTTGCGTTGCGGGAACAGACGGGGCTGGCGATTTCGGTCGCTGACGAAAGTCTGAACTGCGTCGCCCTCGGCACCGGCAAGGCGTTGGAGTATGAAAGCCTCCTGCGTCATGCGATAGATTACGACAGCTAATCCATCTCCCTTCCCACCGCCAACCCACGAAAGGCGTGACATGGCTCGGGACAGCTACGACGGCACCTATGCCCGCCCCGTCCGGCGTTTGCTGTTGGCGGTGCTGATCCTGTTCCTGCTGTCGCTGGTGCTGCTGTGGCGGATCGACAACCCGCGCGTCGAACGCATCCGCGCGGCCATCGTGGACCGCTACGTGCCGAACATGGAATGGGTGATGGCCCCGGTGACCGGCATCGCGCGCATGGCCGAGGATTTCCAGAGTTACCGGCGGCTGTTCGAGCAGAACCAGGAACTGCGCCGGGAATTGCAGCAGATGCGGGCCTGGCGCGAGGCGGCGTTGCAGCTGGAGCAGGAAAACGCCCGGCTTCTGGACCTCAACCGCGTGCAACTGGACCCGGAGCTGACTTTCGTCACTGGCATCGTGCTGGCCGATAGCGGCAGCCCCTTCCGGCGGTCCGTCCTGCTGAATGTGGGCGCGCGCGACGGTATCCTCGACGGCTGGGCCACGATGGACGGTCTGGGCGTGGTCGGCCGCATTTCGGGCGTGGGTCAGCGCACGTCGCGCGTGCTGCTGCTGACCGATGCCGCCAGCCGCATCCCCGTCACGATCCTGCCATCGGGCCAGCAGGCCTTGATGCTGGGCGACAATTCCGCCACCCCGATGCTGGATTTCGTGGAGGACCCGCAGGATGTGGCGGCGGGCGACCGGATCATCACCTCGGGCGATGGCGGGCTGTTTCCGCCGGGATTGCTGGTGGGACAGGTTGTCTTCACCTCGGACCAGCGGATGCGGGCGCGGATGGCGGCCGACCTGCAACGGCTGAACTTCCTGCGCGTCATGCGCAGCCATCCCGGCACGACACTGGACGACCCGGCCGGGTTGATCGGACCGCCCTGGCCTCCGGCGGGCATGCGCGTGGATGACGACGGCGCGCTGGTGCCCGCGGATGCCGCCCGTGCCGAGGCGCCGGAAGACCCGGACGCCACCCCATGAGCGCGCTGTCGGCCCGCCATGTCTGGACCTATCGCGCCCTGTTCATGGCCGTGTCGCTGGTGCTGATCACCCTCAAGCTGCTGCCGCTCAACCTCGCGTCGAGCGGAGTGCCGGGGCCGGATCTTCTTGTGCTGCTGGCCTTTGCCTGGATCGTGCGCCAGCCCGCCGTCGTGCCACTCGGGGTGTTGCTGGCGGTGTTCCTGCTGGCGGATTTCCTGTTCATGCGCCCGCCCGGTCTGTGGACCGTGCTGACGATCCTGGCGTCCGAATCGCTGCGCCGACGACGGCTGACGATGACGGAATTCCCGTTCCTGGTGGAATGGGGTGCCGTCGCCGTCGCCATCATGGGCATGGTTTTGCTCAACCGGTCGGCTTTGTGGATCCTGCTGGTAGATCTGGACCCGCTCGGGCTTACGTTGGCCCATGCGATCGTGACCATCGCGATCTATCCCGTGGTGGTTGTCATCTCGAAATACCTTTTCGGATTGCGTAAACTCGGCCCGGCCGAGCTGGAAGCGCTGTGAGTCCGCCACCCTGACCTTGAGACTGTAACCCACCGATGAAACGCACCCAGAAAGAGACCGAGGACAGCGCCCGCATGATCGGGCGCCGGACCGTGGTGGTCGGCGGCCTGTTTCTGGGCACGGCGGCAACGCTGGCTGCGCGCATGCGTTATCTGCAGGTGGAACGTGCCGATGATTTCCGCCTGCTGGCCGAGGAAAACCGGATCAACCTGCGCCTGCTGTCGCCCGCGCGGGGGTTGATCTTCGATCGCGACGGCGTGTTGCTTGCGGGCAACGAGCAGAATTACCGCATCACGCTGGTGCGCGAGGATGCGGGCGATGTGGATGCCGTGCTGGACGAAGTGGCGCGGCTGGTGAACCTCGATCTGGTGGTATTGGAGCGCGCGCGGCAGGAAATCCGCCGCCGTCCGGGCTTCGTGCCCGTCACCATTGCCGACCGCCTGTCGTGGGAAGAGATGTCGGCCGTCGCCGTGAACGCGCCCGCCCTGCCCGGAGTGAACCCGGAAGTGGGGTTGAGCCGCGTCTACCCGCTGGGGGCGGACTTCAGCCACGTGGTGGGCTATGTCGGCCCGGTATCGGACTGGTATCTGGAGCAGACGGGAGACACCGACCCGGTCTTGCAGATCCCGGATTTCCAGGTCGGGCGCTACAATATCGAGGACAAGGTCGAAGGCGTCTTGCGCGGGCGCGCGGGCACGTCGCGCGTCGAGGTCAACGCCTCGGGGCGGGTGATGCGCGAGTTGGACCGCGACCCGGCCACACCGGGCGGCGATGTGCAACTGACCGTCGATGCGGGCCTGCAGAACTATGTGGAAGCGCGGCTGAGCGGGGAAAGCGCCGGCGCGGTCGTCATGGATTGCGCGACCGGAGAGATCCATGCGCTGGCCTCGGCCCCCACTTTCGATCCGAACCTGTTCGTGCGCGGCATCAGCCAGACGCAATGGGGCAACCTGAACGACGACCCCTATCGCCCGCTGGCCAACAAGGCGACCCAGGGCCTGTATCCGCCGGGATCGACCTACAAGATGGTGGTGGCCCTGGCGGCGCTGGAAGGCGGGTTCATCGGCGAGAACGAGACCGTCGGCTGCTCCGGCTCGATCGAGGTCGGCGATCGCCGCTTCCATTGCTGGCGGCGCGGCGGGCATGGTCGGGTCGGCCTTGCCGTCGCGTTGGAGCAATCCTGCGACGTGTATTTCTATGAACTTGCCCAGCGCGTCGGGATCGAGAACATCTCGGCCATGGCGATCCGGCTTGGCTGCGGCGTGCGGCACGCTTTGCCGCTGTCCGGCGTCGCCGAAGGGTTGGCGCCGACGATGGACTGGAAGCGGCGCCGGTTCGAACAGGACTGGGTGGTGGGCGACACGATCAACGCGTCCATCGGGCAGGGCTTCGTGCTGACCTCGCCGCTGCACCTTGCGGTGATGACGGCGCGGATCGCCAGCGGGCGCGCCCTGGAGCCGCACCTGATCCGGTCGGTCGATGGTGTCCCGCAGGGCATCGGCGCGGCACCGGACCTGGGGCTTGACCCGGCCAATCTGGCGCTGGTGCGCGACGGCATGTGGCGGGTCTGCAATTCCAGCCGCGGCACCGGCTACGGCAGCCGCACCGTCGCCGAGGCCTACACCATCGCGGGCAAGAGCGGCACCAGCCAGGTGCGCAACATCAGCGCGGCCGAACGGGCCGCGGGTGTGATCGGCAACGCCGACCTGCCGTGGGAGCGGCGGGACCACGCCCTGTTCGTGGCCTATGCGCCCTACGACGCGCCGCGCTTTGCCGTGTCGGTGATCGTGGAACATGGCGGCGGCGGATCGACGGCGGCGGCCCCCATTGCCCGCGACATCCTGTTGCGCGCGCAGGTGGGCGATGTCCCGACCCCGGAGCTGTACCCGGTATCGCAGCGGCGCGGCATAGAGGAGATGCACCGCCAGCTGCCGATCTTCGACACGCCCCCGGTCCCGTCCGGTCGGGAGCCGCGCCGTGCCCGCACCCCCGCAAGGCAGACACCGTGAGTTTCCTTGAATACAACGTCAAATCCGCGCCGACGGGCTGGCGCAAGATCCTGCATCTGAACTGGGCGCTGGCGCTGCTGCTCACGACGGTCGCCTGCGTCGGGTTTCTGATGCTGTATTCCGTTGCCGGCGGATCCTTCGATCCCTGGGCCTCGGCGCAGATGAAGCGTTTCGTTCTCGGCTTCTCGGTCATGCTGATCGTGGCCATGGTGCCGATCTGGTTCTGGCGCAACATGTCCGTGCTGGCCTATGCGGCATCCATCATCCTGCTGCTTTACGTGGAATTCTTCGGGTCCACCGGCGGCGGGGCGCAGCGCTGGATCGATCTGGGCTTCATCCGGCTGCAACCGTCCGAGATGGCCAAGATCACGGTCGTGATGATGCTGGCCGCCTATTACGACTGGCTGGATCTCGGCAAGGTGTCCAACCCTGTGTACATCATCGCGCCGCTCGCGATCATCGGGTTGCCCGTTGCGCTGACCTTCATGCAGCCCGACCTGGGCACCGCGCTTCTGATCATGATGGGCGGCGGCGCGGTGATTTTCATGGCCGGAGTCCACTGGCTGTATTTCGCCACAGTGATCGGGCTTGGCGTTGGGGCCGTCACCGCCGTGCTCGCCAGCCGGGGCACGGAATGGGCCCTGCTGGCGGAATACCAGTATCGGCGGATCGATACGTTTCTCGATCCGTCCATCGACCCGCTAGGCTCGGGCTATCACATCACCCAAAGCCAGATCGCGCTCGGCTCGGGCGGCTGGACCGGCCGCGGCTTCATGCAGGGCACCCAGATCCGGGGCGAGTTCCTGCCCGAGAGCCATACCGATTTCATCTTCCCGACCCTGGCCGAGGAATTCGGCTTCGTCGGCGGCGCCTCGCTGTTGCTGCTATACGTGCTGATCCTGGTGTTCTGCATCGCCACCGCGCTTATGGCGCGGGACCGCTATGCGTCCCTGATGGTCATGGGCGTGGCGGTGACGTTCTTCCTCTATTTCGGGATCAACATGGCGATGGTGATGGGTCTGGCCCCGGTGGTGGGCGTGCCCTTGCCGCTGGTCAGCTATGGCGGCTCGGCCATGCTGGTGCTGATGGCGGCCTTCGGGCTGGTGCAATCGGCGCATGTGCACCGGGTGCGATAGCGCGGGTGGACCTTCCGCCGGGGCATTGGTAGCGATCTGCACAAAAGGAGATCCGCAATGCCCGCACCCACGATCCTGTTCGCCGCCAAGCCCGAAAGATGGCCTGCCTACGAGCCGCACCTGCGCGACGCCCTGGCCGAGGTCGGGATCGACGATGCCGGGCTGGTGACGCAGGCCGATCCGGCGGAGGTGGACTATATCGTCTACGCGCCGAATTCGACGGTTCAGGACTTCACCCCCTACACGCGCCTGAAAGCCGTGCTGAGCCTGTGGGCCGGGGTCGAGAGCATTGTCGGAAACCAGACCCTGACCGTGCCGCTGGCGCGCATGGTCGATGCCGGATTGACCGAGGGCATGGTGGAATGGTGCGTCGGGCACGTGTTGCGCCACCACCTCGGCATGGACGCCCATATCCTCGGGCAGGATGGCACCTGGCGCAACGGCACCATCCCGCCCCTCGCGCGGGACAGGCAGGTGGCCGTTCTCGGCCTTGGCGCCTTGGGGCGAGCGGTCGCGCAGGCGCTGGTTGCGCTTGGCTTCAGGGTCTCGGGCTGGTCGCGGTCGGAGAAGTCGGTCGCCGGCGTCGAGGCCCGCCATGGCGAGGACGGGCTGGACATGGTTCTGGACCGCGCCGCGATCGTCGTGCTGCTGTTGCCCGATACACCCGCGACCACCAACCTCCTGGATGCGCGGCGCCTGGCGCTGCTGCCGCGCGGCGCAGTGCTGATCAACCCGGGGCGCGGCCCGCTGATCGACGATGACGCGCTGCTGGCGGCACTCGATAGCGGGCAGATCGGCCATGCCACGCTGGATGTGTTCCGCATCGAACCGCTGCCCGCGGATCACCCCTTCTGGGCCCATCCGGGCGTGACCGTCACGCCGCATATCGCCTCCGAAACGCGGCCCTCCTCCGCCTCCCGCGCCATCGCCGAGAACATTCGCCGGGGCGAAGCCGGAGAGCCTTTCATCCACCTCGTGGACCGCGCCCTCGGCTACTGATCGCCCCTCTCCTTCATCTTGGCCGAAAAACCTCCGGGGGGAGTCCGGCACGGACGGGGGGCTGGCCCCCCATTGCCCTCACCTCAGGCGCGGCGGCGTGTCGGGATCGCTGCCCGGCGCAGGCCGCACCGGCGGGGCCACGACCTCGGGCAGGTCGAAGCGCAGGCCAACCCGGGCCAGGCGGGCGCAGATCGGATCGGCGGCGCGGAAGAAGCCGACATCGAGGCTGGCCGCTTCCAGCCCCGAAAAACTGAGCGCCTCGCCCACGAGTTGCGCCAAGGCGCCTTCCGCGCCCGGCGCGGGATCGACGAAGGCCAGCAAATGCCCCCGCCGCCCCCCGTCGAACCGCGTCGCCACCAGATAGGCCATGACCGCCCTGCCCTGCGCCGAGGCGAGCCGTGCATCCAGCGCCGTCAGCAGACGTTCGGGCAAGCCATCGGGGGACAGGACTTCGTCCGGGCGATCCTCGATTGCATCGGGCACCTGGGCGAGCGTCCGGGCGAGCCACGCCGTCGCGTCGGCCTCCAGCACCGTTTCGGCCTCGGTCCCGAGGTTGACGGCAAGGCCAAGTCCGGCATCTGCGAGCATCGCCGCCAACACGCGACCGGACAGGGCGACATAGGGGGCGACCGCACCCGCGAAGGCGGCAAGCCGTTCCTCGCGGTCGAACGCCACCACCAGGTCGGCGCCATCAACCGCGAAGACCCGCGGCGTGATCCGCGCGCCGTCGGCCTCACGCTCCAGCAGCAGGAACATCTCGGTCCCCGACAGGCGGTCGAACCACGCCAGCCGCGCCCCGGTATCGTCGGGGGCGGCGTCCATGGCCGCCTGGGCGCGGTCGAGAGCCGTTCGGTCGAGGGCGGTCATTGCACAACCTCCTGCACGCGGGCGCGCAGGGCGGGCAGAAGCTCGGCCGCGAACCACGGGTTTTTCTTCAGCCACCCGGTATTGCGCCAGGACGGATGAGGCAAGGGGAAGACCCCGGGCGCATGGTCGCGCCACGCTGCAACCCGGGCCGTGACGGTCGGGCCCCGCCCGAGGTGCCAGTCCTGCGCGTGGCCGCCGACCAGCAGGGTCAGCCGCATGTCCCCCAGCGCGCCAAGCACCCGCGCGCGCCAGGTCGCGGCACAGATCGGCGGCGGTGGCAGGTCGGCGCCCCTTGCGTCGTAGCCGGGAAAGCAGAACGCCATCGGCAGGATCGCGACGCGGTCGCGGTCGTAGAAGGTCGCCTCGTCCACACCCATCCAGTCGCGCAGGCGGTCGCCGGACGGATCGGTAAAGGGACGGCCCGAGATGTGCACCCGCATCCCCGGCGCTTGCCCGGCCACCAGAATCCGCGCTCCGGGGCGAAACCACGCCACAGGGCGCGGCGCATGGGCGGTTGCCGTCGCGGCGAAGCGGGCGGCACACAAAGTGCAGGCGCGGATGGTGGCAGAGAGCGCGGCATCGGGCATGGGGCCTATTCTGAGACCTGCCTCCCCGGTTGAAAAGGGCTGGGGTGGTTCCCATCATCGCCTGCTGCCGGGACCCTTGAGAGGGAC
>CAZTUG010000123.1:0-7195 GCA_964615955.1 uncultured Roseicyclus sp.
GGGGATGCCGCGACCGCGATCGAGTTCGAGGATCCAGCCGGTGATGTCGTCGAGGAAGTAGCGGTCGTGGGTGACGATCAGGATGGTGCCCTTGTAGTCGATCAGGTGCTGTTGCAGCCAGGCGATGGTTTCGGCGTCGAGGTGGTTGGTCGGTTCGTCCAGCAGCAGCATGTCGGGCGCTTCGAGGAGCAGCTTGCACAGCGCCACGCGGCGGCTTTCCCCGCCCGAAAGCGTGGTGACATCGGCGTCGTCGGGCGGGCAGCGCAGCGCTTCGAGGGCGATGTCGATCTGCGCGTCGAGATCCCAGAGGTTCTCGGCGTCGATCTGGTCTTGCAGGGCGGCCATCTCGTCCGCCGTTTCGTCGGAATAGTTCATCGCCAGTTCGTTATACTTGTCGAGCTTGGCCTTCTTGGCGGCAACGCCGAGCATGACGTTCTCGCGCACGGTGAGGGACTCGTCGAGCGCAGGCTCCTGCGGGAGGTAGCCGACGCGCGCACCCTCGGCGGCCCAGGCCTCGCCCACGAAATCGGTATCGAGGCCGGCCATGATCTTCATCAGGGTGGATTTGCCGGAGCCGTTGACGCCGACAACGCCGATCTTGACGCCCGGCAGGAAGCTGAGGCGCACGTTCTCGAAGCATTTCTTGCCGCCGGGATAGGTCTTGGAGACGCCATCCATGTGATAGACATATTGATAGCTGGCCATGGGCATTTCCTCTGGAGACGGGATTGCGGTGGGTCTATCCAAGGCGGGCGCAAAGGGCAATCAGCAGTAATTGGCGGGGGCGGACAGGCGATGGGCTATACACCGGCGGAGGCGCGCTACGCGCGCATGGACTACAGGGCGTGCGGGCGGTCGGGGCTGAAGTTGCCGGCGGTGTCGCTGGGGTTGTGGCACAATTTCGGCCACGACACGCCGCACGCGACCAAGCGCGCCCTGTGCCGCGCGGCGTTCGACCACGGGATCACGCATTTCGACCTTGCCAACAATTACGGCCCGCCGCCGGGCAGCGCGGAGGCGGCCTTCGGAGAGATCCTGCGCACGGATTTCGCGGGCTATCGCGACGAGTTGGTGATCTCGTCCAAGGCGGGGTATCGCATGTGGGACGGCCCCCATGGGGAATTTGGCAGCCGCAAGTCGCTGATCGCGTCCTGTGACCAGTCGCTGAAGCGGATGGGGCTGGATTACGTGGACATCTTCTATTCGCACCGCTTCGATCCGGACACGCCGCTGGAGGAAACGATGGGCGCGCTGGACAGCATCGTGCGGGCGGGCAAGGCGCTGTATGTGGGGATCTCGTCCTACAATTCCGAGAAGACGCGCGCGGCGGTGGCGATCCTGGAGGCGTTGGGCACGCCGTGCCTGATCCACCAGCCGTCCTACAACATGCTCAACCGCTGGGTGGAGCGCGACGGGCTGAGGGAAACCCTGGCGGAGCTTGGCGTCGGTTCCATCGCGTTCACGCCGCTGGCGCAGGGGATGCTGACGACGAAATACCTGAACGGTGTGCCCGAGGGCAGCCGGGCGGCGCAGGGCAAGTCGCTGGAGCGGGAGCTGCTGACCGACGCGGTGATCGACAGCGTTCGCGGGCTGGACGCGATCGCGCAGCGGCGCGGGCAGACACTGGCGCAGATGGCGATCGCATGGGTGCTGCGCGGCGGCGGGATCACGACGGCACTGATCGGGGCGTCGAAGCCGGAACAGGTGGTGGAATGCGCGGGCGCTGTCGGCAACCTGGAGTTCAGCGCGGCGGAACTGGCCGAGATCGACACGCTGGCGCTGGACGAGGCGATCAACCTGTGGGCGGCGTCGTCCGAAAACGTCTGACGCGGGGGCTGTGGCGTCAGGCGCTGGCGCGGCGCGGTTGGGCCATGCGGGCCCCGCGGGCGGCCCCGGGGGCGGCCCCGGGAACGGCCCCGGGGGCGATGGCGATGGCAGCGCCCGTGTCGATCAGCCGGATCAGCGACGCACGGTCCATGGGGCGCGCGATGCCGAAACCCTGCAGCAGCGTGCAGCCCTGGGCGACGAGGAATTCGGCCTGTTCGGCCGTCTCGATCCCTTCGGCAAGGGCGGAGACGCCCAGTTCGCGGCACATGTGCAGGATCGAGGTGGCGATGATGCGGGCAGAGCGGTCATGGACGACATTGGCCACAAGCGAGCGGTCGAGCTTGATCCCGGTGATGTCGAGTTGCCCCAGATGGGCGAGACCCGCATAGCCGACGCCGAAATCGTCCAGATAGACGCGGTAGCCCTGCGCGCGCAGTTCGGAAATGCGGTGCGCGGCGAGGCTGTCGGTGGTGTCGGAGCCGAAGAACGTCGTTTCCAGCACCTCGGCCACCAGCGCCTCGGGCGAGAGACCGGCGGCGCGGGCCGCCTGCTCCAGCCGGATGAAGAAATCGGGATGGGCCAGCGCCTCGGACGAGGTGTTGAAGGCGCCGCGGATCATGTGGCCCATGCCGCGAAGCTCCGTCGTGAGGCAGGCGGTGGCGCGCACGGCGGCGAAATCGACATCGGCCATGCGCCCCAGCCGCGCGGCATAGGGCAGGAACTGGTCGGGTCCGATCACGGTTCCGTCGGCGCGGGTCCAGCGGGCCAGCGATTCGAACGAACAGATGCGTCCGGTGGCGGCATCCAGCACGGGCTGGTAGGCGAAGGAGATCGCGTCATCGTCGAGCGTATCGGAGAAGTCCTGCATCAGGGCATTCTCGGCCTCCTGGCGTTCGTGCAGCTCGGCATCGTAGCGTGCGATGCGGGGCGCGCCGGGGCCCTTCGCCTCGTAGAGGGCGAAATCGGCGGAACGGATCAGATCCTCCGCCGTCATGGACATGCCGTTGCTGAGCGCCACGCCGATGGAAGCGCCGCAGGTCAGGGTGCCATCGGCCCAGGCGATGGGCGTTCGGATCCGCTCCAGCAAGGCATCGGCGATGTGCTGCAACGTGTCGAAATCGGACACGCCGGGGCAGGCCACGACGAATTCGTCCCCGCCCATGCGGCAGGACAGGTCCCGGTCGCGGGTGGCGGCGTGGATGGCGGAGGCGACATGGATCAACAGCCGGTCGCCCGCTGCATGGCCGTTGCTGTCATTGACCGCCTTGAAGTGATCGAGGTCGATATAGAGCAGCCCCATATGCCGATCCTCGGCCCGGGGCGCGCGCAGGATCAGGTCGGTCGCGGCGCGGAAGGCGGCGCGGTTGTGCAGGCCGGTCAGGGCATCGTGATGGGCGGCGTGGTGCAATTCGGCCCGGGCGCGTTCCAGTTCCTGTTCCCGCCTGACCTGCAAGGTGACATCCCGCGACACGAGGATGACGCGCTTTTCGCCCGGGCGCGGTTCCACAACGGAGAGGTTGAATTCGTGCCAGAACCTTTCGCCGTTCTTGCGCATGTTGGGGCGGCGCACGAGGTTCTTGAATTCGTAGCTGTCTTCGTCGAAGCGGAAGGCGGCGATTTCGGCCTCGGGCGGCTTGGCCTCGGGCGGGAAACAGAATTCCTGCGGGCGGCGGCCCAGGATCTCGGCCAGGTCGCGGCCCATGATCCGGCAATAGGCGGGATTGGCCCAGAGAATGCGCGCGTCCATGTCATGGTAGACGAGCCCGTCATTGGCGTGCTGGGCGACGGCCCGCAGGATGACTTCCTGGGCGGACAGATCGTCGAGCGAGCGTTCGACCTCCCCCAGCATGCGGCGCGTCTGTTCGGCGACGCGCACCTTGAAACAGAGCACGCCGATGGTCGCCAGCAACAGCAGCGCGAGCGCCACCCCCAGCACAAGGAGGGCATCGGGCATCACGAGGAGGGGCCAGCGCGGCGGCCCCCCGATCATCATCTGGATATGGATGTGCGCCGCCATCATGTCCCGGTCTTGCCCTGGTCCGGCGGAGCCTAGGCCCCGGCGCGCAAACCGCCGGTTAACCGGGCCCCGGGCGACAGGCGCTTTTTGGCACTGATTTCATTCAAATACGTCCCAACCGCGGGCTGTCCGGCGCAATTGACACCGGACGGCCCGCGTCCCATCAAGGCGCGCGGTTGTCCCCGCGTGGAGGCCTTTGCGTGCGCCATCATCTGCCCCTGGCGGGTCCCGGACAGGTGATCGGCCTGTTCGGCGGGTCCTTCGATCCGCCCCATGCCGGCCATGTCCATGTCAGCCGGGAGGCGCTGAAGCGCTTCGGGCTGGACCGGGTCTGGTGGCTGGTGTCGCCCGGCAATCCGTTGAAGCCGCGCGGGCCTGCGGCGCTGGACAAGCGGATGGCGGCGGCGCGGGCCCTGTTGCGCGATCCCCGGATCGGGGTGACGGATCTGGAGGCGCATCTGGGCACCCGCTACACCGCCGAGACGATCGCGGCGCTGCTGCGGCTATATCCCGGCGTGCGGTTCGTGTGGCTGATGGGGGCCGACAACATGGCGCAATTCCATCGCTGGCAGCGGTGGGAGTGGATCATGGAGCATGTGCCGGTGGGCGTGCTGGCACGGCCGGGGCAGCGCATTTCCGCGCGCACCTCGGTGGCGGCGCAGCGGTTCCGCGGCGCGATGCTGCCCGCGCAGGCGGCTCATCTGCTTGGCCGGGCGAAGCCGCCCGCCTGGTGTTTTCTCAACGTGCCGATGGTGAATGTGTCGTCCTCCGAGATCCGGGCACGGGGAGAGTGGGGCTAGGAGGCCGGGCTGGCGCGCGAACTTCGGGAGGGGGCTTCGGGCCGGTGGGCGAACAGCCCGCGATCCGCGGCCCTGTCGTGCCACGACGGGTGGCGCGTGACCGGTTTGGTCCGCACAGATTCGTGTCGCGTCTGGGGGTTGAGGATGGGGGGGGCGACACGCTAACCTGCCGCAAGCTGCCGCAACACGTGACGACATGATTTCCAGACGGATCTTTGCGAGCGGGCTTCTGGCAAGCACCGCGACTGCGGCTTGGGCCTCTGCCCCGGAGCGGTCGCTGCGGCCGTTGATCCGGCCCGACGGGATCGTCGAGCGGACCATTCCCCGCGCGTCGGAGATCGTGGCCGAGGCCAACCTGGGCGGGCGCGTGGGCTATGCCGTGGCCGATGCGCTGACCGGCGAGATGCTGGAGGTCGGCAATCCGCTTTACCCGCTGCCGCCCGCTTCGGTCGCCAAGGCGGTCAGTTGCGCCTATGCGCTGGACCGGCTGGGGCCGGCCTACCGGTTCCGCACGCGGCTGGTCTCGACCGGGGTTGTCGCCGATGGACGGCTGGACGGGGACCTGTGGCTGGTCGGCTCGGGCGATCCGCTGTTCGACACCGACGCGCTGGCACGCATGGCCGACGACCTGGTGAACCTTGGCGTGCGCGAGGTCACCGGCGCGTTCCGCGTGGCCACCGGCGCCTTGCCCGAAATCTGGCAGATCGACCCCGGACAGCTACCGCATGTGGGGTATAACCCGGCCATTTCGGCGCTCAACCTGAATTTCAACCGGGTCCATTTCGAGTGGGAGAGGGTGGGCGAGGACTACACGATCTCGATGGATGCGCGCTCGGCCAACCTGCGCCCGGCGGTACAGGTCGCGCGCATGCAGATCGCGGAACGCACGGTGCCGACCTACACCTATACCGACGCGGAAGGCCATGACGCGTGGACCGTCGCGCGCGGCGCGCTGGGCGCGTCCGGGTCGCGCTGGCTGCCGGTGCGCCGCCCCGCCGCCTACATGGCCGAGGTGTTCCAGACCCTGATGGGCAATCACGGCGTGCGCCTGTCCGACCCGGATTATGCCGATGCCGCGCCCGACACGGCGCTGGTGCTGGCCGAGAACGTGTCCGATCCGCTGCAGGACATCCTGCGCGGGATGCTGCTGTGGTCCACCAACCTGACGGCGGAGGTGGTCGGGCTGATGGCGACGCAGGCGGGCGGGGAGCCGGTGTCGAGCCTGCCCGAATCGGGCGCGGCCATGACGGCGTGGATGGAGGACAGGCTGGGCGCGCGGAACGCGCATTTCGTCGATCACTCGGGCCTCGGCGTCGGCAGTCGCCTGCGCCCGCAGGACATGACCCGCGCGCTTGTGGCCGCCGGACCGGATGGCCTGCTGCGGGAGTTGATGAAGACCATCCCGATGCGCGACCGGGTCGGCAACGTGATCGCCGATCACCCGGTGTCGGTGGTGGCGAAGACCGGAACGCTCAACTTCGTGTCGACCCTGGCGGGATATGCCCGCACGCCCACGGGCCGCGACCTGGCCTTCACCATCTTCAGCGCCGATCTCGACCGGCGCGCGGCGATCCCCGACGACCAGTTGGAACAACCGCAGGGCACGCGCGCCTATAACGGCGCGGCCAAGCGGTTGCAGCAGGCCCTGATCGAGCGCTGGGGCGTAGTCTTCGCCTGAACGTCTTCGCCCGAACCGGCCTGGTGTGTCGGGGTGCGGCGCGGCGGGCTGCGGCGGGGCCGTTGGAGGACCGCCGCTGGACGAGGCCACGCGATACCGGGCCGTGCGATACCGGGCCGCGCGATACCGGGCCGCGCGATACCGGGTCCGGGTCCGTCATGGCGGGCGATCCCCCCCTGTCGCGCCCCCTTTTGCACCGCTGTCGCGCCCGGCCCCATGGTGCCCGTGGCGGAAGGACGGGGGGCGGGAGGACGCCGGAACACCGAACCGGGCCATGTCCTGCCGATGGAGGCTTGGCGTCGGCCGTGACGGGATCGGGGCGTGACTGGATCGCAGCCTCACGCAAAAGGGCACCCGCGCGGGGGTGCCCTTGCAGCATGCGTCACGCGCCGACCGCGTGTGGCGCCTTACACGTTGAGGCGGTCGCCGCCCTTCGGGCCCGCCAGCAGCCAAGCGATGAAGCCCAGAACCGGCAGGACAAGGATGACCACGGTCCAGATGATCTTCGCCAGCGTCGAGGCGGCGGATGACCATGTCTTGAAGATTGCGTAGATGTCGGCGATCAGGACGATCAGGCCGAAGATACCATATTCCATTGTTGTTCTCCGTTGCGTGTTCTCTGGCAGGACAACGGCGCAGAACGGCTTCGGGTTCCCGATCTCGGGGCGCGCGCGGCCTGCAGGGCCTGGAGTGTGCCGCGTTCGTTCGCAGTCCCGCGACGTGCTCTGACCATTTGATACCGCACGTCCGGGAGGCGCAAAACCGGTGCCCACTTTTGCGCGACGTGCTCTGACCTTTGGATTGCGCACCTCCGGAACGCGCAAAACCGGTGCCCACTTTTGCGCGACGTGCTCTGACCTTTGGATTGCGCAC
>CAZTUG010000124.1:0-7172 GCA_964615955.1 uncultured Roseicyclus sp.
AGTTGCGCGCGAAGAACTTCATGAAGATCATCTCGCTTGCGCCGGAGGTGCTGTAATGGCCGCCAAGCTCAAGAAGGGCGACAAGGTCGTCGTGCTTGCCGGCAAGGACAAGGGCAAGAAGGGTGAAATCTCCACCGTTCTGCCCGCCGCCGGCAAGGCCATCGTGGACGGCGTGAACATCGCCATTCGTCACACCAAGCAAAGCCAGTCGACCCAGGGCGGCCGCATCCCGCAAGCGATGCCGATCCAGCTGTCGAACCTGGCGCTTCTGGATGCAAACGGCAAGGCCACCCGCGTCGGCTTCAAGATCGAAGACGGCAAGAAGGTGCGCGTCGCCAAGACCACGGGGGACGTGATCTGATGTTGGATACCGCCAATTATACCCCGCGCCTGAAGGCCACCTTCGCCGAGGTCATCAAGCCCGCGATGAAAGAGGAATTCGGCTATCGCAACGACATGGAGATCCCGCGTCTTGAGAAGATCGTTCTCAACATCGGGTGCGGCGCGGAAGCCGTGCGGGACAGCAAGAAGGCGAAATCGGCCCAGGAAGACCTGACCGCCATCGCCGGGCAGCACGCCGTCGTGACCAAGGCCAAGAAATCCATCGCCGGCTTCCGGGTCCGCGAAGAGATGCCGTTGGGTGCGAAGGTCACCCTGCGCGGCGATCGCATGTATGATTTCCTCGACCGCCTGACCACCATCGCGATGCCCCGCATCCGGGACTTTCGCGGCGTGAAGCCGTCCTTCGACGGGCGTGGCAACTTCGCCATGGGCATCAAGGAACATATCGTGTTCCCCGAGATCAACTTCGACAAGGTCGACGAGGTTTGGGGTATCGATATCATCATCGTAACGACGGCGAAGACCGACGCCGAGGCGAAGTCGCTGTTGAAGCACTTCAACATGCCCTTCAACGCTTGACGCAGAGGATCTGACCCATGGCAAAAGAATCCATGATCGAACGCCAGAAGAAGCGCGAGCGTCTGGTGGCACAATATGCAACGAAGCGCGCGGCCCTGAAGGCGATCACGCAAGACGAGGCGCGTCCGATGGAAGAGCGGTTCAAGGCGCAACTCAAACTGGCGAAGCTGCCGCGTAACAGCTCGGCCACGCGCCTGAACAACCGGTGCCAGCTGACGGGACGTCCGCGGTCGTATTACCGCAAGCTGAAAATGTCGCGGATCAAGCTGCGGGACCTTGCCTCGATGGGCCAGATCCCCGGCATGGTCAAGTCGAGCTGGTAAGGGAGCAAAGATATGAATGATCCCATCGGTGATATGCTGACCCGCATCCGCAACAGCCAGATGCGCGGGAAGTCCACGGTCGAGACCCCGGCCTCCAAGCAGCGCGCCCGCGTTCTGGATGTGCTGGCGGACGAAGGCTATATCCGCGGCTACGAGCCCACGACCGGCAAGGATGGTCACCCGGCATTCGAGATCAGCTTGAAGTACTACGAAGGCACGCCTGTCATTCGTGAACTCAAGCGCGTGTCGAAGCCCGGCCGCCGCGTCTACATGAGTGTGGGTGACATTCCCTCGGTCCGCCAGGGCCTGGGCGTGTCGATCGTCTCCACATCCAAGGGCGTGATGTCCGATGCAAACGCTCGCAGCCAGAATGTTGGCGGCGAAGTGCTTTGCACGATCTTCTGAGGGAGCTGGCTTATGTCTCGTATTGGCAAGAAACCGGTCGGACTGCCCGGGGGTGTCGAAGCCTCCGTGTCGGGTCAGACCATCGAGGTGAAGGGGCCGAAAGGCACCCGCGCCTTTACCGCAACCGACGACGTCACGCTGGCCGTCGCGGACAAGGAGATCACCGTCACGCCGCGCGGCAAGTCCAAGCGCGCGCGGCAGCAGTGGGGCATGTCCCGCTCGATGGTGGAAAATCTCGTTACCGGCGTCACCGACGGGTTCAAGAAAGAGCTTGAGATCCAGGGCGTGGGTTACCGGGCGCAGATGCAGGGCAATGTCCTGAAGCTGTCGCTGGGCTATTCGCACGACGTGGATTTCCCGGTTCCCGCCGGTGTAACCGTCACCACCCCCAAGAACACCGAAGTGGTGATCGAAGGGATCGACCAGCAGCTGGTCGGACAGGTCGCGGCGAATATTCGTGAGTGGCGTGCGCCCGAGCCCTACAAGGGCAAGGGCATTCGCTACAAGGGTGAGTACATCTTCCGCAAGGAAGGCAAGAAGAAGTAAGGGCTGGCACAATGGCACTGAGCAAACGAGAGCTGTTCCAGAAGCGCCGCCTGCGCAACCGGAACAAGATCAAGGCGATGGCCAACGGACGTGCGCGTCTGTCGGTTCATCGGTCGAACAAGAACATCTCTGTCCAACTGATCGACGATGTGAACGGTGTGACGCTGGCTTCGGCCTCGTCGCTGGAGCCGTCGCTGGGGATCATCGGCAAGAACAACCTGGAGGCTTCGGCCAAGATCGGCGCCGCAATCGCCGAGCGGGCGAAGAAGGCCGGGGTCGAAGAGTGTTTCTTCGATCGGGGCGGCTTCCTGTTCCACGGACGTGTGAAGGCCTTGGCCGACGCCGCCCGTGAAGGTGGTCTGAAGTTCTGAGAATTGCGGTGGCGGCGGGCTTGAGGCCCGCCCCACGGCGTGACGTGAGGGCGGTGCGTTCCGTGTCGCCTCGATGATCGGGGCCGGGGTTCGAAGGAACCCGGGCACTGCGATCGGTCAAAACGGCGCGAAGGCGTCACCGAGAGAAGGAATTGCCATATGGCAGAACGTGAACACCGCGGTCGGGGACGTCGTCCGGAGCGTGACGAAACGCCGGAATTCGCGGACCGTCTGGTCGCGATCAACCGCGTGTCCAAGACCGTCAAGGGCGGCAAGCGCTTCGGCTTCGCGGCGCTTGTCGTCGTGGGCGACCAGCGCGGCCGGGTCGGGTTCGGCAAGGGCAAGGCCAAGGAGGTCCCCGAGGCGATCCGCAAGGCGACCGAACAGGCCAAGCGCCAGATGATCCGCGTGCCGCTGAAGGAAGGCCGCACGCTGCACCACGACATCCTGGGCCGCCATGGCGCGGGCAAGGTCGTGATGCGGACCGCGCCGGAAGGCACCGGGATCATCGCCGGTGGTCCGATGCGTGCCGTGTTCGAGATGTTGGGTGTGAAGGACGTCGTGTCGAAATCGACCGGGTCGCAGAACCCCTACAACATGATCCGCGCCACGCTGGACGGATTGACCAAGGAATCGAGCCCGCGCCAGATCGCGTCGCGTCGTGGCAAGAAAGTCGCCGACATCCTGCCCAAGCGTGATGACGCTCCGGCAGCCGAGACCGCAGCCGAGACCGAGGAGGCTTGAGCACAATGGCAAAAACCATCGTCGTCCAGCAGATCGGCTCGCCGATCCGCCGCCCGGAAATTCAGCGCAAGACGCTGATCGGCCTGGGTCTGAACAAGATGCACCGCACGCGGGAGCTGGAGGATACCCCCTCTGTCCGCGGCATGGTCAACAAGATCCCGCATCTTGTGAAGATCATCGAAGAGCGCGGCTGACGATCGTCACCGCAACCTTCGACGAGATCGCATTGCCCTGACCGGACTGGTTGGGGCATTGTCGTTTGGCGGACCCTTCCGACGGTTTCGAATTGGCGACGGGGGGGGGCGCTGCATCGACGTGACACCGAGTGAAAAGCTGAGCGTGATCCCCCGTGCCGATCGAGTTCTCTACCTGTCTGGAGCGCGACCTTGTTTATGCCCGCTGGCATGGGGCGATCGATTATCCGCAGTTCGTGCAGAACTTCGCCGATTATGTGTCCGACGCGCATTACCGGCCCGGCCGTCCGGAACTGATCGACCATTCCGGGATCACGTCGTTCGACATCAACTTCAACCTCGTTCGGTCGATCCTGCGGAAGGTCAATGACCAGTCGCCAGCGGCCAAGGTGACCACGCACACGGTGATCTATTCGCCCAACGAGACGGTCTTCGGCATGGGGCGCATGTATCAGATCCTCGCCGATCTTGCGGAAGGCATAAAGGTGGAGGTGTTCCAGACCGAGCGGGAGGCGCTGGATGCCTTGGGCCTGCCATATGCCAGCATCGCGGAGTTGCTGGACGCGGAGCTGTTTCTGCCCGCGACAAGGCGCCTGGGCTGACCTCCGGCTTGCGGGCAACGCCAGCGCCAGGCGTTGACCCCTTGCAGGGCGCGACCGAGTTCCGTATAGGCACCCGGTGGCCGACCCCGGCCCGTTTTCAGGGCACGCATCGGCGTGGCCTTCACAATCAAGAAACGCCGCGTCTGCCCATATCGCTTCGGGGGCATGTCCGGCTTAGGAGAAGCGACATGAAACTGCACGAACTCAGTGACAATCCCGGCGCAACCAAGAAGCGCAAGCGCATCGGTCGCGGCCCGGGCTCCGGCACGGGCAAGACCGCCGGACGTGGTATCAAGGGTCAGAAGTCCCGGTCGGGCGTTGCGATCAACGCCTATGAGGGCGGCCAGATGCCGCTGTACCAGCGTCTGCCCAAGCGCGGCTTCACCAAGCCGAACCAGAAGAAATACGCCGTCGTGAACCTGGGCCTGATCCAGAAGTTCATCGACGCGGGCAAGATCGACGCCAAGGCCGAGATCACCGAGGATGCGCTGGTCGCCTCCGGGCTGGTGCGGCGCAAGCTGGACGGTATCCGCGTGCTGGCCAAGGGCGATGTTTCGGACAAGCTGACGATCACCGTGACCGGCGCGTCGAAATCGGCGGTCGAGGCGGTCGAAAAGGCCGGTGGCGCGTTGAACGTGGCGTCCCAGGCTGCGGCGGAGTAACCCGTTCACGGGGGTTTTGTCCCCGTGACGCTTGTGGGCGGAGCGTGCTCCGCCTACATCACGTCTTAAGGTTTTTCCCGCGCCGCGTGGCCTCCGTGCAAAGGGGCCGTCACGGTATTGCGGCAATCAGGTGAGGCACCATGGCATCAGCAGCGGAGCAAATGGCCTCCAACATGAGCTGGAGCGCGTTCGGCAAGGCGACCGAACTGCGCCAGCGCATCTGGTTTACTCTGGGCCTCCTGATCATCTACCGGATCGGCACCTACATTCCGGTTCCGGGTATCGACGCGGCTGAATTGCGGGCCTTCTTCGATTCGGCTGCGGCGGGCCTTGGCGGCGTGCTGAACATGTTCACCGGCGGCGCGCTGAGCCGGATGGGCGTCTTCGCCCTTGGGATCATGCCCTATATCTCGGCCTCGATCATCGTGCAGCTCATGGCGGCCATGGTGCCGGCGCTGGAGACGCTGAAGAAAGAGGGCGAGAGCGGGCGCAAGAAGCTCAACCAATATACCCGCTACGGCACCGTCGCGCTGGCCACGGCGCAGGCCTATGGCCTTGCCGTCAGCATGGAGGGTGGCGGGCTGGTCACCGACCCCGGCTGGTTCTTCCGCATCGGCTGCGTCATCACGCTGGTCGGTGGCACCATGTTCCTGATGTGGCTGGGCGAGCAGATCACCAATCGCGGCATCGGCAACGGTATCTCGCTGATCATCTTTGTCGGTATCATCGCCGAGATCCCCGCCGCCCTGGCGCAGTTCTTCGAAAGCGGGCGGTCCGGCGCGATTTCCACCCCCGCAACCCTGGGCGTGATCGTGATGCTGATCGGCACGCTGATCTTCGTGGTCTTCATGGAGCGATCGCTGCGCAAGATCCATATCCAGTATCCACGCCGACAGGTGGGGATGAAGGTCTATGACGGCGGGTCGAGCCACTTGCCGATCAAGGTGAACCCGGCGGGCGTGATCCCGGCGATCTTCGCGTCGTCGCTGCTGTTGTTGCCGACCACGTTGATGACGTTCGGCGGAGCCGGCGATGCCGGGCCGGTGATGGGATGGATCCTTGCCAATTTCGGGCCCGGCCAGCCGCTCTACTTCGTTTTCTTTGCGTCGATGATCATCTTCTTCACCTATTTCTACACGCTCAACGTGTCGTTCAAGGTGGAGGATGTGGCCGACAACCTGAAGAACCAGAACGGCTTCATTCCGGGCATTCGCCCGGGCACACGGACGGCGGAATACCTGGAATACGTTGTGCGCCGTGTCCTTGTTCTGGGCTCCGGCTACCTTGCGCTAGTTTGTCTCATGCCCGAGATTGTTCGGACAAACCTTGCGATTACTGCCTATTTTGGCGGCACTTCGATCCTGATCATCGTTTCGGTGGGCATGGACACGGTGCAGCAGATACAGTCGCATCTGCTGGCGCACCAGTATGAAGGGCTGCTTGAGAAGTCCCAACTCCGCGGGCGTAAGAGTGGCGCCAAGAAACCGCGGAAGGGACCTGCGCGTAGATGAACATAATCTTGTTGGGCCCGCCGGGTGCGGGCAAGGGAACGCAGGCGCGAATCCTCGTGGAGGGGCGTCGGATGGTGCAACTGTCCACGGGCGACATGTTGCGCGAGGCCAAGGACAGCGGCACCGAGATGGGCAATCTGGTTGCAAGCGTGATGGCACGCGGCGACCTTGTCACCGACGAGATCGTCATCGGCCTGATCCGCGAGAAGCTGGCCGAAGGTGGCACCGGGTTCATCTTCGACGGCTTCCCCCGCACATTGCCCCAGGCGGATGCCCTGGGGGCGTTGATGGAAGAGGTGGGCCAGACCCTTGACCACGTGATCGAGATGCAGGTCGATGACGAGGCGCTGGTTGCGCGCATCACGGCACGGGCCACCTGCGGATCCTGCGGCGAGGTCTATAACGACGAGACCAAGCCGATCCCCGCGGATGGCAAATGCACCAGCTGCGGCGGAACCGAGTTCAAGCGCCGCGCCGATGACAATGCCGAAAGCTTCAAGACCCGTCTGCTGGCCTACTACAAGCAGACCAGCCCCCTGATCGGCTACTACTACGCCAAGGGGCTGCTGAAATCGGTGGACGGCCTGGGCGAGATCGACGCCGTGGCAAGCGAAATCTCGGCTGCGCTGCAGGGATGATCTGCGTCAGGTCCACTGACTATTGACCTTTGGTCGAATGGGGCATACCACGCCGATCTTGGCGGGAATCGGGTGCGCATCCGATGCCGTGAACCACGTTCGCAAGCCCGGCGCTTCAGGCCCGGGCTTACGTTGTGAAAAAAGGGCCTGGCATGACGGGCTCGCAACGAAAAGGATATGCCACAGATGGCACGTATTTCCGGGGTTAACCTCCCCACGTCCAAGCGCGTCCCGATCGCGCTGACCTATGTTACC
>CAZTUG010000125.1:0-7016 GCA_964615955.1 uncultured Roseicyclus sp.
CTGACCTTCGCGCTGCCGCCGGGCGGCATCGTCGGCGTCATCGGCCCGAACGGGGCGGGCAAGTCCACGCTGTTCAAGATGCTGACCGGGCACGAACAGCCCGACGCGGGCACGCTGGAATACGGCGACACGGTGGACCTCGCCTTCGTCGACCAGTCCCGTGATGCGCTCGCCGCCGATGCGACCGTGTGGGAGGAAATCTCCGGCGGGGCGGAAGTGATCGAGCTTGGCGACGCCTCCATGAACTCCCGCGCCTATTGCTCGGCGTTCAACTTCAAGGGCGGCGACCAGCAGAAGAAGGTCGGGCAATTGTCAGGCGGCGAACGCAACCGCGTCCACATGGCCAAGCTGTTGAAATCGGGCGGCAACGTCCTGCTGCTCGACGAGCCGACCAACGACCTGGACGTGGAGACGCTCCGCGCCCTGGAAGACGCCCTGACCGAATTCGCGGGCTGCGCCGTCGTCATCTCCCACGACCGCTTCTTCCTCGACCGCATCTGCACCCACATTCTTGCGTTTGAGGGCGACGCCCATGTCGAATGGTTCGAAGGCGACTTCTCGGCCTACGAGGAAGACAAGAAGCGCCGCCTGGGCCCCGACGCGCTGGAGCCGAAGCGGGTGAAGTACAAGAAGTTCGTGCGGTAAACTATTGTCGACGAGGCCATCCGGCCCTAAAATCGGCGGCATTGCAGAAAAGAAATTGTTTTTTTTGGCATGGCATTTCGCACCGTATACAGCGTCGCAGGTTGCATCATCTGGTTTGTCGGAGTGATGCAGGTGGCTCAATTCTTGGCGCGCCTGATAGTAGGGTTGGTCTACGGTGACCTATCGACCCTTTCACTCCGCGTCGGAATAACCGCCTACAATTCGCCCGCCCCTCCATTGATCGAGTTAGTTATCATGTTGGCAATGGCCCTGCCGGTCCTGTTTTTTGCGAGTGGACCGTGCTGGCGCGGACTTGCGGAATTGGAGAAGGAGCTTCGGCGGAAATGACTTTCAAGAAGTCCTGGACAGCCTATTTGCGTCTTGCGCTGGCGATCCTGTTCTGGATCGTTGTTCTGATCCTCGTCTATGCCTATCAGGACGCGGCCGTGACATGGGCCTTTCGTGAGAACGTTGGCTTGCAGACCGTTCTGATCGTTTGGCTGATTGCCAAGGTCTTGATCGTTTTGCGCATTGCGCGTCTGCTCTATAATATGGCATGGCTTCGGACTTTTGTGATCACGGTAGGCGATGACTTGGTATCGGTCCGACACGGTATCCTTCCTTGGACCAAGTTTCAGCGTCACTGGGATAGCGACCAGATGCACGAATGCCTTGTCCGTCAATCGGGTTTCTTCGGTTGGCTGTTTGGCACAGGCGACGTCATCATTGTCGGGACTGAGGGATCTACACACAAATACACGATGCCTGCGATTGGGCGTGCAGAGAAAGCGTGTGGAGCCATAAACACAATGCGTCGCGTTGCTCGAACACAAAAGCGCAGGGCTTAAGCGGGGATAGGAACACTCGCATTTCCCGCTTTGACCCAGATCAACGCTTCCACACGCCACACCCCCTATCCTCGCCTCCAACCCACCCCAACCGGAGGCCCCAACCATGTCCCACACCCCGCACGAGCTGCACGAGGAATTCCCCGACAAGCTCGACTCGCTGCACAAGCTCAAGGAAATCGACGGCAATTTCCGCCACCTCGCGGACCGCTACCACGAGATCAACCGCGCGATTCACCGAGCGGAGACCAATGTCGAACCCACCAGCGCCATCGCGGAAGAAAACCTGCGCAAGGAGCGGGTTCATCTCAAGGACCAGATCGCCGCGAAACTGGCTCAGGCCTGAAGCATCCGGCGCATCCCGGCCAATCACGCGCCTCCGCACCGCAGCATCTTGCCGAATCTCCAAAAATGCGCCATATGACCTCGGCGACCGTTACCGCACTCGATCTACTGTCTCCTCTACCAAGGCCTCAGTCTCGATCCTGCTAACACTGACGCCGAGCCGCCGCATGCACGCGGGCGGATAATTGTAAGGAGACACACGATGGCCAATGGCACCGTGAAATGGTTCAACTCGACTAAAGGCTTCGGCTTCATCGCGCCCGACACTGGCGGCAAGGACGTGTTCGTGCACATCTCTGCTGTCGAGCGGTCCGGCCTGACCGGCCTCGCCGACAACCAGAAGGTGACCTACGACCTCGAAGCCGGCCGCGATGGCCGCGAGAGCGCCGTAAACCTCAAGCCGGTCTAAGCGACCCGCATCGCAGGCTTCGGCCTGACCAAACGAATGGCGCGCCCGGCATCGGACGCGCCTTTTTTTGTGTCCGGGTTTGAGCGTGTCCGGGCGAATTGATCTACCATTGATATACCTGAAAGCCGGTTCCTGGGACCGGTTGGTCCCATCGGCGGCCTTGTTTTGGCGGCGCGCAAGGCGCGGTGCGGCGGGCCATCGGGGGGCGTCCACCCGCCTGCGCCGAAATCCGCGCAGCCGCGGGCAGCTTCGGCCAGTTTTCGCCAACCTTCTGAAACGGCGCGGGAAACCCAGAGCGCTATCGGATATCAGCGCGGTGACATTGCGTGGCAAAGCGGTCTGGCCCGACGATCAGGCCATCGCAACCCCACATCCCAAGGACGCCAAGATGACCCGCCATTCCGCCCCGACCAACGCCCCTCGCCGCCCCGAAAGCCCGATCCCCGCCAAGCCCGCACCGGTCCCGTTCCGCTTCACGGACTGGGCCGCGATCTGAGTCGCGGCGCGCAAAATGGCGTTTGTCAAGTCGGTGGAACATCCGCAGACTCCGCGCGCCCTGCCGTGTAAATTCAATGCAGAACAGGAGTTTACGCCATGACCAAACGCACCAAGCCGCCGGCCAGAACCGCCCCCAAGCCGTTCCGCTTCACCGATTTCGCCGCGATCTGACAGCGCCGGGTTTGCGGATGCGGACACGGGTTGCAACCGCGACACGGTCCAGGTTCGCGCTACGCGGCAAGAGGCCGCCGCCTGACCCGGACCCGGACTGAAGCCGTCAGAAGCGGAACGAAATCACAAGGGCCAAGGCGCAGATCATCCCGGCCCAGAGGCAGAAAAACATGGCCAGGCGCCCGAAAACCAGCCATTCGCGGACATCGTCGTCGTCGGTCAGCTGCTCGATCTTCGTGCCCTTGGCCATCGCATCGACCCGGGCCTTCATCATTTCATCGAAGCGCGACATCGGTTTGATCTCCATTTCCGTTTTCTTCGAGTAGTTTAGCGCCCCCGTGGCAGGTTTCCAGCTTGGGGCGACAACTTTGTTTTGCCGACACCGGATTCTCCGCTACACCTTTTTCGATCCCATCGCATAGGAGCTTCAACCATGCGCGCTTTCTTCACTGCCCTCGCCACGGCTTCGGCCTTTCTGCTTTCCCCACCGGCCCACGCCCAGGACATGCGCGAGATGCAGTTCGTGCTTGGGTTGATGGAGTCGATGAACCAGTTGAGCGTGCGCTTCAACCGGGAAGTCTGCGGATTCATCCTGCAGGATGCAGCGGGGAACTATTCCTCCACCAAGGTGTCATGGGGGGGCGAGGCCAGCTGCGCCTCGCTGCCGATCGAGCCGGGCATGCGGGCAGTGTCGTCGTGGCACACCCATGCGGCCTGGGGCATCGGATATGATGGCGAGGTTCCCTCGATCCAGGATGTCGAAGGCGACATGCGGTTCGGCGTGAATGGGTGGGTCGCCACGCCCGGCGGGCGGCTGTGGTATGTGGACGGCACCACCGGTTTCATCATGCAGGCCTGCGGACGGGGCTGCCTGCCGGAGGATCCTGGCTTCTTCCCCGAGGAACACGGGCCGGTGGCGGAAAACTACTCGCTTGATGGACTCTACCAGCGCTTCGGGCGGTCGCGCTGAGGCGGCGATCGCGGTGCAAAAGCCCCCTTACCACGCGAAAAATGTGGTTAAATTCATGAGTTATGATGAAAAAGATATTTCCGGCAAGGTCTGGAGCGTGCCGCGTTCAGTCGCAGGCACGCGACCCGCTCTGACCTTTTGATACCGCACGTCCGAGACGCGCAAGACCGGTTTCCACTTCTGCGCGACGTGCTCTGGTCAACGGGTCGCTGCCATCGCATGCGAGGGCGCCCGTCGGCTTCCGTTCAGGTGCCTCGCACCGCCTGCCGGGCCGCTCAGGCAGCAGTGGCGAGCTTTTGCATATTGGCGAATGCGGGCATGGAGACCTCCTTTATCCGCTCATAGACCGCCTTCACGGCCGGGTCCGATCGATCGACCTCGCGGGCGGCGCGGCCAAATCCATCAAGGCGACACGCCGCGATCCAGGCTCTCAAATCGGGATGCTGCGACCAGGCGAACTGGTTCGTCACATTCACGATCTGGGACACGACCCAGCTATGGACCGTATCCGTCATGGGAACCGGCTTCGCGAGCGCATTCTTCACCGTGCCATCGTCGAAACCCGCCTCGATCCGGGCCAGCAGGGCAACGCTGAACGTCGGCTGGTAGAGGCGGATCATCTGCAGCGCAATGCGATCCGAATCGAAAATCGGCCACGTGTCGGTATGCCCCAAGGCGCGCGCCGTGCAGTCGATATAGAGCGTGCCGGGTTTTGCCGGGCAGGTCCCGCCGACAAGCCGCATTTCGTCGGGCTGGATCGCTTCGACATGACCCATCCGGACGATATCGCGCACCTCGCGCAGCCGGTCGACTTCCGCCATCGAAACCGATGCACCATGCATGATCGCCGGACGGACCGAGGGATCGAGGCGCATCCACAAACGGGCCGCTTCCATCCTGTCGGCAAGATCGTCGATCGACGTCGCGGCCATGACGGCTTCCATCTGGCGCAGCGTCCCACCGTAACTTTCGTGGTAAAAGGCACCGCTGGGTTGTGTGAAGGCGCGGTTTATCATCCAGGGATCGCGTGGCACCACCCAACGGATCTGCCCCGCGTCCGCCCCATGTTCAAGCAGCCAAAGAACGCTGTCCATGGCCGTCTTGCCCGCCCCCAGGATCGTGAAGGCGCCATGGAGCCGCGCCCGGTTCGGCAGGAAATTCGGCGGGATGCAGGCGACATCCTCCGCCACATCGAAGGCCCGCCGGTGCGTCAGCGGAATGCCGTTTTCAAGCAATCCCGCGTCAACAAAGCGGTGGCGCACGTCGATCCGGGTGATCTTGTCCGACAGCAATTGCCGCACGTCGCCGTTCCCGAGGTGTTCGGACATGGGCAGGAACCGCACCCGACCGGATTGCAGCAGCCGGTCGCGCATCACGGCGTGGAAATAGGTTGTGACCTCCTGGCCCGAGGCAAGTTCTTCGAACCCCTTGTTGAGGCCGGACGTGTCGATGCGTCCGCGGCCAAGGTCCAGGGACGGCACGCCGTAATAGGAAGAGGGTTGGTGAAGGCGCACGAACGGGTAGGCATCATTCCAGTGGCCGCCAGGCTTGTCGCGGCGATCCACCAGCGTGATGTGGGCGTCCGTTTCCGCCAGCAGCGTATCGGCAAAAGCAAGCCCGGATGCGCCCGCACCCGTGATCAGGTAGTCCGTTTGAAGCCTGTCCATCCCGCGCCCCACCCGTCATGGCGCGACTCTACAGACGGATACGGCGCTGGCATAGCTCAAATGTCTTCAGGATCGTGTTTTGCCCCCTTACTCCGCCGCGTCCTGATACGTCTCCAGCGGCGGGCAGGTGCATACAAGGTTCCTGTCCCCCGCCACATTGTCCACGCGGTTGACCGGCGGCCAGTATTTGTCCACCCGGAATGCACCCGGCGGGAAGCAACCCTGTTCACGCGAATAGGCACGGTCCCAGTCGCGGACGAGGTCCTCCATCGTGTGGGGTGCATGGTGGAGCGGGCTGGCCTCGGCGGCGATCTTGCCGGCTTCGACCTCGGCGATTTCCGCGCGGATGGCCTGCATGGCGGTGATGAAGCGGTCCAGTTCCGCCTTGGGCTCGGACTCGGTGGGTTCCACCATCAGGGTGCCCGCCACCGGCCAGCTCATCGTCGGTGCGTGGAAGCCGTTGTCCATCAGGCGTTTGGCGATATCGTCCACGGTAATGCCGGCCTCGGCGAAGGGGCGGGTGTCGAGGATGCATTCATGGGCGACACGCCCGGTCCTGCCCTTGAACAGGACGCCATAGGCACCCTCCAGCCGTCGCGCGATATAGTTCGCGTTCAGGATGGCGACCTTGGTGGCCTGCGTGATCCCCGCGCCGCCCATCAGGTGCACATAGGCATAGGAGATCGGCAGGATCGACGCCGAGCCGTACGGGGCGGCGGAGACCGGGCCCGGTGAAGCGGCCTTGTCGCCTGCGCCGACGGGGCCGCCTGTCTCCGGATGGCCGGGAAGGTGCGGGATCAGGTGCGCCTTGACACCGATAGGGCCCATGCCCGGACCGCCGCCGCCATGGGGGATGCAGAACGTCTTGTGCAGGTTCAGGTGGCTGACATCGGCCCCCAGGTCGCCGGGTTTCGACAGGCCCACCATGGCGTTGAGGTTGGCCCCGTCGAGATAGACCTGCCCGCCATGGGCGTGGGTGATGTCGCAGATCTCGCGCACCGTCTCCTCGAAGACGCCATGGGTGGACGGGTAGGTAATCATGCACGCGGCAAGCCGGTCGCCTGCGGCCTCGGCCTTGGCGCGGAAATCGGCGAGGTCGATATCGCCGTTGGCGGCCACCTTGACCACGACCACCTCCATCCCCGCCATCTGGGCGGAGGCGGGATTGGTGCCATGGGCCGACACGGGGATCAGGCAGACGTGGCGTTGCCCGTCGCCTTGGGCGCGGTGGTAGGCGGCGATGGTCAGCAGGCCCGCATATTCGCCCTGCGCGCCGGAATTGGGCTGCATCGACATGCCGTCATAGCCGGTGATCTCGCACAGCTTGGCCGACAGGTCGGCCAGCATCGCGGCATAGCCCTCGGCCTGGTCGGCGGGCGCGAAGGGGTGCAGGGCGCCGAATTCGGGCCATGTCACCGGCATCATCTCGACCGCGGCGTTCAGTTTCATGGTGCAGGAGCCGA
>CAZTUG010000126.1:0-7009 GCA_964615955.1 uncultured Roseicyclus sp.
AGCGTTACAACGCCACGCCGGGCGACATGATCGAGGGGCTGCCGATGGTGGTGCTGATCAATGGCGGCTCTGCGTCCGCGTCCGAGATCGTGGCGGGCGCATTGCAGGATCACCGCCGCGCGGTGATCGTCGGCACGCAGAGCTTCGGCAAGGGGTCTGTCCAGTCGGTGATGCCACTGGCCGGAAACGGCGCGATGCGGTTGACCACCTCGCTCTACTACACGCCATCGGGCCGGTCGATCCAGGCGCTGGGCGTGGCGCCCGACATCATCGTGGAACAGCGCGATCCGGTGGAGGTCGATGAAGAGGCGGCGAATCGTCCGTCGCGCACGGAAGCCAGCTTGCGCGGGGCGATCCAGAATTCGTCTCTTACCGAGGATCAGTTGCGCCAGCGCGAGGAAGAACGCGCCATCGCGGAAGCGACGGCGGCCCTGCGCAACGAGGATTACCAGTTGGCCTATGCCATCGACATCCTGACGGGCCTGAATGCGCTTGGTCCGAATTGAGGCCCCTGGCCTTATGGGTGGTCTGACGTGAGGCCTGAAGACGCCGAGGCCCTGCCCTATCGCCCGTGCGTGGGGGTCGTCCTGACCCACGCGGACGGGCGCATCTTTGCCGGACAGAGGGCCGACATGGATACGCCCGCGTGGCAGATGCCGCAAGGCGGCGTGGACGCGGGGGAAACACCGCTCGATGCCGCCTATCGGGAATTGCGCGAGGAAACCGGCGTTGCGCGCGGCGATGTGGCCTTCGTGCGGCAAACGGCGGACTGGTTGCGCTATGACCTGCCGCTGGACGTGATCCCGACGCGCTGGGGCGGGCGATTCCGGGGGCAGGCGCAGATGTGGGTGCAGTTCCGGCTGGAAGCGCCCGACAGCGTCATCGACCTGAATTTCAAGGATGTGGAATTCAGCCATTGGAAATGGATGAGCGCAGAGGACATCCTGACGGCGATCGTGCCGTTCAAACGTGATATATACAGGGCTGTCTTTACCGAATTCGGCCTGTGACGGTCGCCCTGCCTGCCATGGCAGGGGCTGATCGGCCGACGTTTGAACGCGCCGGGAAAACTGGGCAAGCTGACCTGAAGCCTCCGGTTGCCGGAAAGGAGCATGAACGATGATCCGCCCCCTCCTCTTCACGTTGTGCCTGCTGGCGGCGGGCCCGGTCACGGCGCTGAGTTGCGTCGCACCCACCATCGAGAGCACCTATCGCTTCGCCGCCGACAGCCCGGCGGATTATTCCATTGCGGTCGGGTCCCTGCGCGCCGTGGGGGCAAGCATCCCGCCGGACGGCGCCGTGGCGCGGGGTGGCGACATCAACGACATGCAGGGTTATGTCCAGCCCGCGCGGTTCGAGGGGCAGTTCTTTTCCGGCACGGATTTCTCGCTGGACAGCGCGACGCCGGTGACGGTGCAAGTCTCGTGCCTTTCGGCGTGGTGCGGCGGGTTCTCGGACGTCGAAAGCGGGTTGTTCTTCTTCGAGCGGCTGGACGATGGCAGCTACGTGCTGGAGGCCGGACCCTGCGGCGGGACCGTGTTCCTTGACCCGAACGAGGCTATGCTGTCGCAGGTGCAGGCCTGTTACGATAGCGGCTGCTGAGCCGCGACCGGGACGCAGGGCAGGAGGGTGCACCGCGCCGCACGGCCCCGGCAACCGTTACAGCACCCGCATCAGCCCTTCGCGCACCAGCCGCCGCGCCAGCACCAGCTTGCCCGCGTCGTCCAGATCGCCTTGCATGTCCCCCAGCCGGAAGTCCGGCGTGGCCAGACAGAACGCGATGGCGTCGCGGGCGAAATCCGGCATCACGATCTCGGCCCCCTGGCAGATCAGCCGCACCTGGTCGGCGGCGGGCAGGTCGGTGGCGGGCAGGTCGGCGAGGGAATAGATCAGGTGCGGGCGTCCGCCGACGCGGCTGTCGACGGTCAGCCCCGGCAGTGCCGCGACCTGCGCCAACTGCCCTTCGACGCGCGGCACGCGGCCGGTCATGAAATCCTCGCGGAAGCCTGCCAGCAACTTGCCGACCGGCGCGTCGGCCAGAATGTCGACCAGGGCGGCGAATGTGGCGTCATGGGCGCCGAGGTCGTAGCCGTGGTTGGCGAAGCCGGGTGGCAGCGCGTGGCGCAGGGCGGGGTTGGTATGGGCGGTCGAGATCACCGCTTCGGCCAGCACGTCGGCCCAGGTGCGGAACATCAGGCCGGTGGTGATGTGCAAGGAGGTCTCGTCCGTCGCCACGGCATCATGGGCCACGCCGCGCGGCAGGTAGAGGGTATCGCCCGGCTCCAGCAGGAAGCGCATGGTCTCCGGCCCCACATCGGAGCCGCGCTCGAACGGCTGATCGGTCAGCGGCAATTCCACCGGGGTGCCGTAGATGCGCCATTCCTTGGCTCCCGACACTTGCAGCACCAGCACGTCGTGGCTGTCGAAATGGGGATTGAACCCCTGGTTGCCCGGCGGGGTCATGTAGATGTTGGTCTGCACCCGCGCCGACATCACCGATTCCATCGCCCGGCAATAGCGCGCCAGTTGCGGCAAGCGGTCATGCAGGCCCGACAGGATCACGGTTGCCCCATCCGCGAACAACTGCGCGACGCGAACCGGATCGACATGGCCGGAGTCGTAGGCGAAATCGTCGGGCGTGATGGAGCCGCCGGACTTCGTGACATTGATGGCGGGATGCGTCAGGCCCATGGTGGAGACCACGCGGTCGATCTCGTCTACGCTGAGCAGGTCGGCGAAATAATCCGGCGCGCCGCGTTTGACGAGCAGGGGCTTCTTCTCGAAATGCTCGGAAAGGAAGGTTTCGGGGGTCTCGGGGGCAATCGCCCAGTCGAAGCTGAAGTCCTGGGTCATCGCGCGGTTCGCCTGCTGGTTTTCGGATCGGAACATTCTGACCATGGCGGGCGGAAATGTTCAATCGCCCTGGCGGGATCGTGGTGCCTTGTCCATTGACTGGATCGGGCGGGAGGAGGATAGGTCTGCATCATCGTCGGGGTCAGCCCTGACCTGACCCGTTCCTCAAGGAGTGCAATTCCATGGCCGAAGACAAGCAGAGCAAGAGCCTTTCGGATGCGGAGATCGTCACCGGTCGCCCCGCCGGTCGCCGCCGGTTTCTTGGCCTGATGGCGGTGGGCGGCATCGCCGCCGGCGCGGGAACGCTGATCCCAACGGGTTCGGCCCATGCCGCCGATATCGACAATGGCACATGGATCGACCGGGGATCGTGCGCGCGGGGGCCAGGCGGTGTCTGGTCGGGGGTGACCGACAGCGACGACGGCGCCATTTCGGACGCGGCCGGTCATGGTCGCGGCGCGCCCTACTGCTGAGGCGGCGCAGGGCTGACGGATCGACGCCACCGCCGTCCTTCGGGGGTGCAGTTGCGGTTTCGGGGTGCGGTAATCCGGCATTGACCCATGCCCCGTGGAGGCCCACCTTCACGGCCAGACCCAGTTTCACCGGAAGGGAGCTTGCCCGATGCCAGGCGATGACACGACCAGAACCTTGACCGATGCCGAGATCGTCACTGCGCGCCCACAGGGGCGGCGCGGGTTTCTTGGCCTGATGGCTGCCGGAAGCGTCGGCGCGGCGTTTTCCCCGCGCATGGCGGCGGCACAGGGGCGCGATGGCGACACGGGAGCATGGGTCGACGGCGCAGGTTGCCAGCGCGGGCCTGCGGGCAGCGGCACCAGTGGAACGGATGCCGATAGCGGCGCGATTTCGGACCCCTCCGGGCGGGGTCGCGGGGCGCCGCGCTGCTAGGGGCGAACGGGGCGCCGCGCTGCTAGGGGCGAACGGGGCGCCGCGCTGCCGAGCGCGCGGGTCACATCATCTTGATGACGTCCTTGTCGATCGCAAGGATATAGCCGCGCCGGGCGATGTTCTTGATCAGCAATTCACTGACCAACTGATTGCCGAGCGTATCGCGCAGGCGCTTGATCCGGGTCGCGCCCGCCGCCTCGTCCACATCGGATTCGGGCCTGCCGGAGACCATGGATTCGATCTGCGCGCCGGTCAGCACGTCATCGTCCAGCCGCGCCTCGGCCAGCACCGAAAGCGTCTCCATCGCGGCGTCGGTCAGCTTGAATTCGAGGTTGTTGATCAGCACCACGCGTTCCTCGCGCGACAGGATGAGGGAGGAGACCTGGATGCCCTGCCGCTCGATCTGGCCGATGCGCTTGTTCAGCGTCACGATGGTGATGAGGAACACGAGGCAGGCCACCAGCAGGGACGTGGCGAAGATCATCAGCACGAAGATCACGGCGCGGTAGCTGGCCAGCACCTTGGCGAAGGTGGTGCCGGACTGGGCCAGCACCTCCAGCATCCGGATGGCGTCGGGGTTGCGGACGTCGTTGACCTCGAACACGGTGATGACCGCTTCGTTGAAGGCATTGGCATCGGGGAGGTTGACGAACAGAAGAATGGCGGAGGCCACGAGAACCGCGACCACCGCCAGAACGCCCAGTTGAACGACGCGAGTCGACGCAATCCGTGTGTCAGAAACGGAGGTAGTATTGTCCGGCATCCGCCCTCCTCGAGGCGAGGCCGCTGTCATCGAACACCGACACCACCTGCACCAACGTCCAGCCCTGCGCCGCGAGGCGGGCAGCGACGACCGAGGAGGCGGCACCGACCGAACATGCGTTTTGAGGCACTTCGACGATACCGTAATGCAGACTGAAGGGGTTAGCCATACTTGCGCGATAATCCGCGTAACACGCGGCATGCAGGGGCGCGGCCAGCACGCTCAGGGCGAGGGCGGCGAGGATCGGTTTGAGGAATCGGGTCATTTCAGGTCTCGTTTCTGTTTGCTGGAAGGGGCAGCTTCAACGATCAGCATGGCGCAGCCGCGGTCTGTCATACAATGACGGCGGGGTGGGAAAGGGCCTGTTATCCGATAGCGGTGGCGGGCTTAGGGCCAGCAAATGCAGGCGTCGGGCGCGTTATCGGATAGCGGTCCCGTGACATTGCATGGCCGGGCGATGTGGCGGGAAAGTCGGGATACACGGCGCCGAATGAGCGCGCTTCTCGACCTGCTACCCGCCCACCATCCTCGCCAAGCACAAGGGACCAGAGATCATGCTTCGCTTCCTCACCCAAAAGGGGCCGTTCGCGTCCGGACTGGCCAAGACCCTCACCGGCAGCGCGCTGGCGCTGTCCCTTGGCCTGACCGGCCTCGCCGCGACGGCGCTTCCCGCTGCCGCCAACAACCACCGCAACAACGGTGCCGAGGCGGCGGCCATCGCCGGCGGGCTGTTGCTGCTGTATGGCCTGTCGCAGGCCGGGCGCACCACCGGCGCGGTCACGCGCGGCACCGGCATTCCGGTGGAGGTCGTGCCACCCCATTATCCGCAGCATCCGCAGTATCCGCAGTATCCGCGCCCGCGAGAGAATTTCCGTGTCGCGCCCGCCCATTGCTTCGTCGAGGGCGGCCAGCATGGCCAGTATTACCGCGGATATCGCGCGCGCTGCATGCAGCAAAGCGTGCGCGCGCCGCATCTGTTGCCGCAGAACTGCCTTTTCCAGGTCCAGACCAATCGCGGCCCCCGCTACATCTATGGTGCACGCTGCCTGGCCACTGCAGGCTGGGTCCGCGAAGGGGCCGGACAGGCCCATTGGAACGGCACCGGCGCGCCGGTCGGGGGCTGGAACAGTCATGGTGGCAACCGCTACAACAACTGACGGATAATCGAGCAGACCCGCGCGGATCCATGCGCAGGGCAGGGAAGGGGCGGTGTGATCCAGCGATTGCGCCGCCCTTTTCTTTGCCCCATCACGGCGACATGGGACCGGATTACGAGTTGGAAGCCGCGTTGGGTGGCATCGTGGCAGGCGTGGACGAGGTGGGGCGCGGCCCCTGGGCGGGTCCGGTGATGGCCTGCGCCGTGGTGCTGGACCCGGCACGCATCCCGGTCGGCCTGAACGATTCCAAGAAACTGACCGCCGCACGCCGCGACGCCTTGGCCGCGGCCCTGCAACAGGTGGCCGAGGTGTCGGTGGGCGAAGCCTCGGTCGCGGAGATCGACGCGCTCAACATCCGGCAGGCGACCTTCCTTGCCATGACCCGCGCGCTGGCGGGCCTGCCGCGTGCGCCCGACCACGCCCTGATCGACGGCAACGCGGTCCCGCCGGGCTTGCCCTGTCCCGCCACCTGCGTGGTGAAGGGCGACGGGCGCTGCGTTTCGATCGCAGCCGCGTCGATTGTGGCCAAAGTGCGGCGCGATCACCTGATGAAGGCCCTTGCACTGGTGCATCCCGGTTACGGTTGGGAGCGGAATATGGGCTACGGAACCGCTGCCCACGCCAAAGGCCTACACGATCTAGGGGTCACCCAACATCATCGGCGCAGCTTTGCTCCCATCCACAAGATATTGTGTGGATAAAATCGTAATCCCCTGAATCAAAAGAAAATTGACCACGAATCGCGGATAGGTGACTCTGCCACCAATAGGCACCAGCGCCCGCGAGAGGCGCCGTCAGAGGCAGACCATGACATTGAAGAACAAACCCGCGAAGGCAGCGGTCCCGTTGCCGTTGAACACCATCCTGGCCGGCGATTGCATAGAGCAGATGAACGCCCTGCCAGAGGCATCGATCGACCTGATCTTCGCCGATCCGCCCTATAACCTGCAACTGAAGGGCGAATTGCATCGTCCCAACAACAGCCTCGTCGATGCCTGCGACGACGCCTGGGACCAGTTCGACAGCTTCGCGGCCTATGACGCCTTCACCCGCGCCTGGCTGGCCGCCGCGCGCCGGTTGCTGAAGCCCGATGGCGCGATCTGGGTGATCGGCAGCTACCACAACATCTTCCGCGTCGGCGCCGAGTTGCAGACCCAAGGCTACTGGATCCTCAACGACGTGGTCTGGCGCAAGGCCAACCCGATGCCCAACTTCCGCGGCAAGCGCTTCACCAATGCCCACGAGACGATGATCTGGGCGTCGAAATCGGATGCCGCGAAATACACCTTCAACTACGAGGCGCTGAAGGCGCTGAACGAAGGCGTGCAGA
>CAZTUG010000127.1:0-6986 GCA_964615955.1 uncultured Roseicyclus sp.
CAGAAGCGCGCTTGGGGTAGGACAGGCGCAGGGCTGCGTCAACATCAAAAGTGGTGTGTCAAGCGGACGAGGGCGACGCTCAGGCAAGGGTCAGGCGCGCGCCGGGCAGCGCGAGCTTCAGGGTCTGGCGGGCGATTGCCGCGCCGCTTGCGTCATGGGCGGTCAGACGCAGACACAGCAGGGCCGTGTGACGGTCGACCGACAGCGCGACCGACAGGGCCATGTCGGTGATCTCGGCATGGGCCTCGGCGGTGATGCGGGTCGGCGCCAGGCCGTGAGAATCGAGGAATCCCAACAGGTCAGCGGGGGCATCCTCGGACAGCTTGCCGGCCAGCGCCTCGGGGATGACGATCTCGTCCACGGCGGCCCGCGCGGCGCCGGATTTGAGCGTGCGCTCGATATAGGACAGGCGCGCGGCGCCCATCAGGTCCGCTTCGGCGGGCGAGGCGGCGCGATGGCCGCTGCGTGCCCGGAACACGCTCAGCGACAGGTCCGCGCCCGAGGCCGTCTCGAGGCGCGGTGCCGGGGCAGGGGCGAGGCCCGCCTCTTGCGGCGTGGCGGTCGCGACCAGCGTGCCGCGCCCGGGCTTGCGGCTGAGGTAGCCCATTTCCTCCAGGCTGATCAACGCGCGCCGCATGGTGCCCTGGCTGACGCCGAATTCGTCGGCCAACTCGAACTCGTTAGGCAGGCGGCGGCCGATCTCCCAGGTTCCCTTGCTGATGCGGGACAGCATTTCGGTCTCGGCGGTCTTGTAAAGCGGTGTGCGCGCCATGTCAGGCTCCAGCATAGGTGTGCAGCGATGATGCCGCAGCGCAGCATAAGGCGCAATGGGCCGGTGTGTCGCGGGGAGGTATGCTGCAAGGCGCGCGGGCGCCGGGTTCAGTTCAGATGCTCGATCAAGCGCTTGTGCCGGTTGAAGGCCTTGATCAGCGCGCTCAGCACGCGCAGGTCCGCCGCTTCCAGCATCGGGATCATGCGCGCCATTGCCTCTGCCGTGGCGATGGCGTCGCCGATCGCGGTGTGGCGGTCCTCGAGCGGAATCACGATCCCCAGCCGATTGCAGAGCGCGTCGAGCGTATGCTCCGCCGATTGCCCCCAAAGGATCGCCGAACACAGGACGGTATCAAGGATCGGCTGGTCGAAACGTTTGCCGATCTCCGCCTCGCGCCGCCGCAGGAAGGCCATGTCGAACGGCGCGTTGTGGGCGATCAGCACGGCACCCTCTGCAAAGGTGTGGAACCGCGCCAGCGCCTCGGTCACGGCGGGCGCGCCCGCCACCATGGCATCCGTGACATGGTGCACGGCGCTGGACGCGGCGGGGATCGGACGGCCGGGATCGACCAGCATGTCGAAACATTCCTGCGCGCGCACGCGGCCATTCACGATCCGCACGGCAGCGATCTGGCAGACCTCGTCCACCGCCGGATTGAGCCCCGTGGTTTCGGTGTCGAAGACGACATAGCTCAGGGCGGGCAGGGGCGTCGCGCCAAGGCTTTCGGGCAAGGATTGATTGAGCAGGTCGAAATCATAGGCCACCTTGCGCCGGGGCCTGGGGGCGCGGGGGGTGGCGCGGGGCAGGGACAGGCAAAGCGCATTGCGGCCAGGTCCGACGGGCTTTGTCGTCAGGGTGGTGCCATGGCAGACCAGCACCTCGCGGCCGGAAAAGCCCGACAGGCCCGGTGACAAGGGCGTCGCCAGCCAGTCCGACGGGGCATCCGGCGCGATCGCACCGCCTTCGAGGCTCAAGGCCACCGCGTCCGGGGACGTGCCCGCCACCGTCAGGCGCAACTCCATGTCTCCCGCATCGGACCATTCCAGCGCCAGCCGCTCCAACAGTCGTACCACCGCAAACCCGTCGCAGCGCAGAACCTCCGCGCCAAGCTCGCACTTCAGTGCCACGCCCTTGCGCTGCAGTCGCGCGGTCAGGGCCGCACCCAGATCGCTTGCCGCCAGCGCTTCCATCGGCCACCACTTCGTATCGGTGGCGCGTTTGCGCGAGGCGATGGTCTCCGCCACCGCTTGCGCCGCTTGCAGGTCCGAGGCGTCGCGCACACCCTCCAGCACCTCCTCCAGCAGATGCGCGCGTTCCGCAAGCACCGACAGGTCGCCCGAGACATCGCGCAGTGCCAGAACGTAGCCGGGGCGCTCGGTCTCCTGCCCTTCCAGGCGCAACAGCCGTATCCGCGCCTCCAGCAGCCGCGCGCCGCGCCGTGTCGTCACCAGGATGTCGCTGGCTTGATCGGCGGCACCGTCGATCAGACGCCGATAAGCCATCTCCACCGGCGCCATCCGCACCAGCCCGGACAACGGACGGCCCAGCCCCAGCGCATCCGTGCCGCCCAGAACCTCCGCCACCTGCCCGTTATACAGGGCAACCGAGTGATCGGACGTGCAGAACAACACGCCATCGGGCATTTCGCTCAACAGGGCCTCCAACCGGGCGGTTTCCGCCGCCATGCGCGCCGTGGCGCGGCCCACGGCCATCGCCATGGCGTTGCGCGTCTCCGTCAGGGTGCCGGTCACGGCGGCTGCGGCAGGGGCGAGATCGCCGAGATAGCGCGCCGGGGCGGCCTCCAGCGCGCCATCGACGCCGCCATGCACCCGCGCGCGCATTTCGGCGGCCAGTGTCTCCACCGGCTTGGCGACATTCTCGTCGAACATGACCCACACCCATGTGGTCAGCGCCACAATGGCGACGATGGTCAGAACGCCGCCGCTGACGAAGGCCGACAGGGCGCCCGGATCGGCCAGCCGGACATAGCCCAGCACCAGCCCGGCAATCGCAAGGGCGGAACAGGCAAGGGCCAGGAATGCGAAGAACAGGAAAATGCGCAGACGCAGGGACAGGCGTTGGAACATGTCAGGGGCCTCCTCCTTGCCCCGGTGCTCGGCCCTCCCCCGGCGGTCGCGCAACGTCGGAGGCGGGAGTGATCTCTGCGGTCCGGGGCGCTCAGCTGGCCGGGGCGTCGTGGCCGCAGACGGTGCGCACGACCGGATCTTCCGGCCCCTCGCCGATCCATATGACCCCCTCCGGCTGCCCCGTGGCGTCGAAGACCATGTCGCCGGTCACGTCGCCGCGCCGCAACCCGGTGCAATCGACCAGCACCGGCCGGATGATGCCGGGCTGCCAACGTTCCCGCAGGTGGACCTGGATCACGAACATGTCCGATCCTTCGGCTGTCTCCACCATATCTCCGGGGGAATAGGCGATGAAGCCGCGCACCCAGGGGCGGACATAGGTCCAGGGCTGCCATGCGGCCTGTTGCTCGCGCTCGGACAGGACCACCGCATCCGAAGGCAGGTCATCGAGGTTATTGGGATACCACGCATATTCCTGCCCGACGGTGGCGATCAGCATCAGCGCGCCCGCCAGCACCGGCGGCAGCCCGCCCGGCAGCCGGTTGCCCGACAGCTTCCGCAGGCCAATGCCGATACCCGCCCCCGCGACGCCCGCGAAGACGACCGCAATCAATGTCCAGAGCATCTCGCCCTCCTCAGTTCAGGTAGCCGCGGCCGGAGCCTGCGGCGGATTGCATGGTCTTCACGACGACAAAGGCATCGCGCAGGTGGCTGCGTTCGAAATCGCTCAAGGCGCCGGGCGACATGAAATTGTCGGGCTTCTCGCCGCGCCTGATCTGGGCGGCCTGATGCTCCAGCCGCATCTCGGCGATCAGGTCATAGGCGTCCAGCAGGTCGCGCCCGCCGGTCTGCGACAGCGCCCCCGCCGCCATCCCGCCGACGAGGCGCGCGCGGGTGTTGGCCTGTGTCAACCGCCCGGTCAGCGCGTAGATGCGCCCCAGATCGACGACCGGCACCACGCCGTTATGCTTGAGGTCGATGGTGTTCTTGTGCTCGCCCGAGCGCACCATGGCAAAGCCGCGGAACAGGCTCAGCGGCGGCATGTGTTTCAGGGAATTGCCCACCATATGCGCCACGAAGATGGAATTCTGCGCCGCTGCCGACAACACATCGTCCTGCAATCCGTCGAACAGCCGCGCATCGCCGCCGATCGCGCGCAGGTCGAACATGACCGAGGCCAGCATCTGCGCCTCCGGGTCGGGGGTGTTGATCCAGCCGTTGAAATAGCGTCGCCAGACGCGCAACGGTTGGCGCCATTTCGGATTGGTCGCCATCATGTCGCCGGGGCAGTAGAAATAGCCCGCCGCATCCAGCCCGTCGCTGACGAACCGGGCCAGCGTCGCGAAATAGGCATCGTCCGCTTCGGTCGCGTCGTCATGCAGCATCAGGCAATTGTCCTGATCGCTGACGCCGGTCTGCTCCTGCCGCCCCTGGCTGCCGCAGGCCAGCCACAGGTAGGGCACCGGCGCGGGGCCCAGGGCGGCCTCGGCCAGCACCAGCAGGCGCCGTGTCGCCGCATCGCCGATATCGGTAATCAGGCGGGTGACGGTCTGGTGCGGATTCTGGGCACCGACCAGTTGCACCAGCAGGTCGGGAATGCGCGCCGTCACTTTCGCGATCGCGCCCGCATCGGGGGCCTGCGCGATGTCGCGGATCAGCGCCGCCGAGGACGTGGCCTGGAACCGCGTCAGGTCGGTCTGGGTCAGGATGCCGACCAGATGGCCCGCCTCCACCACCGGCAGATGGGAAATCCCCCGTTCCACCATCGCGTGCAGCACATCGGCCACCAGTGCGGAGGGCGGCAAGGCGACCGGGTCCGGCGTCATCACCCGTGCCACCGGCGTGCGCAGGTCCAGTCCCTCCGCCACGGCGCGCGCGGTGATGTCGCCCGTGGTCAGGATACCGCGCACGGTGTTGGCGTCATCCACCACGAGGATGCACGACACGTGCAGCCCCCGCATCTTGCCCGCCGCCTCGATCAGTGGCGTGTCGGGGGCGCAGGTCAGGGGATCGCGCGTCATCAGATCGCCCACCGCCATCGTCGTGACATCGCGCTTGCGGGCGAAATCGGCGCGGGTGCGGTCGAAGAAGCGGCGCACATGGGCGTGTTCGGCCACCAGCGTGCGGAACACCGCCGCCGGGATCGCGATGACCTCCACCGCGCCCTCGGCCCTGGCCGTTACCGGGGCCAGGCCGTCGCGCATCAGGCCGCGTTCGCCGAAGGAATTACCGGGCTCCAGGATCGACAGAAGGTCTCCGCCGGCGTCCAGGATATGCACGGTGCCGACGGTGATCAGGCACAGGTCCGTCACCGGCTTGCCAAGGGCAAAGATTTCGTTGCCGGTGTCGTACACCTCAACCCGTGCCGCCTGCGCCAGCATCTCGCGGGCCGCTTCGGGCAGGCTGTCATAGGGATGCGTCTTGGCAAGGATCTCGTCGATGGGGCGATGGGGCATGACACCTGTCAACCTTCGTGAAAAAGCGCATCCCGAGGGTGTCGGGATGCGCCGGTCTTGTCCATGGGGCCGAGTGTATCACCCGGCCCCCGGCCAGTGTCACTTGGCCAGCGCGGCCCCCGCACCGCGCGGGATGCGCACCGAATCCACCAGGTCCTGGATGTGCTGCGGCGGTGCTGCCGTCATTCCGGACACCAGGTAGGCGACACCGAAGTTCAGCATTGCCCCGATCGGCCCGAAATGGGTCGGCGGAATCCCGAACAGGTACTGGTCGGTCGTCAGGAACGCGGTTCCCGGAATGAAGAACCATCCCAGGTAGGCGAACAGGTACAGGCAGGTCGAGAGCAGACCGGCCAGCATCCCCGCCGTCGCCCCGGCCGAGTTCATCCGGCGCGAGAAGATGCCCATCATCAGCGTCGGGAACAGCGACGCCGCCGCCAGACCGAACGCAAGGGCCACCGTTTGCGCCGCAAATCCCGGCGGGTTGAGGCCCAGGTAGGTCGCCAGCGCGATCGCCCCCGCCATCGAGATCCGGGCGGCCAGAAGCTCGCCCTTTTCCGAGATGTTGGGGTTGATGATCGACTTGATCAGATCGTGGCTGATCGACGACGAAATCGCCAGCAACAGGCCTGCCGCAGTGGACAGGGCCGCAGCCAGACCACCGGCGGCGATCAACGCGATCACCCAGCCCGGCAGGTTGGCGATTTCCGGGTTGGCCAGCACCAGGATGTCACGGTTGAAGGTGACAAGCTCGTTTCCGGTCCAGCCACGCTCGGCGGCCATGGTCTCCATCTCGGGGTTGCCCGGATTGTAGTACTGGATGCGGCCGTCGCCGTTCAGATCCTCGACACCCAGAAGGCCGGTCACCTGCCAGGTCTGGAACCAGTCCGGCAGATCCTCGACCGCCACGGCTTCGCCTTCCACGCCGTCGGGCCACATCGTCGTCATGATGTTGAGCCGCGCCATCGCGCCCACGGCCGGAGCCGTCAGGTAAAGCAGCGAGATGAACACCAGCGCCCAACCGGCAGACCAGCGGGCATCGGACACCTTGGGCACGGTGAAGAAGCGGATGATCACGTGCGGCAGACCCGCGGTGCCGATCATCAGCGACAGGGTGAACAACGCCATCAGCCACGGGTTGGACCCGGTGGTGTACTGGTTGAAGCCCAGATCGTTCAGCAAGCCGTCCAGCGTGGACAGAAGCGGCATGCCAGCGCCCGCCGTGCCTTCCGACATGGTCGAGAACAGGCCCAGACCCGGGATCGGGTTGCCGGTCAGTTGCAGCGAAATGAAGATCGCCGGAATCGTGTAGGCCACGATCAGAACGCAATACTGCGCCACCTGCGTGTAGGTGATGCCCTTCATGCCGCCCAGAACCGCGTAGACGAACACGACCGCCGACGCGATGTAGAGGCCCGTGGTGTTGTCCACTTCCAGAAAGCGCGAGAACGCCACGCCCGCACCGGTCATCTGGCCGATGACGTAGGTCACCGAACACACGATCAGCGCGATCACCGCCACGATGCGGGCGGTGGTGGAGTAATAGCGGTCGCCGATGAATTCCGGCACCGTGTATTTGCCGAACTTGCGCAGGTAGGGCGCGAGCAGCATCGCCATCAGCACGTAGCCGCCGGTCCAGCCCATCAGGTAGACCGAGCCGTCGTAGCCGAG
>CAZTUG010000128.1:0-6954 GCA_964615955.1 uncultured Roseicyclus sp.
GCAAGCTGCTCGTCAACGAACCCGCGCTCGACAAGCTGCAGGCGCTGCGCGACCGTCTGGGCAAGCCGCTGATCGTCCGTTCCGCCTATCGCAGCCCCGAGCACAACAGTGCTGTCGGCGGCGCGACCCGGTCGAAACACCTCGACGGCACCGCATTCGACATCGCAATGGCGAACCACGACCCCGTGGCCTTCGAGACCGCGGCGCGCGAGGTCGGGTTCCTCGGCTTCGGCTTCTACCCGCGCTCGGGCTTCATCCACGTCGACCTTGGCCCCTTGCGTCAGTGGGGTGAGCGCTTCCCCGTCCGGGAGACGGCCTTCGCCGCGGAAACGCCTCCAGCGCGCGAGGTTCTGGCTGACAGCCGCACCATGAAGGGGGGTGGCGCAGCCGGAGTGGCGACGCTGGGCGCAGCCGGCGTGGAGGTGGCCCAGCAGGTTTTGGCTGAGACGCAATCCGCCATCCTGCCGCTTGTGCCGTATCTCGACACCCTGCGCTGGGTGCTCATCGCCATCGCTCTCGGGGGGATCGCGGTCACGATCTACGCTCGGCTCGACGACTGGAAGCGGGGGCGGCGATGATCGCCGCGCTCGTCACCGGGTTCGCCTCGAGCCCGTGGATGCGGGCGGCGCTGCGCTACGGCGCCGTCGTGCTCCCCGTGCTCCTGTTCCTGCTGTCGCTTCGGCGGTCCGGCGAGCGAGCGGGACGCCTCGCCGAACGCCTTGAAACCGTGGAGAAGGCCAATGATGTCCAACGCCAGATGCTGGAAGCGGCGGCTCGCCGCCCTCGTGATCGCAACGAGCTTGCTCAGCGGTTGCGCGACGGTCGGTTCTAGTCCGCCCATCGGCATCGTTTGCCCGCCAGTGGTCCAGTACAGCCGCGAGGCTCAGGCGCGCGCGGCCGAGGAACTGGCCCTGCTGCCGGATGGCTCCGCTATCGCCGAGTTGCTTGCCGACTACAGCGTCATGCGCGACCAGGCGCGGACTTGCTGGCAAGCGCGGTGACGGGCCTATTGGGGCTCGAACACGGGAAAGCTGCGAAACTGATGTGCCCTTGAATGACCGTTGAAGAACTTCGCAAAGAGTGGAAGGCATGCTGCCCCCAACGCGCCACCCTCCGGTCCAAGCGCAGATGCGCGCACCGGAGCAAGGCAGACACCGCGGGACGGACCTTCGACGGCATTCTTCAGAATATGGGAAACGAGCCGGCTGTTGACGGCAGTCGGCATGCGTCCGCCGACGACGATCACGGAAGGGTCAAGGAAACCCGTCGCAGCCTGCACCGCGACCGCGAGCTGCGACCCCGCGCGCGCGATCCAAGCGTCCAGCGAAGGACAATCGTTCATCAGGTGCTCGATGTCGTTGAAGTCCGCAACGTCGTAGCCTGCATCTGCAAGTGTCTCGATCAAGTCCACTCCTGATGGACGTGGTGAACCCTCCGGATAGAGAAAACCCGGAAGGCATGCGTTTCCGTTGACACCGTAGAACGGGACACCGTCGATGACCGCGCCCCCGCCCACACCGAAGGCGATGTGAAGCAAGAAAAGCGATTCCCCGTCTTCGCGCTCTCGACCATAAACATACTCTCCGATCGCAGCGGTGTTGCCGTCGTTTTCCAGAAGCATTGGCATTTCGAACGTTGCGAGGAAACGTTCCATGATTGTCGGGTCTTCCAGTTCTCTGAAGACACCATGCGCCGTGACGGTGCGTCCCCCGCGGCCGAAGTTGACCGGCATCGCGCACCCCAGGCCGACCAGGGCTGACCGCTCCAGCCCATGCGTAGCGAGCAACCGGTCCAGAGCGGTCGACGCCGCCTCCGCGACCGCAAGGGCCGGCTGCTGCTCGATCCGAACGTCGGTGCGCCCCACGATCGTTCCGGCCAGATCGAGGACGACGACCTCGATACATTTTCTCGAGAAGGTCAGTCCTGCGGCGAAAAACCGTCCGGATCGGAGTTGCAGCAGGCGCTTGGGCTGACCGCCGACACCGCGTCGTTCCGGCCGTTCGTCGAAGAGCCCAAGATCCTCGAGGGATGCGACGGCACGCGTGACCGACGCGCCCGTCAGCCCCAGCGGCCCCGACAAGTCGGTGCGCGCGATGGGTCCGCGTGTGGCCACGAGTTCGATGAGGCGGCGTTCGGTCGGTGAAAGGTCACGCATGGTCGACTCCAGACTTCGCACAAGACTGGCCTCCCAATCTAAATTGCGCAACGTAATTTACATGTCACAATTTACCTGTATCGGGAGGAGCACGATTTCCCTGTGATCCCGAAAGGACCCCACCAATGCGTCTCTCCGTCTTGCTCACGTCTGTCACTGCCTCGGCTTTCGGGCTGTCTGCCGCGGCCGCCGACCCAATCACCATCTATGCCGGCTGGCCCGCCGACCAATTGGCTTGGGTTGAAGAACAGGCTACCGCTGCGGGCCACGATATCGCATTCGTTTCAGGGGGCGGGGGCGAACTGTTCGATCGTCTGCTGGCCGAACGAAACAATCCGCAGGCAGACATCGCCCTGGGGTTCGTGGATGCCTCCATGGCAACGCTGAGAAGCGAGGGCCTGCTCATGGCCTTCGATCCGGCATGGGCTGCCGGCCTCCCCGAGGCCTATCGCGACGACGAACACCGCATGGTCTACAAGTTCTGGCAGACCCCCATCGTGATGGCCTACAATGCTGATGCTCTGGATGCCGCCGACGCTCCAACCAGTTGGCTCGACCTGATCGAGCCCGAGTTCGAGGGCCGCTACGTCATCGGCAGCATCAATTGGCAGACGACACGGGCCTATCTGGCCGGCATCCTCGCCCGCTTCACCGACGAGAGCGGTGAAGTCACCGAGGAAGGTTGGAATTTCATGCGCGCGTTCTTCGCCAATGCCATCCTGGTGGAAGACGGCAACGCGCGCAATCAGGCGCTTGCCAGTGGCGAGGCCGTGATCGATCTCAACTGGTTCGGCGGCGCCTTCAACGTGGCCCGCGACGTGGGCTATACGGTCGGGATCGTCGACAGCGAAGGCGGCACGCCATTCATCGCCGACGGCCTGGGTATCTTGGCGGGCACTGATCAGGCCGAACAGGCCGTGGCTTTCGTTGATTGGTTTGGAAGTGCCGAATTCATGGCTGCCTATGCCCATGAATTCGGGCGTGTGCCGACCTTGCCCGCCGCCCTGGCGATGGCACCGGAAAGAGTGCAGGCGAACGCCACTCTAGTTTCGCCGCAACCGCTCGACTGGGATGCCATTGCACCGCGCCTCGATGGCTGGCTGCAGACCATCGAACTGGAAATCCGGTAACGGACACTGCACCGGGCGGTCCGCAGGGATCGCCCGGCCCTGCGTGAGGAGATAGCATGACCGACCCTATTCTGGAGATCACCGATCTTGCGGTCGGCTATGACGGTCACGCGGTCGTCCGGGATTTCAACCTTTCGGTCCCGGCGGGGGCGTTCGTGTCCCTGTTGGGGCCATCGGGCTGCGGCAAGACCACGGTGCTGCGGACGATTGCCGGTTTCCTGCCGGTGATGCACGGAACGCTTCGACTGGAGGGCAGGGACATCACCGCGCAGCCGCCCGAACGGCGGGATGTCGGGATCGTGTTTCAGAACTATGCGCTCTTTCCCACGATGACTGCTTACGAGAATATCGCCTTCGGGTTGCGCGCGACTGGAGTTAGAAAGGCCGATATCGCAGCATCGGTGGCGCGGATCGCCGAGGCAGCCGGGATCGCAGATTATCTTCAGCGAATGCCGGCAAACCTGTCGGGCGGCCAGCAGCAGAGGGTCGCGATTGCGCGGTCGCTGGTGATGGGCACGCGCGTGCTGCTGTTCGACGAGCCGCTGTCCAATCTCGACGCGAAAGTGCGCCAGAGCATGCGGCGCGAAATCCGGCGGCTGCAACGCGAGATCGGCTTCACCGCGCTTTTCGTCACCCACGACCAGGAAGAAGCGTTGTCGATGTCGGACCGGGTGGTGGTTTTGAACGCAGGACGGATCGAGCAGGCCGACACGCCACGCGGGCTTTACGCCAACCCGCGCACAGCGTTCGTCGCCAGCTTCATCGGATCCGCGAACGAATTGTCGGCGGCCGCCGCCCGTGCGCTCGCGGGCGTGACCAAGGGGCGGTGCTTCGTCAAGCACGAAGATCTTTGGCTGGATCCCTCGGGCGTTGCAGCAGTGGTCACGCATACCGAATTCCTGGGCCTGATGACGCGCATCGACATGGCGTTCGACGGCACACAAATCAGCTTGTTGCAGACCGATCCCGAGGTCCCCGAGATCGGCGCAACTGTCCACGTCGCGCTTCGCCCCGGAGCGGCGCATCTCTTTACGGAGGGCGGGGCGTGATCCGATCTTCTCCGATCGAGCGTCTGGCCTATTGGGTTGCCCTGATCCTGCTGTGCTGGGGTCTGCTCACCTTCCTGGTCTGGCCGATCCTTTCGGCGTTTCAGGTGGCCTTCGTGCGCGACGGGACCTTTGCCATGGGCGCCGCGATGTCCGAGCTTGCCGGATCGCGCCGCGTGCGAATGGCGGTATGGAACACACTGTGGATGACCGGCGCGACGACCGTGACGGTCGCGGCGCTCGGCCTGTTCCAGGTTCTCGTGCTTGAATACCTGCATGTCCGCGGTCGCGTTTTCCTGAAGATCGCCTTCGCCATCCCGCTGGTCTTCGGGTCGGTTGTCGCGGCTTCGGGCTATGCCTTCGCCTATGGCCCGGGCGGCGTCGTCACCACCGCGCTGCGGCAGGTCTTTCCGGGCCTGCCAGCAGACTGGTTCATCGGCTGGTTCGGGGTGCTTTTCATCCACACGTTCCTTATGACCAGTTTCTATTTCCTGTTCCTGCGCGTCGCCATGCGCCGGGTCGATTACAGCACGATCGAAGCGGCGCGGTCCCTTGGCGCCAGCGAATGGACGATCCTGCGCCGGGTCGTCCTGCCGGTCATCGCCCCGACATTCCTGGCCGTGCTCGTCTTGACGGTGTTCGTCGCCATCTCCTCCTTTGCCGCGCCGCGCATCCTGGGGGGGCGCGACTTCTTCATGCTGACCGAAGTAATCTTGACGCTCAATTCACTGCGTCGGCCGGACATGGCGGCGCTTCTGGCGATCCTGATGGGCACGGTGCTGATGGGATTGATCCTGCTGTTCCAGTCTATCGAAGCGCGCGGCAGCTATGTCGGCGGCGCAAAGACGCCGGTGCCGATCCAGCTGCGGCGGCTGACCTCGCGGGGCTGGAACATTGCACTGCACGGGGCGTGCTATGTCCTTGCGTTCCTCTACCTGCTGCCCGTGGCACTGGTGGTGCTGTTCTCTTTCGCGCCCGCGGCCTCCATCGGGGTGGAAACGTTGCCATCGTCGCTTACGCTGCGCAATTACATCCGCGTCTTCACCGAAGCCACCGCCTTCGCGCCGTTCTGGACCTCGACGAGGTTGGCGCTGATCGCGGTGGCGGTGGGCCTTGTGGCCACTCTCTTCGCGGTGCCTGTGATGCTCTCGGCCCGCACGATATGGACCCGCGCGCTGGACCTGGTCTTTTTCCTGCCCTGGGTTTTACCGAGCGTGCTGCTGGCGGTCGGGCTGATCGCGGCATTTGACACGCCGAACCTGCTGATCGGCGGGGGCGTTCTGCTTGGGTCCTTCTGGATCCTGCCCATCGGCTACACCATCGTCATCTTGCCGCTTCTGGTGCGCTTCCTGCGCGCGGCCTTTGTCGGCATCGACCCCGATTACGACCAGGCGGCCCGGTCCCTTGGCGCAGCCAGGCTCTACCGTTTCCGCCGCGTCGTGTTCCCTCTGATCCTGCCGACCGCAGTTCTGGTGTCGGGCATGGCCTTCAACGACCTGATGACGGAATATCCGCTTTCGGCCTTTCTCTACAACGTGAACAACACACCCCTGCCCATTGCGATCGTCGAAGGCGCCATGTCACCCGATCCAGAGCAGCGGGCGCTCAACCTTGTCTATTCTGTTCTCATCATGGGCTTCTCGCTGGCCGTCATCCTGCTTGCCGAGCGGATCGGCCTTGGCCAGGGCCCTAAAATCAACCGACCTTGAAGGACTTGACCTTGGAAACCTGTATCACCGTCTGGCCAACGCCAAAGCACCCCCGCTGGTATGACGAAGGCATGCGCGAAAGCCTTGGCTTCGCACGCGAGGCGGGCTTTACCCACATCAACTGGACGACGGACGGCGGCAGTTCCTACATGTTCTCCGCCGCCGAGATCGACTTCACCGCAAACATGGTGCGGGAGGCGGGGCTGAAGGTGAAATCGCTGCACGCGTCCAACGGGCGCAATCGCATCCTCGAGGTCTCGTCGCGGCAGGATGCGACCCCGGTCATGGAAAGCCGCCGCGACATCGGCTCAGCCCATGAATGGCAGCGCCTGAGCGGCGTCGAGCTTGTGCAGAACCGGATCGACCTTGCGGCTGCCCTTGAGTCGCCCGATATCGTGCTGCACATCGACATCACTGATGCGGTCTTCCGCTCGCCCGAGACCGAGGCGACATTTTTCGCGCCGTTCTGGCGGTCGCTCGATGCGCTGGAGCCGTATTGTGCCGCGCGCGGCGTCCGGATCGCGGTGGAAAACCTGATGGGGGCATCGGCGGAAGGCTGGCACAGGTTGTTCGCCGCGCTCTTCGACCGCTACGATCCTGGCTTCCTGGGCCTGTGCTACGACACAGGCCATTGGCGGGTGGTGGCGGGCGCCGACGATCAATCAATCCTCGCGCGGTTCGGCCATCGGCTGATCGCGACTCATATCCATGACAACCATGGCACCGAAGACGACCACCTTCTTCCCCTTGAGGGATGCATCGACTGGGCCCGAACCATGAAGGCGATCGCCGGCACTGGCTACGAGATGCCACTGAACCTCGAGACGCCCGCGGATCGTCACAAGCTCCCTGAGATGGCCTTCTACAGGCGCGCTCACGCCGCTGCGGTTCGACTGCAAGAAATGGTCTAGGTC
>CAZTUG010000129.1:0-6838 GCA_964615955.1 uncultured Roseicyclus sp.
CGCGCCAATGCGCTGTATGAGGGGCAGTATCTGCTGGGCACCTCCATCGCGCGGCCGCTGATCTCCAAGCGGCTGGTGGAGATTGCCGCCGAAAGCGGCGCCGATGCCGTGGCCCATGGCGCGACCGGCAAGGGCAACGACCAGGTGCGCTTCGAGCTGTCGGCCTATGCGCTGAACCCCGACATCAAGGTCATCGCGCCGTGGCGGGAATGGAACCTGACCAGCCGCACCAAGCTGCTGGCCTATGCCGAACAGCACCAGATCCCGATCGCCAAGGACAAGCGCGGCGAAGCGCCGTTCAGCGTCGATGCGAACCTTCTGCACACCTCGTCCGAGGGCAAGGTGCTGGAGAATCCGGGCGAAGAGGCCCCCGATTACGTCTTGCAGCGCATCACCCGCCCCGAAGATGCGCCCGACACGCCCGAGATGGTGGAAATCACCTTCGAGAAGGGCGACGCCGTGGCCATCGACGGCACGGCGATGTCGCCCGCCACGATCCTGACGCGCCTGAACGCGCTTGGCGGCAAGCATGGCGTCGGCATTCTGGACCTGGTGGAAAACCGCTTCGTCGGCATGAAGTCCCGCGGCATCTACGAGACGCCCGGCGGCACCATCCTGCTGGAGGCACATCGCGGGATCGAACAGATCACGCTGGACAGCGGATCGGGCCACCTGAAGGACAGCATCATGCCGCGCTATGCGGAACTGATCTACAACGGCTTCTGGTTCTCCCCCGAGCGGGAGATGTTGCAGGCCCTGATCGACCGCAGCCAGGAGCATGTCAGCGGCACCGTCCGGGTGAAGCTTTACAAGGGGTCCGCCCGCACCGTGGCGCGCTGGTCGGACCGGTCGCTTTACTCCGAAGCCCACGTGACGTTCGAGGACGACGCGGGCGCCTACGACCAGGCCGACGCGCAAGGCTTCATCCAGCTCAACGCATTGCGCCTGAAGCTTCTGGCGGCGCGCAATCGGCGGCTGAAGGGGTGACGCTGGAAGAAACCGCCGCGCGCATCACGCGCGGGCTTGGGGGGCGCGCGTTCTCCGGCTCCATGAAGTTCGATTGCGGTGCCGATGGCGTGATCGTGCTGGCCGACGGGGCCGCCACGACCACGGATCGCGACGCGGATTGCACCATCGCGCTCAGCCGCGAGAACCTCGGCAAGCTGCTGTCCGGCAAGCTGAACCCGATGACCGGCGTGGTGACGGGCAAGATGAAGGTGTCGGGCGATCTGGCCGTCGCCATGCGGCTGAGCAAGCTGCTCGCCTGAAAGAAAAAACGGGCGATGCACCGGGATGCACCGCCCGCCCCCGCGCGAAAGGGGGCCGTCGCGCGAGGGAGTGGCCCCAACCCCGAAGAGACAGACCGGGGCCGTGGACCGTACTCGTTACAGACCCATGGAAGCGGCGAAGCCGGTGAAACCGCCCGCGCCCCGGTCGGCCAGCGGCGTCAGGGTGCCGCTCGGCAGGTCCACGGCGTAAAGGCTGGCCGTGTTCTCGCCCTCGATCGGCAGGATCGCACAGGCCGCGTCGGTGCCGTGCTCGGGCGCGCGCATCCTGTCCGCTACTGCGCCGTCACCACCGCCATCACAAGCGCGCCGTCCATGCGGAACGGGCCATCCTCGGCGGCACCAAGGGTGTATTCGAACACGCCGGTCGCCATGCCGCCATCTTCGCCATGCACCATCAGCATCAACATGTCGCCGGCGGCCACATCTTCCTGAAGGATCGCGGCGACATCGGTGTTCTCACCCATGCGCAGCGGCGCGTAGCCCACGACCGGGCCCGGGGCCATGTCGGCGTCGGTGCGATGCACCACCAGCCAGCCATTGGCCGGCGCGACGACCATGTCGGCGGTGACGGTGCCCTCGGCGACGGATTGGTCGGCGGCTTCCACCATGGGGGCCGGCGCGTGTGCATCCGCGAAGGCCGCCCCGGCGGTCAGGGCGATGGCGGCGACTGTCGTTACGAAAAGTTTCATGTGTTGGTCTCCTGTCATGTACCAGGGGAGCCGGTTTCCTGCCCCCCTCAGCCATAGTCACGGGCGGGGACAAGACGAAGTTTCAAACCGGTCGAGAAAAAATCACAGCGTCGCGGCCAGTCGCATCCCCTGGTCGATCGCACGCTTGGCGTCCAGTTCCGCCGCCACGTCCGCGCCGCCGATGACATGGGGCGTGATGCCCCTGGCGATCAGCGCATCGGCCAGCGAGCGTTCCACCACCTGCCCGGCGCACAGCACGATCGTATCGACCGCGATCAGCCTCGGCTGGCCGTCGATGGAGACATGCAGCCCCTCCGCATCGATCCGTTCGTAGGTGACGCCCGCCACCATCTCGACCCCCTTCATCGCCAGCGTGGCGCGGTGGATCCAGCCGGTCGTCTTGCCCAGCCGCTTGCCGGGCTTCTCGGCCTTGCGCTGCAGCAGCGTGACCTTTCGGGCGGCGGGTTCGGGTTGCGGACCTTCGGGGGCAAGGCCGCCGCGATGCGCCTCCGGGTCCGCCACGCCCCATTCGCGCCGCCACAGCTCCGGCACCTCCGCCGGGCTTTCGCCGTCCTCGACAAGGAATTCCGCCACGTCGAAGCCGATGCCGCCCGCGCCGATCACCGCCACGCGCGCGCCCACGGGGGCCTTGCGCGAAAGGACATCCACATAGGACAGCACGTTCGGCCCGTCCTGCCCGGGGATGCCCGGATCGCGCGGGCGGACGCCCGTGGCGACGATGACATCGTCGAAACCGTCAAGCTCGTCCACCCCGGCCTCCACCCCCAGCCGCAGGTCGATCCCGTGATGCGCCACCATCGTCTCCATCCAGGCGACGAGGCCGTGAAACTCCTCCTTGCCGGGGATCTGCCGCGCCATGTTCAACTGCCCGCCGACACGGGGCTCCTTGTCGAACAGCGTCACATCGTGGCCGCGTTCGGCGGCGACCATGGCCGCCGCCACCCCGGCGGCCCCCGCACCGACAATGGCGATGCGCCGGGGCGCGGCTGCGGGGCCGTGATCGAACTCCGCCTCGTGGCAGGCGCGCGGGTTCACCAGGCACGAGGTCAGCTTGCCACTGAACGTATGGTCCAGACAGGCCTGGTTGCAAGCGATGCAAGGCGCGATTTCCGCCGCGCGTCCCGCCGCCGCCTTGGCCACGAACGCCGGATCCGCCAGGAACGGCCGCGCCATGGAGACCATGTCCGCACACCCTTCCGCCAGAACCTCTTCCGCCACGCCGGGCGTGTTGATCCGGTTCGACGTGATGACCGGAATGCCCACCTTTCCCATCAGCTTCCGCGTCACCCAGGCAAACGCCTTGCGCGGGACACTGGTCGCGATGGTGGGAATCCGCGCCTCGTGCCAACCGATGCCGGTGTTCAGGATCGTGGCCCCCGCCGCCTCCACCGCCTGCGCCAGTTGCACGACTTCCGCGAAGGTCGATCCACCGGGCACGAGGTCGATCATGCTCAGGCGATAGATCACGATGAAATCCGGCCCCACGGCGTCGCGCACCCGACGCACCACCTCCACCGGCAGGCGCATCCGGTTCTCGTACGCACCGCCCCAGCGATCTTCACGGCGGTTCACATGGGCGACAAGGAACTGGTTCAGGAAATACCCCTCGCTCCCCATGATCTCGACGCCGTCATACCCCGCCTCCCGCGCGCGCATCGCTGCCGTCACCATGTCCGCGATCTGCTTCTCGATCCCCACCTCGTCCAGTTCCTTCGGCACGAAGGGCGAAATCGGAGACTTCACGGCGCTGGCCGACACGCAATCGGGCGAATAGGCATAGCGCCCGGCATGCAGGATCTGCATCGCGATCTTGCCGCCCGCATCCTGCACGGCCCGCGTCACCCCGCGATGGTTCGCGATGTCCTGCTCGGTGAACAACCCCGCCGCGCCGGGAAACACGCCCCCTTCCCGGTTCGGTGCCATGCCGCCGGTCACGATCAGCGCCACGCCGCCCGCCGCGCGCTCGGCATAGAACCGCGCCACGCGGGGCCAGTCCTTCGTTTCCTCCAGCCCGGTATGCATGGACCCCATCAACACGCGGTTCTTCAGCATGGTGAACCCCAGATCCAGCGGAGCCAGCAAATTCGGATACAGCGCATGCGCCATCAAGAAACCCTCCCTAACGTCGCCGCGCAGCTAACACCGGCCGGTTCGTCCCGTCACCCGAAACCCGGCGTCACGATCCCGATTTCATCTTGGCCGAAAACCTCCGGGGGAGTCCGCAGGACGGGGGCAGCGCCCCCACTTCCTGAAACGGAAGACTGCGCCGCAGGCGCGCCGCCGGATCGGATGCTCAATCCTGTCCGGTCTCGGCGCAATGGCGGCGGAACGCGCGCTTCAGCATCTCCAACTCGTCGCGCAACAACGCCACCTCGCCACGAACATCCTCGTCCAGCGCCGTGCCCGCCATCAGCGTGATCCGGTCCAGCACCGCGCCCGTCACGGTCGACCGCAGGCCGATCACCTGCACCCCGTCGCTCAACACATCGGCGGGCAGGTCGAAGCGCACCTGCATCGCCCCCGCCTCGGTCCCATGGGGGTCCACCTGCGCCACGCCGACGATGCGGCCCTTGTGCAGCACCTCGATCTCGGTCTGCGCCGCGCCGGTCAGGACGCCCTCATAGCGGCCGCCCTGCAAGCTCACCCGCACCAATGCTTCCGCCATTGCCGTCTACCCCCGGACCGTCGCGTTCAGATATCCGCGCGCGGTGCGCGCAGGATCACCATGTCCCACAATGCCAGCCGCGTCATCTTCGGACCCTCCACGATCAGGTCGAGCCAGGCTTTCTCCAGCCGCTTCTCGTTGATCTTGGAATAGGCCAGGTCGAAATCCGCCACACCCCTGGGGCCATCGAAATCCAGTTGCCGCACCATCTGCTCGACATTGGGGCCGTGCTGGATGTTGAGACGCGCATAGATCTCCACCGGTTGTTCCCGGTCGGCCTGCACCCGGACCGACACGAAATGGTTGCGCGTCAGGCCCTGCAAGGCCGCAGGCGGCAAATCCTGCACGAAGGACACGAAGGACCCGTCCGAGCGGTAGACCTCCAGCACGAGGCCGAATTGCGCCCCCTCCGCCCAGGAGGGCGCGCGGTCCTGCCGCAGGCTCAGGTCGGCATGGGTGGCGTCGTGGAACACGGTCACGCCGCCTGGCAGCGGTTGCGGAGAGTTCAGGCCGACGACGCCCCTTGGCCGCATTTCGGCGCGCCACGGTGCGGGCCGCACCGCCCAGTCGCATTGATCGGGCCGCTCGATCCCGTCCGACGACGACCGGCGCCCCAGCAATTCGGACCGCGCCTGTGCCGCCATCGCGTCCAGCCTGTCGCGCAGGCCGCGCAGATCGCCGTTCATGCGCTTCAGTTCGCCCGAGGGCAGGTCGCCGGGCAGGCGCAGGGCGCGTTGCCAGCGGCGCAGGGTCTGGCCAAGGCCGAAACCGCCGAACAAACTTGGAAATTCCCCACCCATCACGGCTCCCTACGCACCCTTCCCGCACCCTTGCCCCCTTTATGGAGGGTCCGTGTTGGCAATCGGTTACCGGAATATCCGCCGAAACGGTGGCGCGCGGAAGGGGCCTTAACCGTCTTGGTCCGCGCCCTGTGGCAGGTCTGCCGCGATTGCCGCGGCCTCCGGCGCCCCATTCGCGCCCCGAACCGCCGTGGCAAAGCGGGTCAGCGTCGCCAGTGCGGTGGCATCGGCAAGGTCGGGATCGGCCAGCGACAACAGCGACAACGTCACCACCCGACTGCCCAAATCCATGTAGGCGCGCCAGTAATCCGGCGCCACGCCCGCCAGGGCCCCGGCACTGGTGTCGCGCGCGTGCAGCAGGAACATCGCGCCCGATTGCCGTGTCTCGAGGATGTCGACCGTGTCCGGGTCCCCGGTGCGGCTCAGCAGCCCGCGCCCGTCTTCGGATCGGAAATAGTCGTCCAGGTCCGGCAGGCTCCGGGTCAGGGTCGCACCCTGCGACGGGGCCGAGATGGCGGCGGTCAGCACCGCGGCCACATCCGGCTGCGGCGCCCGCGCCCGGCCCGAGATCGCGGCGCAATTGCCCAGCAGCACGAAAGCGGTCTCGCCGTCGTCTCTGGTCGCGGTCGGATCGACGCAGAAGCCGCGCGGTCCGGCGATGACCAGCGCATCCGATGTCACCTCCACCCGCTGCGGGGCGGGGCTGCCGCCGAAATTGAACGCGCCGGACAGGTCCAGGCCCCCGACACAGCCCGCCAGCGCAAGCGGCGCCAGCAGGCCGAGGGCCCAAGCCCTAAAGATCCGCATAGACGTGTTTTTCCTTCGACCCGCCCGGATGGGTCACCGCGCCGTAGCGGGCATCGCCTACCAGCTGGGCGTATTTCCACAGCGCGCCGGTCGCATAGATCGTCTCGCGCGGGCCGGACCAAGCGGCCTGGCGGGCGGCAAGCTCCGCGTCGCTCAGCGCCACGGACAATTCGCCGGTGATCGCGTTGATGGTGATGATGTCGCCATTCTGCAGCAGGCCGATCGGCCCGCCCACGGCGGCTTCCGGCCCCACGTGGCCGACGCAGAACCCCCGCGTCGCCCCCGAGAACCGGCCATCGGTGATCAGCGCCACCTTCTTGCCCATGCCTTGGCCCGACAGCGCCGCCGTTGTCGCCAGCATCTCGCGCATGCCGGGCCCGCCCTTGGGGCCCTCGTTGCGGATCACGATCACTTCGCCTTCCTCGTAGGCGCGCGCCTTGACGGCGGCGAAGGCGTCTTCTTCACATTCGAAGACGCGGGCGGGGCCGGAGAACACCTGCTGTTCGTCGCTCATGCCCGCGACCTTCACGATGGCGCCTTCGGGGGCAAGGTTGCCCTTCAGGCCCA
>CAZTUG010000130.1:0-6510 GCA_964615955.1 uncultured Roseicyclus sp.
CCCTACCCCTGCCCCTGCCCCTGCCCCTCCGCCCCTGCCCCCCTGACCACTGCCTCTCTGACCACTGCCTCTCTGACCACTGCCCCCTGACCCCCTGCCCGACCTGATCCGTGTCACCCCGGGGTCAGAGCGTCCGGAGGCCTGAGCGGTTGGTGCACAGCGCCATGGGTCGCCGGATGTCCGGAGCCGGCATTGGCCGCTCCGCCGCGATATCCCCCGGGATCGCGGTCCGCCTAGCGCTGGCCGTTCGGGGCACGGTCGGGCGGGCCTGATTCGGGACGGTATCGCATAGGGCATGGACCCTTCCCGCCGCATTGGGTAATCAAACCGAAAGTCAATGTGGAGCGTCGGCATGTATCGCCTCTGGAATTTCGTCACCGGATACTCGTTGCTGCTGATCAGCGGCGCGATCATCGCCCTTGTCTGGGCGAACTTGGACGCGGGCAGCTACCACCACTTCGTGGAATACGTGATCTGGGACCATGCCCCCATCGGTCACCTGCACTCGGCCGAAGACGGCCACGCGGCCTATCGCACCCTGACGCTGCATTACCTTGTGAACGACGTGCTGATGGCGCTGTTCTTCGCGATCGCCGCCAAGGAAGTGTGGGAGGCCGTGATCCTGAAGAACGGCAGCCTGCGCGGCAAGAAGGCGGCAACGCCTCTGATTGCCACGGTGGGCGGCATGCTCGGACCGATCGCGGTCTATCTGGGGATCGCGTATTTCCTGGGTTCCACCACCTATGACGCGGTGGCGAATGGATGGGCAATCCCGACCGCGACCGATATCGCGTTCTCCTATCTCGTGGGGCGCCTGGTCTTCGGCGCGGGGCACCCGGCGGTGCGCTTCCTGCTGCTTCTCGCGATTGCCGACGACGCGGCGGGCCTGCTGATCCTGGCGATCTTCTATCCGTCGGGCGATTTGGCGCCGATCTGGCTGCTGTTGTCGCTTGGCGCGGCAGTGGGTGTCTTCGCGCTGGCCAACTGGCTGCCGCGCTACCTGGACCGGGGCGACCAGTTGCGCCGCCGCTCCACCTGGGTGCGCACGAAACTGTCGTTCTGGCCCTACCTTCTGGCCGGCTGCGCCAGCTGGTACGCATTTCAGGAATCCGGCCTGCACCCCGCATTGGGCCTGTTGCCCATTGTTCCCACCATTCCCCATGCCGACCGCGCCTTCGGCATCTTCGCGGCGGCCGAGGAGCATTTGCACGACCTGTTGAACCATATCGAGCATGCCTTGAAATATCCGGTGGAGATCATCCTGGGCCTGTTCGGCCTGATGAATGCGGGGGTCGAGTTCAGTTCCATGGGCGAGGCGACATGGCTGGTGCTGGCGGGCCTTCTGATCGGCAAGCCGGTCGGCATCTTCATGATGGGATGGATCGCGGCCAAACCGCTTGGCCTCGGCATCCCGGAAGGCATGCGGACCATCGATCTTCTGGTCATCGGCTGCGTTGCGGCCATCGGCTTTACGGTGTCGCTGTTCGTGGCCTCGGTCGCGTTTGATGCGGGCCCGGTGCAGGACGCAGCCAAGATGGGCGCCCTGTTTTCCTTTGCGGCGGCGGCGATTTCCATCGTCGTGGGCAAGCTGACCCGGGTGCAAAAGCAGGCGATGTGACGGCGGCCGCCCGCCGCCTGCGGCAGTCCAGCCACATTTGATGCAGATTCCCCTGTGAACGGGGCGGAAATTTGGACATAATACCGCCCTAAAGGGGTTCTATGTTTCCAGAACGACGACGTGCCGGTTTCAAGAGAGCACGCGGCGGCAGGCATCACGTGGGCGGCTTGAGCAATGTTGGAGTTTTCAGGGGTATCCAAATCTTTCTGGACGGGCGAGCGCCGGAAGGTCATCCTCGACCGTGCGTCGTTCCGCGTGGATATCGGCTATTCGATGGGCATCCTGGCGCCGAACGGAACCGGCAAGACGACCCTCATCAAGATGATGTGCGGGCTGGAAAAGCCCGATGAAGGCACGATCACGCGCGATGCGCGCATCTCGTTCCCGCTCGGCTTCATGGGCGGATTGATCAACAAGCTCTCGGCGATGGAGAACTGCCGCTATATCGCGCAGCTCTACGGGCTGGACCCCGATTACGTGGAAGCCTTCTGCCGGTGGGTCTGCGGGATCGAGGAATATTTCGACATGCCGCTCGGCACCTATTCCGGGGGGATGCGCGCGCGGTTCAACTTCTCGCTCCTGCTGGCGCTGGAATTCGACATCTACCTGATCGACGAGGGCATGCCGTCCTCCACCGACGCCGAATTCAACCGGCGCGCGGGCGACATCTTGGCGGAGCGGCTGAAGAACGCGACCGTGGTGATCGTTTCACACCAAGCGGCAACACTGGAAAAATTCGCGCGTCGTGCGGCGGTCCTCAAGGACGGCAGATTGCATACATTCGACACGCTGGAAGAGGCGAAGCAGCTTTATGACTACCAAACCCAAGGCTAGGAAGTTCCGCATTCGCCGCAGCGATGGCGTTGGATCCGAAGGCGGGTCGCAGGGCAATGGGCAGGTGCCGGACATGTCCGCGCCGGAACCGGCCGCGCACCGCGTGAGTGCCGCGCCGCAGGCTGCTGCAACCCCCGCGGAGGATGACAACAGCCTGCCGAATGTCACCGAAGATGGCTTCGGCGCCGCCCCGTTCCCGGGATCGGCCGCTTATGTCCGGGCGCAGGAAACCAGCGCGCCCCATACCGCGGCCGACGGCAGCGCGACGGTCGATCAGGAACTGGCCGCGATCCGGGCAGAGGGCCTGACCGGGCGGCAGTTGCGGATGGCCCGGCGCACCGCGCAGAAGCACGGGCTTCAGCCGTCCTCCGATTTCGACGCCGTGCGCATCCTGCGCAAACGCGGTCTCGACCCGTTCGGCACCTCGAACATGCTGGAACTGGTCGTCAACGAGGAAACCTCCACCGGCGACGGCGCCTCGGGCAACACCCTGCCGGTGCGCGCCGCCACGGCACGGGTTCCGGCCACGCAGCTTCCGCCCGTCGCCCCGGCCCCGCCGGTGACCCATTCGCCCGAAAGCCGCGCGGCAGAGATCATGGCCGTCCAACGCGACATCGCCAACCGAAGGCGTCGCAAGCTGATCCAACTGGCGACGCGGCTGGCGTTCTTCATCGTCCTGCCGACCATGCTGGTCAGCTATTACTATTACCGGGTCGCGACGCCGCTTTATGTCACGCACACGGAATTCCTGATCCAGAAGGCCGAAGGCGGTGGCAGCAGCGCTGGCGGTCTGGGGGGGCTTCTGGGCGGCTCCAGTTTCGCCACGGTGCAGGAATCCATCACCGTTCAAAGCTACCTCGAAAGCCGCGAGGCGATGCTGCGGCTGGATGAGGAACTGGGCTTTCGCGCGCATTTCTCGTCGGAGGACATCGACCCGCTGCTGCGCCTGGCCCCCGATGCGTCGGTCGAACAGATGTATTCCACCTATCTGCGCAGCCTGACCATCGGCTACGATCCGACCGAAGGCCTGATCCGGATGGAGGTTCTGGCCGCCGATCCGCAAGTTTCGCAGGCCTTTTCGGAAGCCTTGATCGCCTATGCGGAGGAGCGCGTGGACCAGATGTCCTCGCGCCTGCGCGAAGACCAGATGTCGGGCGCCCGCGAAAGCTTCGAGGAGGCCGAGGCCCGGTCGCTTGGCGCACAGATGCGGGTGCTGGAATTGCAGGAACAACGCGGCGTGTTGTCGGCGGAGGCCGAGGTAAGCCAGGTGTTCAGCCAGATCGCCTCGTTCGAAATGCAATTGGCCCAAGAGCGCCTGCGCCTGTCCGAGATCACCGCGGCCTCGCGCCCCAACCCGACCCGCGTGCGGGTGGCCGAGGCCAATATCTCCCGCTTCGAAGCCGTGATCGACGATTTGCGCGCGTCACTGACCGACGAGGGTCAGGGCGAGGTGTCGCTGGCACGGATCCAGTCTGAACTGGTGATCGCCCAGGCGGATCTGGAAACCCGGCAACTGATGCTGACCGAGGCCTTGCAGGCCATGGAATCGGCCCGGACCGAGGCCAATCGCCAAACGCTTTATATCTCCATGGGCGTCTTCCCGATCGCCCCGGACGAAGCGGCCTATCCCAAGGCATTCGAGAAGACACTGCTTGCACTCGTGGTTTTTTCTGGCATCTACCTGCTGATATCCATGACCGCCTCGATCCTGCGCGAACAGGTCAGTTCCTGACCCGCGCGCTTCCGGGGCACGCAGGCCCCGGGAGCAGCACCATGAAGACAATCGAGATCGGGCCGGTCCGCGTCGCCAATGACGCCCCCCTGACGGTGATCGCGGGGCCCTGCCAGCTGGAAAACCTCGACCATGCGCGGATGATCGCGGAACACATGGCGCGGGTCTGTGCCGATGCGGGCGCGCAGTTCGTGTTCAAGGGCAGCTACGACAAGGCCAACCGCACGTCGCTGGGCGGCAAGCGCGGACTGGGGATGGACGAGGGGCTACGGATCCTTGAAGCTGTGCGCCGCGAGTTCGGCTGCCCGACCCTGACCGATGTGCATGCACCCGAACACTGCGCCCCGGTCGCCGAACACGTCGATATCCTGCAAATCCCGGCCTTCTTGTGCCGCCAGACGGACCTTCTGCTGGCTGCCGGTGAAACCCGGGCGCCGATCAACATAAAGAAGGGCCAGTTCCTGGCCCCCTGGGACATGGCGAACGTGGTGGCCAAGGTGGAAAGCACCGGAAACACCCGAATGCTGCTGACCGAGCGTGGCGTGTCCTTCGGGTATAACACGCTGGTGGCCGACATGCGGTCGCTGCCCGAGATGGCAAAGACAGGCTACCCGGTCATCATGGACGCAACGCATGCCGTGGCGCAACCGGGCGGACTTGGCGGATCGTCCGGCGGGCAGCGCGAATTCGCGCCGGTGCTGGCCCGCGCGGCCGTGGCATTGGGGATCGGCGGTGTCTTCCTGGAGACCCATGAAGACCCGGACCGCGCGCCGTCCGACGGGCCGAACATGATCCGGCTGGAGGATATGGGCGGGCTTGTCGCCACGCTGATGGCGCTGGACGCCGTCGCGAAGGCCAATCCGGTGCGCCTGTGATCCGGCTGCTGCTTGCCGCCCTGCTTGCGGGTGTCCTGTGCGGTCCGGGTGCCGCGCAAACACAAGGAACGCAACCCGGTGGCGCGATTTCGGTGGAAAGCGACCGGGCGCAGGATTTTGCCACGCGCGACCGCATCATGGATATCCTCGGACAGCTGGACGGCTATGCCGATGTCCGCGCGACGGTGTCGAACGGCATCGTGACGTTGCGCGGCACGGTGGTGGATGGCACCCGGATCGGTGCGCTGAACGAGTTGGTGGCGCGGATCGAGGGCGTCGTCGCGATCGAGAACGAGGTCCGCGAAAGCACCGACGTGGTGGAACGTCTCAACCCCGCGCTGGAGCGGATGCGCGACCGCTTCGACCAGTTCATTGCCTTCTCGCCCCTGATCCTGGTGGCATTGAGTGCCGGGGTCTTGCTGACGTGGTTCGGATTGTGGCTGGCGCGGCGTTCCTGGCCATGGGACCGCATCGCGCCGAACGCCTTCATCGCCGACATCTACCGCCAGATCGTGCGCCTGACCTTCGTGGTTCTCGGCGTCGTGATGGCGCTGGACCTGCTGAACGCCACGGCGCTGCTGGGAACGATCCTGGGGGCGGCGGGGATCGTCGGCCTCGCCATCGGTTTCGCGGTGCGTGACACGGTGGAAAATTTCATCTCGTCCATCATGCTGTCGATCCGGCAGCCGTTCCGCCCCAAGGACCTGGTGGAGATCGAGGGCGAATTGGGCCACGTCATCCGCCTGACCAGCCGCGCAACCATCCTGCTGAGCCTTGACGGCAACCACATCCGCATCCCGAACGCGACCGTCTTCAAGGCCAAGATCACCAACTTCACCCGCAACGACGAACGCCGCTTTTCGTTCGTGATGGGGGTCGATCCCGATGCCGACCTCGCACGGGCACAGAGTGTGATGCTGGCGGCCCTGGGAGAATTGCCCTTCGTGCTCGACACGCCTGGCCCGGCGGTCTGGGTGGAGGGGCTTGGCCATTCCACCATCGACATCACGGCGGCGGGCTGGATCAAGCAACATGAAACCGACATCGGCATGGCCAAGGGCGAGGCCATCCGCATCGTCAAGTCGAGGCTGGATGAGGCCGGCATCGCCATGCCTGACCCGACCTACCGGCTGATCGGGACAGAACAGGTCGGCATCACCGCGCAGGCGCCCCCTGCTGCACCATCGGCACAGCCCCCGAGGCATGCCGACATCCGCCCTGTCGGAACCGACCATACGGAAGCGCTGACCGGGATCATCGAAGCCGAGCGCGAGGCGCTGCCCGACAACGACCTGCTGCACCGCGAAGCCCCGCAGGAATAGAGGAATCCCCGCCCCGGAAAATCGCAGGAGGGGACTTGATCCCGCCCTCGCGGGCGCGTAACACCGCGCGCACAGTTGGGGTGTAGCCAAGCGGTAAGGCATCGGTTTTTGGTACCGTGTATCGTAGGT
>CAZTUG010000131.1:0-3654 GCA_964615955.1 uncultured Roseicyclus sp.
GTGCCCTCGCGGCAGGGCGTGCACTGGCCGCAGCTTTCGTGCTTGTAGAACTTCGACAGCCGCCAGATCGCCTTGATCATGTCGGTGGAGTGATCCATCACGATCACCGCCGCCGTGCCCAGACCCGATTGCAGATCGTTGCGCAGGTAGTCGAAATCCATGATCGCATCGCGCATCTTCTCGCCGCGCACGCAGGGCACGGACGAGCCGCCGGGGATCACCGCCTTGAGGTTGTCCCAGCCGCCGCGAATCCCGCCGCAATGGGTCTCGATCAGTTCCTCGAACGAAATGCTCATGGCTTCCTCGACGACGCAGGGCTGGTTCACGTGCCCCGAGATCGCGAACAGCTTTGTGCCCGCATTGTTGGGCCGCCCGAACCCCGCGAACCACTCCGCGCCCCGGCGCAGGATGGTGGGAACAACGGCAATGGATTCGACGTTGTTGACCGTGGTGGGGCACCCGTAAAGCCCCGCCCCCGCCGGAAACGGCGGCTTCATGCGCGGCATGCCCTTGCGGCCTTCAAGGCTTTCCAGCAGCGCGGTTTCCTCGCCGCAGATATAGGCCCCCGCGCCGTGGACCAGGTAGAGGTCGAAATCGAAGCCCGACTTGGCCGCGTTCTTGCCCAGCAGACCCGCGTCGTAGGCCTCGTCGATGGCGGCCTGAAGCGCCTCGCGCTCGCGGATGTATTCGCCACGGATGTAGATGTAGCAGGCATGGGCCCCCATCGCGAAACTGGCGATCAGGCAGCCCTCGATCAGCGTGTGGGGATCGTTGCGCATGATCTCCCGGTCCTTGCAGGTGCCGGGTTCCGATTCGTCGGCATTGACCACCAGATAGGACGGACGCCCATCGGATTCCTTGGGCATGAAGGACCATTTCAGGCCGGTCGGAAAGCCCGCCCCGCCCCGCCCGCGCAACCCGCTGGCCTTCATGATATCCACGATCTTGTCGCGCCCAAGGCCCAGCAGATCCTTGGTGCCGTCCCAATGGCCGCGAGCCTTCGCGCCGGCCAATGTCCGGTCATGCATGCCGTAGATATTGGTGAAGATCCGGTCTTTGTCCTGCAACATCGTCTCTTGATCCTTCGGTCTCGAACGTGGCTGTTCGGGCGCGGGCTACTGGTCGCGCCGGGCTTTCCAGACCCAATACGTCACCACAAGCGCCCAGACCAGTGCTGCAATCGCCGCAAGGTCGAACAGGAACGCCAGGCGCGCGGGCCAGCCCAGCCGCCCGCCCAGGAATTGCGCGCCCATCCAGAGCACCATCGCCGCCGCCATCACGATCGACGCCAGCCGGATCTGACGGATCAGGCGGCGGTCGGTGTCGGAGAGGGGCTTGCGGTCAGGCATGCGGGAACGGGCGGCAGCGCGCGCTACACCTCGGGATCGGAGGTGCCGCGCGACAGGGCGGTCCAGAACCTCAGCGGTGCGGTGGTGCCAAGCTGCATCGCCTGCAGGCTCGCCGTGCCGAGAAACGCTGCATTATACGCGGCCAGTTGCAGGATCGAGGTCTGCGCGGCCTGTCCGCGCAGCCACAGATCATCGAGGCGGTGCATTCTCATCCTCCGGATTTGCTGCGGTGTCAGTATACGTCGCCGTCATCGACTTTCTTCGAAAACTCGGTCTCGCCCCCTGCGGCCAGACGGCGCGCCTGGTCGACCCATGCGTCGCGGGTCACCCGGCCCTTGAACCCTTGCAGATTCTCGTCGACCCACGCAACCTCGTCCGCCGTCCAGGCCGCGATCTGGTCGAAATGGTAGAACCCAAGTTCGTTGCAGAGGATCTCCAGCTTGGGTCCGATCCCCTTGATCCGCTTGAGGTCATCCGCCGTGCCGCCGCGCGGGCCGTCCAGCGCGACGGGGCGCGTGCCCTCATCCGCCGCGGCGGTTTCGGTTTCCACGGCCGCGGCCGCAGGGGCTTCAGGGGCCACCGGTGCGGGGGCAGTTTCAGGGGCCGCCGCGCGGGCCGCAGGGGCCGCCGCAGGTTCAGCCGCCGCGCGGGCCGGGCGGGCCGCCGCCGCGCTGTCCCTTGCGACCGTCCCGGCCGGTTTCAAGTCCCGACACGTCATGATCGTCAGCAATGCGCCAAGGATCAGCAACGCCAGAACGCCCATGAACGCGCCCTGCATGAACGTCCATCCGCCCAAGACCCACAAGGCCGACGCCGTGAAGATCGCGGCCAACGCGGCAATCCCCCACGTCCAGGCAACGCATTCAAGCCCACCGGATTTGTTCATTCTGTGACCCCCCAAGTCAGTTCACGGTCTCGTGTCTCGGAGAGTCTTAGCCAAGAATGGCCCGCTTGTCTTGCATGGAGTCGACACTTTGCCGCAGGGATGCGTTCAGAACACACCTCCCGCGTCAGGCGCGGCGCCTCTAGTCCGACGCAAGGGCCGCTGCCTGGGACATCCAGTCGTCGCGCTCGATCCGGCCCTTGAATTTCAACCGGGCATCGACCCAGGCAACCTCGGCCGGTCCCCAGGCCGCGATCTGGTCGAAATGGTAGAATCCCAGATCGTTCAAGACCCCTTCCAGTTTCGGACCGACGCCCGAAATGCGCTTGAGATCATCGGCTTGCCCACCCCGCGGTGCGGTCAGCAATTCGGGTTCCCGCTCGGGCGGGGATCCCTCGGGCGCGGCGGCTTCCGCATCCTCGGACGCGGCCTTGTCCGAGACCGGGTTGCGCTTCGAGGGTGGCTTGGCCTTGGAGGTCGCAGGGGCCTCGGGCTTGGCCACGCCGGTCGCGTCGGCCTTCTTGCCCTTGGCGCGGTTCGCCGGTGCGGGGCGGGCGGGTTCCGGCGCGATGCCGTCGCCCGATTGCCGTCCCCATGGCGCCAGCAACGGCACCTCGCTCCCGTCGATCCGCTTGATCGTGTCGCCGATATCGGCCGCCAGACGCGCGGAAACGTTGAGACTGTCGCGCCCGGCCTCGTGGTCCGTCAGGCTGGTCAATCCGCCAATGGGCTCGGACGCATAGCGGCCGTTCTGCGGGCCGGGCGTTGGCACCTCGCCGCGCGCCATGGCGTCGATCAGCGCGGCGAACCGCTCCGCCGTCAGATCCTCGTAATAATCCTTGCCGATCTGGGCCATGGGCGCGTTCGCGCAGGCGCCCAGGCATTCAACCTCTTCCCAGCTGAACTTGCCGTCCGCGCTCAACTGATGGGCCTTGGGCGCGATCTTTTCCTTCGCCACGGCCACCAGATCCTCGGCGCCGCAGATCATGCATGACAGCGTGCCGCAGATCTGCACATGGGCGACGGAGCCCACCGGCTGAAGCTGGAACATGAAATAGAAGGTCGCCACTTCCAGCGCGCGGATATGGGCCAGGCCCAGCATGTCGGCCACGGCTTCGATGGCGGGCCGCGTCAGCCAGCCTTCCTGTTCCTGCGCGCGCCACAGCAGAGGGATGATCGCGGAGGCCTGCCGCCCCTCGGGATACTTGGTGATCTGCGCCTCCGCCCAGGCCTGGTTGGCGGGCGTGAAGGCGAAGCTTTTCGGCTGCTCGGGGTGAAGGCGTCTGAGCATGTCTGGTCGTCCCTGTCGGTCGAATGTCTGTCTGCGAAGGTCGCGTCAGGGTTTCGCGCAAACCGCCCCGATTGTCCATGCGCGCGATGGCGCAGGGGTCAGATCGCCGATCCCGAACGGGACGGGACAGG
>CAZTUG010000131.1:3754-6375 GCA_964615955.1 uncultured Roseicyclus sp.
CATGCGCGCGATGGCGCAGGGGTCAGATCGCCGATCCCGAACGGGACGGGACAGGTGCCGGGCGGGACGATAGCCCAGATTGCATCCTGCCGATTGGGAGGAATTCGCCACACGTGCCGACGACACTTCCAGACGGGCGCGGACGGGCGGCGGACGGACCCGGACGAAAGCGCCCGTGTCAGGAGGCCGGGCAGATCTCGGACACGAGGCGGACCCGGAAGGGATCGGACAAGGTGACAAGGCGCCCCTCCGCGATCAGCGCCGCAGCGATCTGTCCGGCAACATTCGGATTGTCGATACCGACCGCGCTCATGATCCTGCGCGCATCGGCTATCCCCAATTCGCAGTCATTCCCTTCCAGCGCCGCGACATAGGCGTCGACCTGCGCCGCGGCCACGGGCGCGACGACACCCTCCAGCGGGCAGCCGGGATCCAGCAGGTCAATGCGCATCCCCTCGTCGTCCACCAGCGCGCGCCCCGACAGGACCAGTTCGAACATAATCATCTGAACCTCGGACGGATCGCCATAGCCTGCGGCGCCGAAAAGGGCATCGGACTCCGCGCGCAGGACGCCGCAGTTGTTTCCGGCGATCAAGGCGGTAAGGCCCTCCAGCCGTTCGGCGTGTGACTGGGCGTGGGCGGGCGCGGCAAGGCCAAGGGCAAGACAGGCGAGCAAAACGATGTGTCGCATGGACAGGAGCCTTTCGGAACAGGTCGGATTGACCTGAAAACAGAGTGTGGGTTTCACGTTTTCAGTCAAGTAGGGCGTCATTCCCGGGCCGGGCCGCTACATTCTGCCGGAATGACGAAGGGTGCCGGTGCGCCTCCGGGACGGGGGCGCACCGGGTCGATCTCACTCCACGCCGTTGGCGCAGACCTCTTCCGACAGGCGCAGCACGTCGCCGTCGGGCGTCGCCTCTCCGGCCGCGATCATCGCGCCGATGATCGGCCCGGCGCTGTCAGGTGTGAAACCACTGGGCACAAGCAGGTTCGGCGTGTCGGCGCGCGACAGCGCACAGCCATGGAAGCGGAGCATCTGGACCAGCGACCGACGCGGATCGGCGCCTTCGGTCGCGGGGCCGCAGAAGTCCGGGGTCAGCGTCACGGCACCCGGCGTCGTCGGATCGCCGGTGGCGAAACCACGCGCCACCATGTCGGCGACGATCGCATCGTATTCGGCCTGTTCGATTTCATTGGCGAACAGCACGCCGCCGACCCGGTCCGCGGCAACGGTGCAGCTTTCAAGGCGGAAATAGATGGCGACGCTGTCGGCATTCGATAGTTCGGCTGCGGCTGGAAGGGCCGCGAAGACAATGGGTGCCGCGATCGCAAGTGCGCGCGCGGAGGCAGAACGGAACAGAGATGGAGCCATGTCCAATAACCTTGTTTGAGAGTTTTCAAGAGCATGTTTTCAGTGAAGTAGGGCGTCTTTCCCGATTGCTCGGGAAAGACGCCCCCGCCCGGGCCGGACCCCTTCTTTCCGCCGGGCTGATGGTTATTGCCGACGCGCATCGGGGGAAAGGGACGCGGCGGCAATATCTTGTCGGCGAGGAAATCAGGTCGGGCGCCAGCCTTGATGCGGCATGCCGCGCGGTGACAGGACGGGTGCGGCAGGAAACTGGCGCAACGGCGGGCGCAACGGCGGGCGGAACAATCGCAGGGGCATTTGGGCTCCGGTGTTTCAGATCTCTCACGGGTTCGTGAGACCAACCTGCCCGGAGCGCCCCCGCCCCACAACGGAGGGAAACCTTAGCTCAATCCCCGGCGGGCACCGGCGCGCCGCTATCGGGCACCTCCGAATCGGCCACACCGCCGGTGCACAGGCCCCAGGCCACCAACGTCAGCGTGCCGTTGCCGCTGGAGGCGAGGATGCCGTCCTGGATCAAGGGCAGGGCCATTTGCGGGAAGGCTTGCGGCGACAGGCCGGCCGAGGTCAACAAGGTGCCCACATCGTCCTGGTGCAAGACGCATCCCTGCGCGGCGATGGCCTGCGCCAGCGGGTAGCCGGGGTGATCTTCCGGCGTGGCGGATTGAGCATGGGCTTGGGGCGCGGCCAGCAGGGCAAGCAGGGCGCAGACACGGACAGACGGCATCGGGGAAACTCCGGCAGTGGAAACGACGCCTACCTTGGCAGCATGCCGCGTGCACGCAAGGGGGGAAATCCGCCGGGACGGGACCCCGGCAGGGGGCTATCGGCAGGGGGCTATCGGCAGGGGGCTATCCGGCGGGGGCTATCCGCAGGGCCCCGTGGTGATCCGCAGGTCATCGGCCTGCGGCACGGCCCGACCGTCGGACATGAGGACCATCACGATCCGGCCCCCCTCGTCCTCGGTCATCGAGAGTTGTTGCAGGATGCTCTGGTTGTTCGCCTCGTCGATGACGCATCCCGCCGCCTCGACGACCGCCAGAAACTGCGCGATCCGCGCGGCGTCCTGCGCGGCCAGCGGGGACGCAGCCAGCACCAGCGCCGCAATCGCGGTGGCCCGGATCATCGGTCCACTTCCCCGAACACGATATCGAGCGAGCCGAGGATCGCCGAGACATCCGCCAACTGGTGCCCCTTGCACAGGTGATCCATCGCCTGCAGATGCGCGAACCCCGGCGCGCGCAGCTTGGCGCGG
>CAZTUG010000132.1:0-6174 GCA_964615955.1 uncultured Roseicyclus sp.
GCGCACTGCCTGGGCCACGCATTCCTCGTTGATGACGGGCAGCATGCCGGGCATGCCTGCATCCACGAAGGCCACGTTGCTGTTCGGCTCGGCCCCGAAGGTGGTGGAGGCGCCGGAGAAGAGTTTCGCCCGGGTCGAGACCTGCGCGTGCACTTCCATCCCGATGACCAGTTCCCAATCGTGCTTGGCGCCGGAGATGATCCGGGGCTTGGGGGTCTCGTAGGTCAGGTCTAGCATGGGGGCCTCCGCATCTTCCGCATCTGCGCAAGCCGGGTTTAGGGCAGGGGCGCAGGGCGGGCAAGGGGCGCACGCGACTGCGGGGCCGCTGCGGAACGCATGCCGGGCTGAGGCGTTCACCGAGGGAAAGCCGCACCGGATATGCGGCCCATCTCATATGAACAGGAGCTTCCCATGCCCAAGATCGATCAATCCAAGATCCTCATCCTTGCCACCAACGGGTTCGAGCAATCCGAGCTGGAGGTGCCGCTGCACAAGCTGCGCGAGGCCGGGGCCTCGGTCCATGTTGCCAGTCCCGAAAGCGGTGAGATCCGCGGATGGGATGGCGGCGATTGGGGCGCGAGCGTGCCGGTGGACGTCGCCCTCGGCGAGGTGAACCGCACCGACTACAACGCCCTGGTGCTGCCTGGTGGCCAGATCAATCCCGACATCCTGCGCATGAACGAGGACGCGGTGGCACTGATTCGCGGTTTTGTCGAGGCCGGACAGATCGTGGCCGCCATTTGCCACGCGCCGTGGCTGCTGATCGAGGCAGGCGTCGTCGAGGGGCGCGAGATGACGTCGTGGCCGTCGCTGAAGACCGATTTGGTTAACGCTGGTGCCAAGTGGGAGGACAGCGAAGTGGCCATTTCCAACGGCATCATCACCAGTCGCAATCCGGGTGATCTGACGGCATTTGTGGCAAAAATCATAGAAGAAGTAGAAGAAGGGCGGCACGAGCGCGACGCCGCCTGAGGGTGTCGCCACCTTGCGCCCGAAGTGGCGTGGGACGGAAGCGGGGCGGGTGCCGAAAGGCGCTCGCCCCGATCCGTTTTCGGGAACGAGACGCAGGCAAGATCGGGGCCTGTCGGCGGAAACTGGCCGTTTGCAGGGGCTTGGCGGGGGGGCAGGCTTGCGCAGTCGCCGCGTTCCGGAAAATACGGGCAAGTCTGCAACAGTGTCAGTTTTTCAAAATGTCCATCTTGTCTCTCTGCCTGCCGCGCTTGTCGGCGGGTCTTGCGTTGGTCCTGAGTCTCTCGGCCTGCGATACGATCTCCGATCTGGAGATGCCCCGCTTCAGCCGCGCCCAAGCCGCGTTCGAACCGGTCATGCGCTGGGATCACCGCCCGGAAGCGGGCGAATGGACGCAAGCAGCCTTCGCCGCAATGGACACCCATGCGGCGGCCCTTCCGGCCAGCATGCCCGCCGATATCGACGCTTGGTGCCCGGACTATCGCACCGCCGACGCGGACCAGCGCGAGGCGTTCTGGGCCGGGCTTCTGTCGGCGCTCGCGCGCTATGAAAGCACCTGGAACCCCGAGGTGGTCGGTGGCGGCGGGCGCTATTTCGGGCTCGTGCAGATTTCTCCCGCCACGGCGCGATACTACGGATGCGCGGCGTTGGATGGATCGGCGCTGACCGATGGCGCGGCCAACATCTCTTGCGCGCTGCGGATCTGGGCCACGACCGTGTCGCGCGATGGCGTGGTATCCGAGGGACGCGGCGGGGTGGCCGCCGATTGGGGCCCGATGACACGCGCGGACATGCGCGAGGAAATGCGCAGTTGGGTATCGTCCCAGCCTTATTGCGCCGGCTGATACAGGCGTCCTCCGGCCCGGCCTTGCGGATCGGGCGAGTTCAGGAATGGCTTGCCTGATGGAGCCCCTGCGGACCCGATGCCACGGTTCGGCCGAACTTGGGGGAAGGCAGCCCATGGGAGCTTTACGTTTGATCTGCTTGATCGGTGGTCTGTCTACCTGCATGGCAGGCGCGCCCGATCTTGCCCGTGCCCAAACCGTTGCTTCACGTGACCGGATCAGCGGCGCGGTCGAGGCGACATCGGAGCCCATGGTGATGGAACTTTCGGAGGTGCTGTCGCTGCTGGAAGTCCCGCGTTCAGAGATCGGGGGGCTTCTGGACGGGATCGAGATCGGCACCGATGTCATCCGGGCGATCAGCCCCGAGATCGGCACTTTGGCTCCGAGTGTCAGCTTGCGCCCGATCCCGCGCGACACCTGGGCCGTGCCAGTCGCCCGGTGGGACAATCATCCCAATGGGTCGCGTTGGACCGCCGCCGTGCTGGCCGCGCTGCGCGGCCCCGGTGGGCCGTTACTGGACGTGGTGCCGCGCGATATCCATGCTTGGTGTCCCGGCTACGCGACCGCCACACCGTCCCAGCGCGCGGCGTTCTGGACCGGCCTCATCTCGGTGTTGGCATGGCACGAAAGCGCTCACGATGCCCGCGCGGTAGGGGGCGGCGGGCAATGGTTCGGGCTGGTGCAGATCGCGCCGGGCACTGCGCGGTGGCGCGATTGCGATGCAGAGACGAGCACGGAATTGATGAACGGCGCTGCCAATCTGCGTTGCGGCATCCGGATCATGGCTGAAACGGTGCCGCGTGATGGTGTCGTGGCCGAGGGGATGGGCGGTGTGGCCGCCGATTGGGGGCCGTTCCATTCCGAGCGCAAGCGCGAGGACATGCGTCGTTGGGTGCGCGATCAGCCCTATTGCGCCGCTCCGCCGCCTCAGATGCGGCCGATCATGCGTCCGTCGGGATTGGGGGAGGCCGCAGCGGTCCGACTGGAGGCCAGGGTCGGCGTGACGGGGGCGCGATCCGGGCAGCGTCCGGTGCCCCGGCCAGCGGTCCCGACGACACGCTGACGGCCACGTCGCAGGTGCGCAACGCGGCCGCGAGGGCAACGGGGTTCAGGTGAGTTCGCGAACCGGGATGCCGCGGGCTGTCGCTTCGCGGAGCAGGTGCATCGGGTCCGGCAGGCTTTCGGTCGGCAACACGATCTCGGTTCCATCCTCCAGCATCAGTCCGATGCGACGGTGGCCGCTCCGTTCGACCATGCGCAGATAAGAAATCTGCGCGGTAGGCACGATCAGGTCTTCATAGCCGCCGAGAATGTACCAGGATGATTTCGTCATCTTGATGCCGTAGGTTGGCACACGCGCCATCTGCCACAGGCAAACGGCGAGGGCCGGGATCATGAGCAGCAACACGAAACCGGGCGAGATCTGCCACAGGATAGCCGCTAGAGCGCCGAGGCCAACGAAGCTCAGGACGCTGAGACTTGCGCTGCCGGGCCGGGATGAATGTTCGAAAGTATCTGACATGCAAATCAGTTAGCCGTCCAATTGCGACCAGAATGCGGAGGCCACGGGGTAACAGCGCGGCGCGGGTGGCGTCTTTTCTGGACGCGTGTGGGCGGTGCGCGATGGGCAAGGCGGAGCGGCGCTGCTAGGGTCCATGGACCGCCGTGATCTACGAAAGCGCCGATGCCAGCCAACCCAGCCTCTGCCGCCGCCTCTGCCAGCCTCTCTGGTCTGCGTTCCGGGCGGATCCCTGCCCTCGACATTGCGCGCAGCGCGGCACTGGGGGCGATGGTGCTGTTCCATTTCGTCTTCGACCTGGAGTTGTTCGGCCACCTTCCGTCCGGCACCACAACCCAGCCGGGCGTCTGGCGAGCGCTGGCGGTGGCGACGGCGGGATCATTCCTGTTCCTGGCGGGCGCGGGGCTGTGGCTGGCCCATGGCGGTGGCATCCGCTGGCCCGCATTCTGGCGGCGCTTCGCAATCATCGCGGCGGCGGCGGCGGCGGTGACGGCGGGCACGTACGTGGCGGTCCCCGATGCCTTCGTGTTCTTCGGCATCCTGCATTCCATCGCGCTGTGCAGCCTGTTGGGTCTTGCCGTATTGCGCTTGCCGATCGCGGTGATCGCGGTGTTGGCGGTGACAGTGTTCTTCGCACCCGATGTCGCACGCTCGGACGTCTTCAACGCGCCGTGGTTCTGGTGGACGGGATTGCAGACCATGCCGTTGCGCACGGTGGACTACGAGCCGATCTTTCCATGGTTCGCGCCGTTTCTGGCCGGAATTGCCATGGCGAAACTGGCAAGTCAAAGCGGCGTCCTGGCAGCGTTCACCACCGACAGCCCCGGCCGCGCCGCGCGTCTTGCGGGCCTGCCGGGGCGTCACAGCCTGATCATCTACCTTCTGCACCAGCCAGTGCTGATCGGGTTGGTCTGGACCGCCACGCAATTGTTGCTCTGAGCGGCACTGTCTTGGCGCGTCGGGTTCAGCCGCGCATCCGCGCAACCATTTCCGACAGGTCCCGGCTCAACCCCGGCGCAGCAGAGATCCGCGCCAACTCGCCCTGGATCAGTGCCTGCCGGTCGGCATCGTAGCGCGCCCAGGTCTCGAAGGCCGTCGACATGCGCGCCGCCGTCTGAGGGTTGGCTCCGTCCAGCCGGATCAACCAATCGGCCACGAAGCGGTAGCCTGCGCCGGAGGGCGCGTGGAACGCTGCCGGGTTGCCGCCGGTCAGGCCCCCCATCAGGGCGCGGAAGCGGTTGGGGTTCTTCCAGTCGAACAGGGCGTGGCGGGTCAGCGCCTGGGCCACCTCCAGCGCGCGTTCGGGCGAGGTGCTGGAGACGCGCAGCATGAACCACTTGTCCATCACCAGCCGGTCGTCGCGCCACTGCGCCTCGAACGCGGTCGCGGCATCCGTGTCGCCGCCGCCGATCAGGCAGGCGAGGGCGGCGATCTGGTCGGTCATGTTGCGGGCACCCGCGAACTGGGCGCGCGCCAGCGACAGGTCGGCCGCCGACACGAACCGCAGCACGGTGTTGCGCAGGTCGCGCCGACCGGCGGCGGTCGCATCGGGACTGTACTCGGCGCCGGGGTCGTTGGCGTGGTAGAGCCGGGTCAGCAGCGGCTCCAGCGTGTGCCCGAGCAGGGCCACCTGCTGCTCCCGCTCGGCATAGATCCGGGTCGGGTCCGGCACCGCGCCCCGATCCACGATCGCCTGCGCCAGGTTGTCTTCGGACGGGAAGGCCAGAACCAGCGCCCGGAAGGCTGGGTCGAGGGCTTCATCCGCCAACGTGGTGGCGATGGCGTCGAACACATCCTTGCGCAGGGCCACCATCGCCTCGGTCGGCTTGCCGGTCAGGATGTGGTCCACCAGCACCTCTGTCAGCAGGCTGCGCGCGGCCTCCCACCGGTTGAAGGGGTCGGTGTCATGGGCCAGCAAGACGGTCCGGTCCGACGTTGTGAGGTCTGCATGGAGCACGACCGGCGCGGAAAAGCCGCGCAGAAGCGACGGCACGACATGATCGGGCGCGCGACCGCCGCCAAGCTCGACCAGATCGAACCGCAGCGCACGCGATGGGCCGTCCAGATCGATCAGGGTGGACGGCAGGATCTCGGTTCCGTCGTCCGCCAGAAGGCCGATCATCACCGGGATCTTAGCGGGTTCCTTCATCGGCTGGTCCGGAGTCGATGGCACCTGTTGGGCAAGGTCCATATGCAAGATGTCGCCTTCGCGCCGCCAGTCTGCCGTCACCCGAGGCGTGCCGGCCTGAGAATACCAACGCTTGAACTGGCTCAGGTCGGTGCCCGCAACCTCCTCGAAACAGGCAAGCCAATCCTCGATGGTGCAGGCCTGCCCGTCATGGCGGTCGAAATAGAGGTCCACACCTGCACGATAAAGCTCTGCCCCCATATAGGTGCGCAGCATCCGGATCACCTCCGCCCCCTTTTCGTAGACCGTGGCGGTGTAGAAGTTGTTGATCTCGATATAGGATTCCGGGCGCACGTTATGGGCCAGCGGCCCCGCATCCTCGCGGAACTGGCGCGCGCGCAACTGCAGCACATCCTCGATCCGCTTGACGGGGGCGGAACGCATGTCCGCGCTGAATTGCTGGTCGCGAAAGACGGTCAATCCCTCCTTCAGGCACAGCTGGAACCAGTCGCGGCAGGTGATGCGGTTGCCGGTCCAGTTGTGGAAGTATTCATGGGCCACGATGGCCTCGATAAAGGCATAGTCCCGATCGGTCGCGGTCTCGGGCGAGGCGAGCACGTATTTGGAGTTGAAGATGTTCAGCCCCTTGTTCTCCATTGCGCCCATGTTGAAATCGTCCACCGCGACGATGTTGAACACGTCGAGATCGTATT
>CAZTUG010000133.1:0-6133 GCA_964615955.1 uncultured Roseicyclus sp.
TCTTGAGGATGCGCCCGCCGCTCGCGCGAATGGCCGTCCATCGGGGTCTGCCCTCCGCCCAGCGACCAGCCGTTTCCGGGAGATCGGTGATGTCGGGCGCCTTCCGGGAGTGACCCGTCGGCCGTCATCACCGTCGCCGAGCCGAGCATGCTGCCGGGGGCCAATCCCATCACTTTGGGTGGCGGCTGTTCCCCAATATCGAACTCGATGTGTCAGCGAGAACGGTCCAGGTTGGGACATACACTGCGTGCGCCAGCAAGAAACAACTACAGCGACCCCAGCCATCGCTTCCTTCCTAAACCGCAAAATGCGACCATCATTTCCAGCGTTTGACTCGCCTCTCTTGCGTTACATGAATCTGAAACTGATTTATTGAGTCGGCATCAGAAAAATCTCATTCACGGCGCAGCGCGGGTCGGATTCGAGGGCGAAGATCGCGGCTTTAGCCACGTCTTCCGGCTGCAACTTGTCGGGCTTTGGCTCGTCAAAGAACGCCGTATTGACCATGCCCGGCGCAATCACGGTGCACCGGCCCCCGAAAGACTTCATTTCCTCCGACAGATTGCCGCCATAACCGTGCACGAACCATTTCGTCGCGCCGTAAACCGATCCGGAGAGATGGCGCCGTCCTGCGGCCGATCCGGTCAGCAGGAGATGCCCAGCCCGCTGCTTCAGATGCGGCATCGCGGCCTTGACGGTCCAGAGGACGCCCAGGACGTTCACGCCGATCATCCGCTCCCATTCCGCCGGGTCGCCCGCCTCGGTGCCAGCGACCGAGATCCCCATGCCGGCGTTGGCGAAGGCCGCATCCATGCCGCCGGTCTCGCCAACGAAAGTCGCCATCGCCGCCTTCAGGGTATCAAGGTCTGACACGTCACCTGGCAAAGCGACCGCCGCCTCGCCAAGTTCATCGACGAGAGCATTCAGCTTGTCTTTGGATCGTGCAAACAGCCCGACGCGCCAGCCATGCGCAACTGCAGCATGCGCCGTCGCCGCCCCGATCCCGCTCGAGGCGCCCGTGATGAAAAGTGCCTTTGCGCTCATCTTGCATCCTTTTTTCGACGCTAGCGTACGGACCAACGTGCTTGCGCCAGTTCGGTTGCATCCGTGCGGCGCGACGATCAGGATGCGACGGCGCACATCACCCAGATTGTCGCGCCACACATCCGATCCGACTTGCCCAAGTTCGCACGAATATTAGCGACTTTGGGGGTGGAGCTTATGCGCATTCTGCCGATGCGGGAAAGGAACGTATCGAAGCGCTCTGCGTTCCGTCACCAAATTCTGGATGGAGCCGCCATGTCGACGATCACCACCATCAATCCCGCTACCGAGGACGAAATCCAGACCTACGACGTGATGACCGAGCAGGAAGCGACGGACCGGGTTGAGGCCTGCCATGCGGCGTTTCTGGAATGGCGGAAGCGGACACATCAGGACCGGGCCTATTATCTGACGAAGATCGGCGCGACGCTGCGCGACCATGCCGATGATCTGGCCGCCCTGATGACACGGGAAACCGGCAAGCTCTTGAAAGACGGACATCTTGAAATCGAGAGCTGCGCCGCGATCTGTGACTACACCGCTCAAAACGGTCCCGACGCGCTGGCTGATGAGGAGCGCACATACGGCCCCGATGGAAAGCGCGGGGTCGTCAGTTATCAGCCGCTTGGCGTCATTTACTCGATCCAGCCGTGGAATTTTCCTTTCTACCAGCCGGTCCGCGTACTCGCCGCCAATCTGATGGCGGGCAACGGCTGCGTCCTGAAGCACGCCAGCCTGTGCACCGGCTCCGGTCTGCGCCTGCGTGAATTGTGCATCGAGGCGGGCCTGCCCGAGGATCTGTTTCAGGTCATCGTGATCGATCACGACACCAGCGACAAGCTGATCGCCCACCCCAAGGTCCGTGCCGTCACGATGACGGGCAGCGACAAGGCCGGGCGGCATATTGGCGCCACGGCCGCCAGAGCGCTGAAAAAGACCGTGCTCGAACTTGGATCGAACGACGCCTACCTCGTGCTGGAGGATGCCGATATCGAGACGGCGGTGAAATACTCGGTCATGGGTCGACTCTACAATAACGGCGAGACGTGCGTTTCCGCCAAGCGGTTCATCGTGACGGAAAAGGTTTACGACGCCTTTGTCAGCGCCTTCGTCGATCAAATGAAATGTATCGTCATCGGCGATCCTACGGAAGACGCCAGCCAACTTGGCCCGCTGTCCAGCGAGGAGCAGTTCGACACGGTCAAGGGCCAGGTGGACGACAGCGTCGCCAAGGGGGCGACGATCCTGTGCGGCGGCGAAGCGCCGGATCGCAAGGGCGCATACTACCCCGCCACGGTGCTGGCCGATCTCGCCCCCGGAATGCCGGCTTACGACGACGAGATCTTTGGTCCTGTCGCGTCGATCATCCGCGCGAAGGACGACGAAGACGCCATGCGTCTGGCCAATGAAAGCCGCTACGGTTTGGGCGGCGGGATCTTTTGCAATGACGAGGACCGCGCGCTGAAACTGGCGCGCAACCACTTCGACACGGGCATGATCCGGATCAACGCGTTCGGGGCGGCCGATCCGAACATGCCGTTCGGCGGGGTCAAGGATTCCGGCTACGGACGCGAGCACGGCGGCTTTGGCATGAAGGAATTCGTCAACGTCAAGTCGATCTTCCTGCCGTGATCGCGCGTCACGCCCTCAACGCCTCTCAGGCTCAACAGGCGCGTTGGCTGGGGCAAGAACCCGGCCAACCTCGCGCGCGAACGGAAATATTCCTTTGACATGAGGCCGCCATGGCTCGCCCCGACCCACTGAAGATAGATGCGTCTCGCCTCAAGCCCCATATCGACGCCATGGCGGCGCGGGCGGTGGATGTGGCGCCTGATGCATCGGCCAGACACCTGCACAACGGTCGCGACACACCGCTGCCGCCGGTCGATCTGCACGGGAGCTATGTCAACAACCGCCCGCTTCCGACCGAGGGCGTCGCAGATCGCCGCGCCTATATTGTGGGCGGCGGGATAGGCGGCCTGTCCGCCGCCTTCTTCCTGATCCGCGACGGCCATATGCCGGCCGGGAACATCACGATCCTGGAATCGCAAAAGATCGAGGGCGGAGCGCTCGATGGCGCCGGCAATCCAGAGGACGGCTATCTCGTCCGCGGCGGCCGCGAGATGGAGATGACCTATCAGAATTTCTGGGATGTCTTCTCCGAGATCCCCGCATTGGAACTTCCCCCGCCCTTCACGGTGCTCGATGAATTCCGGATCGTGAACGATGTCGACAAGAATTGGTCGAAGGCTCGGCTTATGGAGAAACAAGGCGAGATCGGCGATTTCTCGACCATGGGTCTCAGCAAGCTGCAGCAGCTTGAACTCGTTCGGCTGTTTCTGGCGCGAAAGGAGGATCTGGACGATATCACCGTGGAGACATGGTTCAGCGAAGGCTTTCTGAAGACCAATTTTTACACGTTCTGGCGCACCATGTTCGCGTTTCAGAATTGGCATTCAGTGCTTGAGATGAAGCTCTACATGCACCGCTTCCTGCATCTCATGGACGGGCTGAGCGACATGACGGCGCTCGTCTTTCCCAAATACAATCAATATGATAGCTTCATTCGACCTTTGGCGGCCTGGCTGAAGGATCAAGGGGTCAGGACCCAGTACGATACGATCGTGACGGATTTTGAGATGGACGTCAGCGACGAAGCCCTGACCACCACCGCAATCCAGTGCAGCACGGACGACGGCGAGCAGACGATCAAGCTCGGTCCGCAGGACCTGATCTTGGTGACCCTCGCGTCCATTGTCGAGGATACCGCCTATGGGGATGACAATTCGGTTCCAACGCTGCGCGTAGGCGAGCAGGACGCCGCGGTCGGCATGGCGTGGAAGCTATGGAAAAACCTTGCCCGAAAATCCCCCAATTTTGGGCGACCAGAGAAATTTTGCGGGGATGTGCCCAGGTCAACCTGGGAATCCGCCACACTGACCTGCAAGCCGTCACCGCTGATCGACAAAATCAAGGAATTGTCGGTCAACGATCCCTATTCCGGCAATACGGTGACGGGCGGCATCATCACTTTCACCGACTCTGCGTGGCTGATGAGTTTCACGGTCAACCGCCAACCCCATTTTCTCGATCAGCCCAAGGATGTGATCGTGCCGTGGGTGTTTGCGTTGCTGATGGACAAGCCCGGAGACTACGTCAATAAGCCGATGCCGCAATGCACAGGCGTCGAGATACTCACCGAGCTGTGCTTTCAGCTTGGCCTGATCGATCAGCTCGAGGAGGTGATCGCCGCCACAACGGTGCGTACGGCGCTGATGCCCTATATAACTGCGCAGTTCATGCCCCGCGCCCGTGGCGACCGTCCGTGGCCTGTGCCGCAAGGAAGCACCAACTTGGCCTGTCTCGGTCAGTTTGTCGAAACCCACAATGACGTCGTGTTCACGCTGGAAAGTTCGGTGCGGACGGCGCGCATCGGGGTCTACAGCCTGCTCGGCGTCAAGAAGCAGGTTCCCGATATCTATCCCGGCCAGTACGACATTCGCCGCCTTCTGCGCGCGACACGAACCCTCAACAATGACAACGCGTTCCTGGGCGAGGGCCTGCTTCGGCGCCTTTTGGGCGGAACCTATCTCGAAAACATCCTGCCGCTTGGTTTGGATGAGCAACCCGCCGATTTGCGCAAAGGTGGCCTTTTTGAAGAACAATTCAGTTCCCTGCGCCTGTTTGTGGAGGAGAGCCACACTCTGGAAACCGCAAGGACGTGGTTTCAACGTCTGATCGACAGCATGCGCGCGCGTCCGTGAGGCTTTGACGCCAGCAGTCTGTCGATCACTCCCATAGTCAGGTCTGAAAAGGACCCACACGATGACGCAATCGAAGAAACAGAACCGCAAGTTCGTCCTCGCCAAGCGCCCCAAGGGCGAGCCGGACGACGCCACCCTTCGGCTTGAAACCGAAGACGTGGCGACCCCCGGCAAGGGTCAGATGTTGCTGCGCAACGAGTATCTGTCGCTGGACCCCTACATGCGCGGCCGAATGAGCGACGCGCCGTCCTATGCCGCGCCGGTCGAGATCGGCGCCGTCATGGTCGGCGGCGCCGTCGCGCAGGTCGTGTCGTCCGACGTGGCGGGCTTTGCGCAGGGCGACTGGGTGCAGGCGTTCAGCGGATGGCAGGACTACGCCCTGTCCGACGGCGCCGGTGTGATCAATATGGGCAAGTCGCCCGAAAATCCGTCCTGGGCGCTGGGTGTGCTGGGGATGCCGGGCCTGACCGCGTGGGCGGGCCTGACGCAGATCGGCCAGCCAAAGAAGGGCGAGACGCTGGTCGTCGCCGGGGCAAGCGGCCCGGTGGGGGCTACCGTGGGTCAGATTGGCAAGATCCTCGGGCTGCACGTTGTCGGGATTGCGGGCGGGCCTCAGAAATGCGCCCATGTGGTCGACACTCTGGGGTTTGACGCCTGTATCGACTACAAAGCGGACGGGTTTCAAGCCGCGCTGAAGGAGGCGGCGTCTGACGGCGTCGACATCTATTTCGAGAATGTCGGCGGCGCTGTTTTCGACGCGGTTCTTCCACTGCTGAACCCAAAAGCCCGTATCCCGGTTTGTGGCCTGATCTCGCAATACAACGCGACCGCGCTGCCTGACGGGCCGGATCGCATGAGCTTGCTGATGGGCGCGATCCTTCGCAAACAAATGACGATGCGCGGTTTCATCGTCTTCGATGACTTTGGTCACCTCTACCCGGAGTTCGCCAAGCAGATGGGCGCGTGGGTGAAAGCTGGAAAAGTTCAATACCGCGAGGAAATGATCGACGGCTTGGAACGCGCCCCGGCGGCGTTCGTCGGGCTGCTCAAGGGCGAGGCTTTCGGCAAGCGTGTCGTCAAGCTGACCGTCTGAAACACAAATCCATCAAAAGGCGACAACCCTATGAAAATTCATCTGGTTCTGACATCGCAAAACAAACTTGGCGACACGGGAAAAAAGACCGGTTTCTGGCTCGAGGAGTTCGCCGCCCCCTATTACGTCTTCAAGGACGCCGGGGCAGAGATCACGCTGGCTTCGCCCAAGGGCGGCCAGCGAAAGTCCCGGCGTCCGGGAGCGCATGCTCGAATGCTTCGCGATGATGCAC
>CAZTUG010000134.1:0-6071 GCA_964615955.1 uncultured Roseicyclus sp.
CGCCATCCGAGTAAAGAAAGTTTGCGGGGCCGAGGGCTCGAATTTCACGCGCGAAGGCCGTCACGATCTCAAGCCGGCGTGCAAGCGGTGGGATCTCGTGCGGTCCCCTCCAGATCGTGCTCAGCCGTTCCAACAAGGCACAAAAAGCCTGTTCCGAATCCGTCTCACCAACCGGCGCAAAACGGGATGACCGGAAACCGGGCGTCTCGATGATGTCGGGCAGCCAGCCGTTATGGGCGAAGCTGTGCATACGCCCCGCCAGCTCACGCACGAAAGGCTGCGCATTGCGATAGGTGGGCGCGCCCATCGTTGCCCTGCGGATATGCGCCATCACGATGTTGCTGCGCAGATCATGCTGACCGATAAAGCGCAGCCAGTCACTGGTATCGGCGGGGCCGGCATCCTTGATCAGCCGGATGTCGGCACCTTCATACCAGGCGACGCCCCAGCCATCGCGGATCGAGGTCGGCGGCCCGCCATGTTCGGCCAGTCGTGTCAGCGACAAGTTAAGCTTGGCGGGAAGATTGCTGGAAAGGCCAAGAAGTTCACACATCAACACTTTTCTCCCGGTCAGCGGGTTGATCCCGATCCGTCACGCTCCGAACATCGCGGTGATGTAGCTCAGCACCGTGCCCGGCCCCACCGCGCGGGCCAGATAGATGGTCAGCGCGTAATAGCCCCAATGCAGCGCATAGGCATAGGCAAAGCCGTTGCGCACCCGCAGGATCAGCACCGGAAACACCAGCCCGAACCCGGTCGCCAGCACGACAAAGCGGATCACAAAGCTCCACGGCACCTGATCGAACACCAGAAGCACATGCACCCCGCCAAACATGAGGGCGCAGAAGATCGAGGTCTTGCGCAGGCTGAAGCCTTCGGCCGCCAGCGTCAGAACCAGGGCGATCACCAGAAGCTGCTGAAACAGGATCTCGATGGATTTCGGCAGGAAGTAAAGCGTGTTGGCCAGCGGCAGATCCGGTGGCGTCCCCCATTCCGCGGGCCACTGGAAGGGCGGCAGGGCGGGCAGGATCACGCCGGTGAAGGTGGTGGCTGCGGCAAAGAACCCGATCCACAGCGCAAGACTGAGGGGGCGGTTTTCAAACGCGATCCACTTGGCGTAGACTGGCCAGGTGCAGTAGATGCGAAAGAACAGGATCACCGCCACCCCCACCCAGAAGAAATAGTAGGTGGCGATGGACACCGGGCTTTGGTTGTAGTCGGGGATCAGGCTCAGCCGCGGCAGGATCAGGTAATAGCCAAGATCGGACACCACCCAAAGCCCGGCGATCAGGCCAAGGGCCTGTATCAAGGCGGTATTTGTCGTCCAGACCTTTGCATCGCGCCACGTCATTTTCGGGTCTCCGTTCCGAGGCGCCACTGATCGGCAAGGGGGGCATGGTCTGGCGCTATTACAACTGCAAACCCCTCGGCCTCACCCGAACGGCCCTACTGAACAAAGGTGCCAAACAGACGGCCCCAGATCCGGGTCGTCACGCCGAAATTCCGTTCATCACCGCGATAGTGATGCAAGGCATGGTGACGCTTCAGGGTGGGCGCCCAGCGTGACCTGCCCATGGACAGGTTGTGAATGGCAAAATGGGCCAGAGTGTAGGACAGATACCCCGCCAGCAGCCCTGCCATTCCCGCCGAAGCGAGGCGAAGGCCAGCCAGTTCCACCGCAGGCCAGAAGGCGAGACCGGCGAACGCCATCAGCGAAATCAGCGTTGGTGTGCCGATCAGGGCTTTGGGCGCGTCATGGTGCGCCTTGTGCATCTCCGCAAGCCCCGGCACATGATGCAGCATGATGCGGTGAAGCGCGTATTCGACCAAAGTCCAGACGGCATATCCGAACAGGATCGTGGCGACCGAGAGGAGCGCCTCCGACACGGTGGCCCCCCTGAAGGCAAGAACCAGCGAACTCAAGATCAGCACCGGATAGACGACAAAATCATGATAAAAGAGCGAAGGTGACATCCGGATGGACATCAGACCCCGCAAAGCTGCCGTGATCCCTGTCAGAATTGGGCCCCAGGCTGGCGGGTGTTGGCCCGGCCTTGTGCCCCGACCCGGTTCGACATCTCGGTCTGGAATAAAAGATCGCATCATCGGTTTCTCCATATCCGTTTCACGCCATGTACCCGGCTTGGCAGTCGGGTCATGTTATCCGCCTTTTGAACGCCTTTCACCCGCCTTGACCGGCTGGGACTGCGGCTGTGCCGCTTCAGAAACTGACGACTGTCGCGCCTTCGGCGGCAAAGCGGGGAAAGGCGATGGCGGCAGATTCGAGCGCCAGACCGCGTGCAGTAAAGGCGGCCTCGGCCCCCATTTTCTGCGCGATGCCGATGCAAGTCGTAACGCGCACCCCCGATTTCACCAGCGCGTCGATCTGGTCGTTGAAGGTCTTGGCTTCGGGATTCGCCAGCGCCTGCTCGGCCGGGCCGAACAGATAAACCTCAAGCGCGCTGCCTTGCGGGGCGCCGTGGATGCGTTCGGCCAGGGCGGGCACGGTGGCAAGCGCGGCCGGATCGGCGTGGAAGATGTGCAGGACAAGTTTTGACATGGTCAGGTTCCTTGATGGGATTGGGGGGATATGGGATTTCTGTGCGCCTGTGGTGTCTGTGCTGCCTTGATTCATGTCAGGCCATGCTCTCGATCTTGAGAATTGCTGTCATACCGCTGTGCCCACCAGCGCCCCGATCCCGGCCGTCAGCGCCATGGCGAGCGCCCCCCAGAAGGTGACACGCAGGGTTGCGCGCCAGACCGTCGCACCTCCGGCATAGGCACCGATGCCACCCAGCAATGCCAGAAACAACAGCGAGGCGATGGTCACCGTCCAGACCAGCAGATCGGCGGGCGAAACCACGACCATCGCCAGCGGCATCGCCGCACCGATCGCAAAGGTCAGCGCCGAGGTCAGCGCCGCCTGAATGGGACGCGCGGTCGTCACTTCGGAAATCCCCAACTCGTCGCGCATATGGGTGGCAAGCGCATCCTTGGCCATCATCTGGGCCGCGACCTGCCGGGCCAGATCCGGCGCGACTCCGCGGGCGACGTAGATCTGCGTCAGTTCATCAAGCTCGAACGCGGGCTGACTGGTCTGTTCCGCGCGCTCGCGGTCCATGTCTGCGTTTTCGGTGTCGGCTTGCGAGCTGACCGAAACATACTCGCCCGCCGCCATCGACATCGCCCCCGCGACCAGTCCGGCGATCCCCGCGACCAGAACCTCGGACGTCGCAGCCGAGGCCGCCGCGACGCCGACGATCAGGCTCGCGGTCGAGACGATGCCGTCATTTGCGCCCAGCACCGCCGCCCTGAGCCAGCCGATGCGAGAGACAAGATGGGTTTCGGGATGGGATGTCACGGCGCGCATCAGCGCCCACCCCGTTCGGCGCAGCGCCGGAAGGCGGGCAGGTGCCGCTCCAGCGAGGCTTCGCGCAAGGCGCTGTAAACGCTTAGGATATCGGGGCGGGTCGTGCTGGTCAGAACCCGGTCATAGATCGCCACATTGAGGGTTTCGCCCTGCACGGCGGCCACGCAGGCGGCGTGCAGGCTGGCAAAACGCGGGGCATGACCGCGCCAGCGGTCCCCGGGCGGGGTGATCCGGTAAGTGTCGAACAGCGCCAGCAAGGCCGAGAAGTGCCGCGCCTCGGCCTCGACGATGTTCACGAAGGGCCGCTCGGGACCAAAGTCGGAGATGACCTGCGCATAGGTGGCGTAGGATTTGTATTCGTCGTCCAGCGCATCGGACAGTGCCTGGAGTTCGGGGTCGGACAGGGGTGTCATCGGCGTATCCTTTCGGGATCGGCGGATTGTGGTCAGCTTGCCAGACATGCGCCCGCCCGCTCGCAAGGCGCGGATTCCAGTTGCAGCGTGACATGGCCGATGCCGAAGTCATGCTCCAGCTCGTCCGTGACATGGTCGAGGAAACCGTCGGCGTCGGAGCCTTGCCAGACGACATGCGCGGCCAGTGCCGTGCGTGTGGTTGACAGGGCCCAGATGTGCAGGTCGTGCACGTTGCTGACCCCCGGTTGATCGCCGATCCAGGTCGCGACCGCCTGCCTGTCGATGCCCTCCGGCACGCCATCAAGGCCCAGCCTGAGCGAGTCCCGCAACAGTCCCCAGGCGGTGAAGGCGATCAGAACACTGACGGCGATCGCCACGGCGGGATCAAGCCAGTGCCAGCCGGTCAGCATGATCCCCGCGGCCGCAATCACCACGGCGCCGGACACTGCGGCATCGGCGGCCATGTGCAGGAACGCGCCGTTTGCGTTCAGATCGCCCTTGCGCGATTTCAGGAACAGGAGCGCCGAGCCGGTATTCACGGCAATGCCGACCAGCGCCACGATCAGGATCGTCAGACCGGGCACCTCGACCACGGTCTGAAAGCGGTGCGCCGCCTCCCAGACCACCACGACGACGCCGATCAGGATGGCGATGGCGTTGAACATCGCCGCCAGAATGGTCGCGCGGCCAAAGCCGAAGGTGTAACTGGCGGTCCCGGCACGCTGGGCCAGCACCGCCGCACCCCAGGCGATCAGCAACCCCGCCACATCGGTCAGGTTGTGCGCAGCATCGGCCAGCAAGGCAAGCGATCCGGTCAGGAAACCGGCCGTCGCCTCGACGATGACATAGCTGACGTTGAGCCCGACCGCCCAGCGGAACGCCGGACCAAGGTCTGCGGGCGGTGTGTGATTGTGGGTGTGGGTCATTTCAACTGTCCTTGCGACGGATGGCGCCGACAAGGTCGGTCGCCCCCGCCAGGGTATTCATGATGGTGCCGTATTTTTGCAGATTGCGAAGCAACAGGTCGAGGCGCGCATCGGTCTCGTCGGTATCGACCACGATCTCATAGTCGATGCGCACCATCTTCGGCGGGCTGTCCTGCCGGATACCGTGCAGGCTGACGGTGACGCCGCGCAGCTGGAACTTGAGCATCGGGATCACCCGCTCGGTCCCTTTCAGGATGCAGGCTGCGAGGCTCGCCAGCAGCTTTTCGGCGGGGTTGAAGGCGTCAGGACGGCCCGCCATGTCGGTGTCCAGCACGATCCGCGCATCCTTGGCTGTCGCCTCGGACCCGTGGCTGTCGATGCGACGGGCCGAGACATTGTACTCCAGCATTGGTCTGTCCCTTCACTCTGTGGGTTCGGTTCCGGGCACCAGATATTCCGGCGCCTGATCGGCGGGCATGGTCGCCAGCTCCGCATCGGTCAGCCTTGCATAGACCTCGATCAGCGTTCCGTCGGGATCGGTCAGCCACAACTCGTGAAGCGGCGTGCCCTTCCATGTTGTGCGCGGGGGTTTCTCGACATGCGCGCCGAAGGCAACGGCGCGGTGGTAGGCTTCGATCACGGCGGCCTTGTCCCGCAGCGCCATACCAAGGTGGTAAAGCGTATCGTGGTGCAGATCCTTCCCGTCGGCGACCACCAGCACGAAGTTCAGGCCGAGATCCGGGCGGAGATAGGTCGCGTAACGATGTGTCCATTCCTTGGGCCAGGTGTTCAGGAGCCAGCCATAGAACCGGGTGCTGGCCGCCAGATCGCGCACCCGAATGCTGGCGTGGAACTCGGTGCCTTGGGGGCCTTCGGGCAGGTCCAGCAGTTTCGCCAGAACCTCGATCCGGCCCTTGATCTGGTCGCGGGTGGCGCGGAATGCGGCGATGTCGTCTGCGGCGGACGGGTCAGCGATCGGCCAGTGCAGGCGCTTCACCGGGCCGGGCACAAAGGGGCAGACCTCCTCGGCGCAGAGCGTCACGATCAGGTCGGCGGTTTCGGGCGAGACCTCGGCTAGCGGCTTCGAGCGATGACCCGAGATGTCGAGCCCGACCTCGGAAAGGGCGTCCACCGCGAGGGGATTGAGACTGCCGGGCTCGGAGCCTGCGCTGGCCACCTCGACCTCAGCTGGGAGGATTGCGCGGGCGAGCCCTTCGGCCATCTGGCTGCGGGCGGAGTTGGCAACACAGAGAAACAGGATACGCATGGGTCAGGTCTCGCTTTCGTTGAGCGGCACCATCAGCACGGGACGGCGCGCGATTTCGCACAAGGCGGCGGCGGTCGAACCGATCGCCATGCTCT
>CAZTUG010000135.1:0-5729 GCA_964615955.1 uncultured Roseicyclus sp.
TCACCGTCAATTCGTGATCGAACGCCCCGCTCGCCAGAAACGCCTCGACCTGAGCGATGACCAGCGGGTTGTTCATCAGGAAGGTATGGGTCGCGGGCAGAACGATATGATCGGCCATCCCCTCGACGAAGGTGCGGTCCACCCCGACCTTGCCGTCGTCCGGTCCCGGGATCAGGGCCGAATAGATCGGGTTGAGCGACCGGTTCCCGGCGATCACGCCCAATTCGAAATTCACCGCGCCCAGGCGGTTGACAAGGTCGCCCTCGCCGGTGCCGAGCTGTTGCCCCGCTGGCCCGTTGAGCCATTCGAACGGCTCCAGCGGACCGAACACATCCACCAGTTCCGAGCCGCCATTGGGCGGTGCCAGCATCACCACCCGGCCCAGACGCGGCTGGTCGTTCCGCCCCAGCCAGTAGCGCACGAGGATGCCGCCCATCGAATGCGTCACGAAATGCACCCGTTGCGGCCCGCAGCGCGCCAGGGCGGGGGGAATCGTCTCGTTGGCGAGGTCGGCGATGGTGGCCCGGGTCGAGGCGTAGCCACTGTTTTCCACCTGGTAGCCCAGGGCCTCCAACCGCTCCTGCAGCAGGAAAAGGGACGTCTCGGTACGCGCCAGCCCGTGCAACAGAACCACGCAATCGGCGCGTGCGGCGGCTGCGGCGCTCAGCAGGAGGGCGAGGGGAACGAACAGGGCGCGCATGTCCCGATATTAACGGCAATCCGGACCCACGGCGAGGGTGCGATTGCACCGGCGGCGGGAATCCTTGCCTCTGCCGGTCAGGCGCGTCAGGGTCCCGCCATGCCCCGCACCCCGCCCCGCACCCCGGCTCTCACCCCGGCCCGCACGCCGCCCCTCACCCCGGCCCTCGCCCAAGCCCGCACCCAGGCCCGCGCCGCCCCACGCGACCCCATGCGCCCGGTCCGCCTCGCCGTTCGCGGTTTGCTGCTGATCGACGACCGCCTGTTGCTGGTGAATGCCTGGCCCACGGCCAAGTCGGACCTGCTGTGCGCGCCGGGCGGCGGGGTGGAGCCGCATGCCTCGCTCCCCGACAACCTGATCCGCGAATTCCACGAGGAAACCGGGCTGGTCATCGCCGTGGGCGCGCCCTGCCTTGTCAACGAATTCCACGACCAGCCGCGCGACTTCCACCAGGTCGATATCTACTTCCGCGTCACGCTGGTGTCGGGCGACCCGTTGCAGGCATGGACCGATCCGGAAGGTGTCGTGACCGAGCGGCGCCTTGTCACGCGCCAGGAACTGTCCCGGCTGCGCGTCAAGCCCGACAGCCTGGCCGAGGTCGCCTGGGGGGCGGGTCTCCTCTACGATCCGCTGGAGCCGATCCTGCGCTGAAACGCGCCAAGGCCGTAGGCGATGCCGCCCAGCGTCAGCGCGCCCGCGCCGATCATCCGCCATGTCACGACCTCGCCCAACACCGCCACGCCCAGGCCCATGGCGATCACCGGCACCGTCAGTTGCACCAGCGCCGCGACGCTGCCGCCAAGCCGGGGCAGCACCGCATACCACAGCGCATACCCAAGCCCCGAAGTCAGCGCCCCCGCGATCCCCGCAAGGATCAGGCCGGTCGGCGTGGCGGACGTGGCATCGACCTGTGCGGGCAGCAGCAGGGGCAGCACCAGCAGCAGCGGCACGGCAAGGATGAAATTCGCCCCCGTTTCGGCCATCGGGTCGGCGGCCCTGCGCCCCGCGAGGCTGTAGACGCCCCACCCGAGCGCCGCCAGAAGCATCGCGCCGGTGGCCACCGGCGGCAAGGCCGCCTGCCCGCTTGGCCAGCCGAGCCAGGCCAGCCCCGCCAGCGCCAGCCCCGATCCGATCCAGCGCCGGGCGGGCGGACGCTCGCCGCCCATGGCGCTGCCGACGAACATCGTGACCTGCACGCCGCCGAACAGCAGCAGCGCGCCCAGGCCCGCGTCGATATGGACATAGGCGATGGAGAACCCGATCAGGTAGAGCGCAAGGCTGCCCGCGCCCACGATCCGGGCCGGGCGCAGCAGCGGCAGGCCCCGGCGCTGCGCCAGGACAAGCACCGCCAGCGTCATCGCCCCCGCGACGGCGCGAATGATCGCGAAGGTGACCGCGTCGATCTCGCCCGCGCCCACGGCCATGCGGTTGAGCACGGAATTCGCCGCGAAGGCCACCATCACCACGCTGGTCAGGGCGATCAGGCGCATCCCGCACCGATCATCCGGGCCGCGAGGCCCCCGGTCAGATGGGCGATGCGACCGGCGCAGAACACGCCTTCGATCCGGTGGCGTTCGGCATCCATCACCACCATGTCGGCGCGCAAGCCGGGTGCAAGCCGACCCCGGTCGTGCCAACCCATGATCGCCGCCGGACCCGCCGACACCAGCCCCCATGCGTCTTGCATCGCCATCCCCGAATGCCACAGTTTCAACGCCGCACGGTGCAGCGACGGGTAGTGGTAGTCGGAGACCAGCGCCGTGACCAGCCCGTCCGAGATCAGGTCCCCGGCCCGGACCTTGCCGTCATGCGATCCGCCGCGCACCACGTTGGGCGCGCCCATCACGACAGGTTCGCCGGCATCGCGCGCGGCCTGCGCGGCGGCGCGGGTTTCGGGAAACTCGCAGATGTCGGCGCCAAGCGCGCGAAACCTGGCGCGGTCTTCCGGGGTGCTGTCGTCGTGGCTGCCGAGGCGGACGCCGCGCGCCCCGAGGGTATTGGTCAGGAGCGCGAGCGCGTCGCGCGCCGCGGGCAGGCCATCGTGGAGGCGCTGGAGCAGGGCCAGATGCGCCTCGGGCGCGCGGCCGGATTTGAGCGCTTGGCCTGTCAGGCGCGGCGGGCGCCTGCCTTGCGCCAACGCCGTGTGGGGAAGGTGATCGTTGAGCACGACATAGCCGATCCCCGCCGCCTCGATCAACGCACGGGCGCGGTCGAATTCATCCGACAGGGAGATCTCCAGCCGCAACTGGACGCGCAGATCGGTGAGGCCATCGTGACCGGACACGGCCCGCGCGAGGGTTTCGGCGAAGTCCGGGCCGCGCATGCCACCCTCCCAGGAGAAGAACTGCGCCAGAACGGCGGTCGTGATGCCATTGGCGGCCAATTCGGCCTCCACCGCGCGCAGGCCCAGTGCCGGATCGGTTTGCGCGCCCCGGCGCGGCGCCATGTGATGTTCGAACCCGTCGCCGTGCAGGTCGATGATGCCCGGCAGGATCAGGTAGCCCGTCGCGTCGACGGCGCGCCCGCCTTCCGCCGCGATCAGGCCGCCCGACAAGCTGACGGGGCGCAGGTCCAGCCCGTCATCGGTCAGCACCGCGGCCCCCTTCAGGCACAAGTCGGGCAGGCCCCCGTCGGGCAGGTCAGCCCTTCGCATAGGCCGCTGCGATGGCATGGCCGGGATCCGCGTCACCGAGCCCCGCAGCGACGGACGCGCGTTGCATCTCGCCCGCCATCGCCAGAACGGGTGCGTGCAGCCCGTAGCTTTCCACGACGCGGAGGAACACGTCATGGTCCTTGACCACCGCCGTCATCGGGAAGCCGACCACCGGATCGGAGCCAAGGATCTTGGGCAAGCGGTCGCGGATCATCGGCATGCCCGCCGGACCGCCGCAGAGGATGCTCAACGCCATCTCCAGCGACAGACCGGCGCGTTTGGCGACGGGCAGCATTTCCCGCAGCCCGGCGGCATAGGTCTGCATCATCGCATTGTTGATGGTCTTCATCACCAGCCCGGTGCCCAACGGGCCGACATGGAAGATGCGCGCGCCGATGGCCGCAAGCGCGGCTTCGGCGCGCGATGCCGCCGCAGCGCTGCCGCCGATGAAGATGCCGCAGGTGCCTGCCTGCACCATCTCGGGTCCGCCCGAGATGGGCGCATCGACCGCGTCGGCACCCTTGGCGTGGAGGGCGGCGATCCGGTCGGTCAGCAGGGCCGGGATCACGGTGCTGGTCTCGACGATCAGGCGGCCCCGCAGGTCGCAGGTCAGGAGCGTGTCGAGAACCTCGGCCACGGCCGCGTCGTCAAAGAGGCTCGTCACGAGAATATCGGAGGCCGCCACCAGATCCGGGAGCGTTTCGGCCTGCGCGATACCAAGCTCTGCGGCGCGGGCATCGGCAAGGCCCGATCGGGTCCAGCCTGTCACACCTGCGCCCCGTGCCGCGAATCGCGCCGCGATGGCGCTGCCCATGCGGCCAAGTCCGATGACGCCGATCCTGTCCATGGTTGCCTCCTGTAGCTTGCGCGAAACTGGCAGGCGGAGCGGCGAAAGGAAAGGGCACGGCTGTATGGAAGGGATTGCAGTTCGGGAGGCTGAACATGCAGGGCAATGGCGCGCGGCAGCCCGCATGACAAAGGCCCCCGCGGGGGCCTTTGCCTGGATCTGGTATTTGATGTTGTCCCCCCTCGGGATCGTTTGCCTTGAAAAACGACCCTGCCGGGGTGACGGGCACATTTCCTGAAGGAAACCTGCCCTTACATCATGCCGCCCATGCCGCCCATGTCGGGCATGCCGCCGCCGCCAACGTTTTCCTTGGCAGGCTTGTCGGCAATCATGGCTTCCGTCGTGATCAGCAGACCGGCGACCGAGGCCGCGTCCTGCAGCGCGTGACGCACCACCTTGGCCGGGTCGATGACGCCAAACTTGAACATGTCGCCATATTCTTCGGTCTGCGCATTGAACCCGAACTTCGGATCGCTCGATTCGCGGATCTTGCCCGCCACGACCGAGCCGTCGACGCCCGAGTTCTCGGCGATCTGACGCAGCGGCGCTTCCAGCGCCTTGCGGACGATGGAGATGCCGGTGGTCTGGTCGTCGTTGTCGCCAACCATCCCGTCCAGCGTCTTGCCGGCCTGAACCAGCGCCACACCGCCGCCGACGACGATGCCTTCCTGAACCGCCGCGCGGGTGGCGTTCAGGGCGTCATCGACGCGGTCCTTGCGCTCCTTCACTTCGATTTCGGACATGCCGCCGACGCGGATCACGGCAACGCCGCCTGCCAGCTTGGCAACCCGCTCCTGCAGCTTTTCCTTGTCGTAGTCGGACGTCGTCTCTTCGATCTGACCACGGATCTGCGACACGCGGGCCTCGATCTCGGCCTTGTTGCCGGCGCCGTCGATCACGGTGGTCTCGTCCTTGGTGATGGTGACGCGCTTGGCATTGCCGAGCATGTCCATCGTCACGTTCTCGAGCTTCATGCCGAGATCTTCCGAGATCACCTGACCGCCGGTCAGGATGCCCAGATCCTGCAGCATCGCCTTGCGACGATCCCCGAAGCCCGGTGCCTTCACGGCGGCGATCTTCAGGCCGCCACGCAGCTTGTTGACGACCAGCGTGGCCAGGGCCTCGCCTTCGACGTCTTCCGCGATGATCAGCAGCGGCTTGCCGGACTGGATGACCGATTCGAGCAACGGCACCATCGGCTGCAGCGACGAGAGTTTCTTCTCGTGCAGCAAGATCATGCAGTCTTCCAGCTCGGCGACCATCTTGTCGGGATTGGTGACGAAGTAGGGCGACAGGTAGCCGCGGTCGAACTGCATCCCTTCGACGACCTCGGTTTCGGTCTCCAGGCCCTTGTTCTCTTCCACGGTGATGACACCGTCATTGCCGACCTTCTGCATCGCATCCGCGATCTGGCGGCCGATTTCCTTCTCGCCATTGGCGGAGATGGTGCCGACCTGTGCGACTTCGTCGCTGTCCGCGACTTCGCGGGCGGAGGCCTTGATATGTTCGATCACGCGGGCCACGGCGAG
>CAZTUG010000136.1:0-5676 GCA_964615955.1 uncultured Roseicyclus sp.
CATATATTCAACGCTGGTCGACGCGATAAGTTTTCCAAGGCGAAATACACGGTGACGAATTGGTCGGATTTCAACGAGGCTCTGCGCCGTCGCGGAGACGTTACGATCTGGCTTGAGGCCGGGGCTGCCGGGCGATGGTCAGCGCCGAAGCGAAAGGGTCGCGGTGGTCAGCCAAAATATTCGGACTTCGCGATTGAGACGTGTCTGACGCGGGGGCTGATCTTTCACCAGCCGTTGCATCAGACCCAAGAGTTCGTCCGGTCGCTACTTGGACTGATGGGCGTGGAGTTGCCGGTTCCAGACTTCTCGACCTTATCGCGGCGGGCGATTGACCTCTCGGTCGTGGACGAAAGGCCACAATCCAGTGGCCCCACCACGCTGATCGTGGATAGCACAGGCCTGAAGATCCATCGCGGTTCGGGCTGGCAGGACGAAAAGCATGGCACGTGAAAGACCCGCAAATCCTGGCGTCAACTGCACATCGGGTATGACCCGGACAGCGGTGAGATCGTCGCCTCACTGTTGACCACAGACCAGATCGGCGACGAAACCGCCTTGCCCGACCTCATCGTGGGGATCGCAAGCCAGGTGACCCGCGTTCTGGCGGACGCCGCTTATGATGGCACCGTAGTTTCCGATTGCTTGACCCAAAAGTTCTGACCCGATGTCGAGATCACCATCCCGCCACTAATTACCGCTGTTCCCGGCCTACGCGATGGGCGCAACGCTCACATAGAGCATATCGCCGAGCATGGCCGAATGGCAGGGTAGTCAGCAACGGGATACAATCGCAGAGCCCTCGTCGAAGCCCAGATCGGGCGCCACAAAGACCCTCAACCGCATGACCCGCCTCGGTCATGCGGTCTTCAAACGTGCCGCATAGTCGTTCGGGGAAAGGGGCGCCTGCACCCATATTTTGACCCATGCAACAAGCTGGCATGAAAGAAAACTGAACCGTTGAGGTGATGGCTCATTGTTCGAGCAAATCACCTTGGCATCTGCTTAAATCACCGGAACTTCGCACGGAGCATATTGCTGAGTATATCCACAACGGTCACACAGGCGAGGATGACCAGCAAAACCGCTGACACCTGTGGGTAGTCCAGAAGGCGGAGCGAGCCGACGAGCTCAGTGCCGATACCGCCTGCACCAACCATACCCATGACGGTCGAGGCTCGAAAATTATATTCCCAGCGATACATGCTCACATCTGCGAATTGCGGAAAGACTTGAGGCAGGACGCCATGCAGGATGACTTGCATTGACGTGGCTCCTGACGCCTCGGTCGCTTCAATCGGTGCAGGATGCGCGTGCTCGATGGCCTCCGCAAAGAATTTTCCGACCATTCCAACCGAATGGAGGCCAAGGGCCAAAACACCAGGCAACATGCCAAACCCTACAGCTGCAACGAAAATTATACCCATGATCAATTCTGGGATCGAGCGAAGCGTATTCAGGACGACCCGCGAGACTTGGTAGATAACCTTGTTGGGCGATGTGTTCCGTGCGGCCAAGAAGCCCAGTGGCAAAGAGAGAGCGACCGCCAGCGCCGTGCCGGCGATAGACATAGCCAGCGTCTCGACAAGGGGTCCTACCCAGTCGCGCCAACGGCCGAAATCCGGCGGGAACATCTCAGTGCCGAGGATACCGATAGCCGGCAAGCCGCTGGTCAACCGGCTCCGATCTAGCATCCCGGTCATCCATAGCGATACAATGACGATCGCGGCGACTACGGCGATTTGAAGGAGCAGCTTTCGCCGCCCCTTGCTGTCCTCGGCCAGCACATCTTCAGCGTTGGTCAGCGCAGGCTGGGCAGTCAAGAGGCGGGTCATGGCGGTCTCCTAGTTCGGGCATTCTCAGTCGGCTTGCAGGTTCTTGCGGATGTCACGGATGATGTCGTAGTCGGCATCCGTGATTGCTGCGAACCCGTCGGCCTTGAACGGCGTCAGGACTGCATCGCCCGCGTCGGTCCCTGGCTCCAGCGTCAGGAAGGCGTCCTTGATTGAGTCTTCAAGCGCCTCGGTCATGTCGGTGCGCATAACCCAAGGATATTGTGGGATATCGGCGGAGTAACCGATGACAATCAGCTTCGATGCATCAACCGACCCCTTGGCCAGCAGGCTCTCGTAGATCGGACGGCTCAGACCGCCGACAGCGGCATTGCCCAGCTCGACGTTGCGCGCCACCGCGTCGTGCGCGCCCGTGAAGTTCTGGGTATAGTCATCGCCCTCCGTCACGCCTTCGAGCATCATCGTGTATTTCGGCGCGAAGTGGCTCGAGGTGGATGCCTGATCGCCAAAAGCCACATCGATGCCCGACCCTTCGATATCGTCGATCGAGTCGATACCGCTTTCGACATTGGCAATGAGGACAGACTGGTAGGTGGTGCTTCCATCCGTCACGCGCGCGGCGAACGGCTCGATGTCCAGATCGCCATCCGCCATCTTGGCCTTGGCGATGGTGTAGGAGGCCGGCCCAAAATACGCGACATCCACGCGGCCAAAGCGCATCGCCTCGATCATCGAAGAGTAATCGGTCGTGACGATCAGTTCGATATCCTTGCCGAGCTTCTCTTCAAGATACGCGGCCAGCGGCTTGTTATCCTGGATCACGGTCGAGGCGTTTTCATCAGGAAGCAGCGCGACGCGCAAAGTGTCCGGATCATAATCGCCTGCTGCGAATGCGGCTGTTGAGGCCAGCAGCATGGCGGTGAGAGTTGCGATATTCTTCATGGCAGTCTCCAAGAGTTGAAAGATCAGTTGGTCGTATCGGCCGGCGCGCCGTAGATGCGCGACAGCGCGGCGTTATCCAGTGCCGAGGGCGGTCCGTCAAAAACGATGTCACCATCACAGAGGCCGATGATGCGATCGGCATAGGCCTTGGCAAAATCGAGTTGGTGAAGGCTGACAATGACGGGAATTCGGTCTTCGCGGCATACGTCGCGGAGGATTTTCATCACCCGGTCCGAAGATGCTGGATCGAGCGATGCGATAGGCTCGTCCGCGAGGATCAGCTTTGGCTCCTGCGTGAGCGCGCGCGCAATGCCGACGCGCTGCTGCTGGCCACCCGAAAGGCTGTCACAGCGTGTCAGCGCCTTGTCAAAGAGGCCCACGCGGCTGAGAGATTCCAGCGCAAGGTGTTTCTCGGCGCGCGAAAAGCCTGCCAAACTGCTCCAGACAGAATGGCGACCGAGACGCGCCATGAGGACATTGCGCAGAGCGCTCAGGCGGCCGATCAGTTGGTGCTGCTGAAAGATCATGGCGGTGTCGCGCCGATGAAACCGGATATCGCGGCGCGACTTCAACTGCTGGCCCGCCGATGTCACGATATGTCCTGCGCTTGGCTGGGTCAGCAGGTTGAGAGTGCGAAGAAGCGTAGACTTACCGGCGCCCGACGGACCAAGAAGGACGGTCACTTCCCCGTCCATGAATTGGCAGGTGGTCTTATTGAGTGCGCGTGTGCCGTTCGGGTACACGACTTCGACATCGTCGACGCTCAGAATATCACGTCCCATAATACTCATTGACCCATCCATCGCACCGATTCTCCTTCTGTTAGTTCTTTGATACGCAATATATATGACAGTTTTATTACATATTGCGATATATGTTCCTTGCTGTTAGTGATTGGAAAATCGCAGCTAAGGATGTTGGATAATGGTCAAAATTGTAGTGCCCAACTGGATCGAAGATGAGACGCTGGCACGCCTTTCAGCGCACGGGGATGTCGTGACCAGCGAGGGGCGCGATCCACTCGCCGACGACGAATTGCGTGCGGCTTGCGCGGATGCATCGGCGTTGATGGCCTTCATGACCGAGTGCGTCGACCGCCCATTTCTGGACGCCTGCCCCAAATTGAAGATTATTGCCGGCGCATTGAAAGGCTTCGATAATCTTGATCAGCGGGCCTGCACAGATGCCAGGGTGCTGTTGACCTATGTTCCGAACCTTTTGACCGAGCCGACGGCCGAGTTGGCCATTGGCCTCAGCATTGCGCTCGCACGGAACATGCGTGCGGGAGACGCGCATCTACGGTCAGGAACGTTCGCCGGGTGGCGGCCCAATTTTTATGGTGGCAGCCTGCAAGGCGCGACCGTGGGCATCATCGGCGGCGGTGCAGTGGGCCGCGAGACAATGCGGCTCCTTTCGGGTTTTCGAGGCCGGCGCATCTACTTCGACGAAAATCGCCTCGACCCCACGACGGAAAAAGCTCTCGATGCGCAGTACGCTCCGCTCGATGATCTCACCCGCCTGTCTGACTTCATCATCCTTGCGCTGCCATTGACGGACCAGACCAAGCACATCGTGAATGTATCTTTTCTAGCAGCGATGAAACAAGGGACTTATCTGGTCAATCCCGCGCGCGGATCGTTGGTGGATGAGGCCGCCGTCGTGGAGGCGCTGAACACAGGCCGCCTTGCCGGCTATGCCGCGGACACGTTCGAGATGGAGGATTGGCATCGCCCGGATCGGCCAAGGCAAGTTCATCCAGCGCTCCTCGCCTGTGACCAAACGGTTCTGACACCGCATATCGGATCGGCAGTCAGCGAGGTGCGCCGCCAGATTGCAGCCGAGGCCGCCGATGAGATCATCGCCTTTCTTTCTGGCAAGCGGCCGCGCCACGCCGTCAATCCCGAGGTGCTCGAGACGTGAACCCGACTGTTCTCAAAAGCTTCGTCGCGCTGGCCGAACTCGGCAGCTTCCAGACTGCCGCCGTCCGGATCGGCATCGCGCAGCCTACCCTGTCGCAACATATCAAGAAATTGGAGGAGGACTTAGGCGCGCCCTTGATCCAGCGCAGCCATAGCGGCAGCCGCCTGACCGACGCCGGGCTGCGACTCCTGCCACATGCACAGCAGATTCTTACATCCACTCAAAGGGCACAGGCCGCCGTTTTATCCGAGTCGCTCAAGATCGGGTGCAGCGGCAACATCGCATCATACTTCATGCCGGATGCGCTGGCATCCTTTCTCAAACAGACATCATCGCAGATGCGATGGGAGGTCATCTCAGCCCCAAACCCTCGCGTTGCGCAGATGTTGCTGGCCGAAGAGATCGACATCGCCGCGATGGAGTGGCCAATTTCCCACCCCGCCGTAACGGTGGCTCCTTGGCTCAGCGATGAAATGATCGTCATCCTGCCAAGCGATCATCCACTTGCCACGCGCGAAGAGATCAGCTTTGCCGAACTCAAGACGCTCAAGATGCTGGGCGGCGAGCGCGGCAGCGGGACCGGCACCCTTCTGACAGAAGCACTAGGGCCCCAAGCAGAAGATGTCGACACCATCGGCAATGTGGGCTCGACCGAGGCAGTTAAGCGCAGCGTGGCCGCCGGTCTGGGCGCGTCCATCGTGCTGGAGACGGCGGTGCGAGGCGAAATTGCTTCGGGCTCGCTGGCACGAGCAAGGCTCGAAGGAATGCCTTTGAGAAAGCAGTTTTTCATCGCGCAAATCACATCAAGCGCCGAGACCGGCCCAGCGGCCCGGCTTTTCAAGTTTCTACTTGAGTCCGACTGACGACCCTACCCGGATAGATTGGATCGACGCGCTAGTCACAGAGGGGGTTCCGTCGCAAAGTTCAGTGTGGCCAAGAAAGACGCTTCCTCGGTTGCGCGTCACGCGGCAAGACTGGCATAGATCTCGAAGGGGCAACCACTTCCCAACTCTCCTTTCCTGAT
>CAZTUG010000137.1:0-5585 GCA_964615955.1 uncultured Roseicyclus sp.
AATAATCACGACCCCTGCAAAGAAGGTCTGACGTTCACGTCGCCCACGCCAAGATTGATCTATGTCAACGCCCTGAATGCTCATCCGGAGATAGAAAGAGCCCAAAACCTGAGAGTTAAAAGCTGGAATGAAGTTTATTATCGGAATTCTGATCGTACTTGTTTTCGGCATCGTGGCCCTGGCGACTCTTTTGCTTCTGGATCGTCGGGCGGATCGCGCCGAGTGGAACAGGCTCGCAGCCCTTCAGCCGAATGCTCCTGAGCAATTCGCGCCAGAGATGGTGGCCGACCTGCCCGAACCAGCCCAGCGATATTTCACCTACACGATCCAGCCGGGAACGCCGCTTTTGCCGGTCGCCATTATCGAGATGACAGGCCAGTTCAGTCTGGGGACCAAGGAGGACCCGCGCTATCAGCCGATGGAAGCGCGCCAGATCCTCGCGGCACCCGAGGGGTTTGTCTGGTCCATGCGCACACGCGGCGGCATGCCCGTCTCAGGCTCGGACTCGGGAAGCTGGACCCGTTTCCGTATCTTCGGTCTGATACCGGTCGGGCGCCTTGGCGGCGATCCGGACCACACGCGCTCTGCATTTGGGCGCTATGTGGCGGAGGCCACGATATGGGCGCCTGCGGCCCTGATGCCGAGACCGGGCGTAGAATGGTCCGCCTTGGGTCCGAATTCCGCCCGCGTAACGATCACACATGGAGATCTCGAACAGGCCGTCGATGTCACGGTCGACGCGCAAGGCCGCCCCGTCGAGGTATCCTTCCAACGCTGGAGCAACGCGAACCCGGATAAGGTCTACAGGCTGCAACCGTTCGGTGCCGTCATGTCGGATTTCCGTGACGTGGACGGATATCGCCTGCCGTTCCGGATTGAGGCCGGCAACATGTTCGGCACCGACGACTATTTTCCCTTCTTCCTCGCCGACGTGACCGAGATCCGCTTTCCGGGAGCCGAAGGATGATCGCTATGGCCTCTGTCCTACGCATTCACGCTACGCTCGTTGTGACGCTCGTCGCCGCAACGCTCTGCGTCGCCACCCCGAAAATCGCACGCGCCCAGGAGAACGCCACGACCCTCTCCGCGCGGCTGGACGGGCTGGCGGAGGGGTTCATGCTGCGCGAACAGGTGCCGGGGGCCATCGCAGTCGTGGTGTCCGGCGACACGGTGATTCTGCGGGGCTACGGGTTTTCCGATGTCGCGGAGGGCACGCCGGTCAGTCCCGAGGAGACGCGCTTCGAGATCGGCTCGATCACCAAGCTTTTCACATGGGTCGCGGTGATGATTCTGTTGGAGGAGGACGCGCTCGATCTACACGAAGACGTATTACGATACTTGCCGGAGGGGCTCGTGCCGGACGATGCGCCGCTGACCATGGCCCAATTGATGAGCCATCGGCCCGGGTTCGAGGAAAGCTATGCCATCTTCGATCCCGCCATCGCCGCCTTGCCGCGGGCTGAGGCACTTGCGGCATCCGCGCCGGAACAGGTCTTTCCGCGTGGAGAGGTCACATCCTATTCGAACTGGGGTGTCGCGCTGGCGGGCCTCGTGGTTGAGGAGATCACCGGGCAGTCGTGGAAAGAAGTGGTGCAGACGCGCATCCTCGACCCGCTCGCCATGGAGGACACGACCTTGGGCGAAGCCTTGCGGCGCGAAGATCAGCCGCCCCTGTCGCGCAGCTACCGGGTGCAGGGCGGCATCGCGCATCCGGCCTTCCGCATCGACATCGGCGCATTCGCCCCGGCGGGCGGCATCGCCAGCACGGCGGCCGACATGGCGCGCTTCCTTCGGTTCCTCATGGGCGACGGGGCGCTGGAGGGCGCGCGGCTTTTGCAGGCCGAGACGATGTCGGCAATGCGCACGCGACTTTTCGACGACCGGCCAGAGGCGGCCGACATGACCCATGGTCTGCAATCGCGGCCGCTCTTTGGCACCACCGTCTACGGACATGGCGGCGGCCTCAACGAGTTTCTTTCGAATCTCGCCTTCATCCCCGAGATCGACGCGGGTGTCTTCATCTCGCAGAACGGTGGCATCGGGGCGAGCCTTCCGTTCCTCGCGCCCGACCTCATCCTCGCCGAGCTTGCCGCCGACGCAGGGCTGGCGGCGCCCGTGCCCGAGGCGGTGACGGACGCCGCCGACCGCGCGTCTGAGGTGGCAGGCCGTTACCTGAACAACCGACGAACCTTTTCGGGTTGGGCGCAGTTCTTCGGCGCGCTCGGTCCCCTGGTGGTGACCGCGACGCCCGATGGCGCGCTGATGCTGCCCACGAATACGCTGCCCGCGCTTACACGGTTCGAGTCCATCGGCCCTGACCTCTGGCAGAACGCGCAGGGAGACCGGATCGCCCTAGTCCGGGACGAGGCGGGGCGCATCATCCGCCTGGCCGACGGGACCGGCGCGCACACCCATGAGCGGGCAAGGGGCCTTTCGGATCCGGTCTGGCTATACATGGCGTTCGGCTTATCGGCGCTCCTGTCGCTGACGACGCTGGTGGGGCTCATCTGGCGGCACGGTATCAAGGGCGGCTCGCCCGGCGGCGCGCTGGCGGCATGGCTCGGGGTGGCCGGGGCGGCTTCCGTCTTGGTCTTCGTGCTGGCCGGAATCGCGGCCGGGTTCACCGCCGTGCGACTTGGGTCGGAGTACATCTTCGATCAACCTCAGCCGACACTTCAGGCGGTGCTGGTCGTCGCCGACGGCGTGGCCGTCGTGGCCGCACTCGTCCTGCTGTCACTGGTGCTGGTCTGGCGCGCGCCGGAGTGGCGCTTGTGGCGCAGGCTGCACCAGACGGCGTTCGCGCTCAGCTTGGTCGCCTTCGGTGGACTGTTGTTGCGCTGGGGGCTCGCCTTCGGGGGGCCGATCTGATGCTTGGCTCAGAGGCCTGCCGATGATCGCGATCGTCCTCGCTCTTCAGGTTGTACTGCCGCTGGCCCTGCTCCTCTGGATCGCCCTGTTGCCTCTCAGCAGCGGTCTCGGCTTTGCGTTTCAGGCCGCGGGCATCGCCGCGTTCCTGTTCGCGCTGGCGCGCGTGGCGCAATGGGCATTGCCGGTCTGGTGGCTGCCATGGGTCTACGCCGGTCTGTGGCTGATCATAGTTGGAACGCACCTCCTCCGTGCGCATCTCACCGGGCTGCCCCCTTTGCCTGCGGGGCTGTGGGGATGGGCGGGGACCGGGCTCGCGTTCGTCCTGTTCGGCCTTGGCGGCTGGTACGGCGCTCAGGCCGTCGCCGGCCGAACGCCGCCGCCTGTAGACGTTATCGATATCGCCAACCCCTTCGGTCCCGGCGCATATCTCGTCGGGCATGGCGGCTCGAACACGCTGGTGAACGGTCACGTGCGCACGCTCGATCCCACGATCGAGCGGTTCCGACCTTGGCGGGGGCAATCCTATGCCATCGACTTTTTCGGTCTCGGTTCGTGGGGACTGCGCGCCTCAGGCTGGCAGCCGGTCGACCCGGCGGACTACGCGATCTTCGGAGCGACGCTGGTGGCACCCTGCGACGGCACCGTCGTCAGGGCCGAGGGCGACTGGCCCGATTACGAAGTGCCGCAGCAAGACAGTGTCAATCGGCTCGGCAATCACGTCATCCTGCGCTGCGGCGAGGCCGAGATCGTATTCGCGCACATGCGACAGAACAGCGTCGCGGTCGCGCCTGGCGACCAGGTGGAGGTCGGCAACCGGCTGGGCGAAGTCGGCAATTCCGGTGCCTCGACCGAGCCGCACCTCCACATCCACGCGCAACGCCCCACCCCCGAGGGCGCACCGCCCCTATCGAGCGAGCCGCTGGCCCTGCGTATCGAGGGACGCTTCCTCGTGCGCGGCGACAGGCTATCCGGCCGGGCGGAATGAGCATGGCCCCGTATCGGCCTTTCGCCTTCCTTGCGATCAGCATCGCATGGACGTGGGGCTTCTGGCTGGTTCTGGCCGCTTCTATGCTCGACCCATGGACGGGCGGCCAGTGGCTGATCTACCTCGGCGGCCTCGGCCCTCTGGTCGTGGCGCTCTGGTTGCAGCATCGGAACAGCGCGGACCGGGGGCTGCGGGACCTCTGGCAACGGCTGGTCCAGCCGGGCCGCGCGCCGCTCTGGCTATGGGCGGCGGCGCTCGGACTCGTGCCGGTCCTATCACTATTGGTACATGGGATCCTGATGCTCGGCGGTGGCCCGGCGCCGTCGTTCACCCTGCCTGGGGGTGCCTGGCCCGCCGCCCTGAGCTTTGCCGCCTTCATCTTCCTGCTCGGCCCATTCCCGGAAGAGATCGGTTGGCGCGGATATGGCCTCGACGCCCTGCTGACGCGCCTGTCGCCCTTGGCGGCATCGGGCGTTCTGGGGGTTGCCTGGGGCGTCTGGCATCTGCCGCTCTTCGTCGTGGGCGGCTATTACGAACCCTTCGGCGGTCCGCCGGTGCTGTGGCTGTTCCTCTGGTCGATCCTGATGAAGACCGTCATCATGACATGGGGCTATCTCGCTTCGGACCGCTCGCTTTTGTTGATGGTGGTCTTTCATTTCATGGTCAATTTCACGGGCGAGGTCATCCGTATGCCTCCTGCCTCCGAAGCCGTGTTTCAGGGCTTGCTGACGGCTGTCGGCGCATTAGCGGCCTACCGGCTTTGGCGGATCCGGCAGGAATAGCGGCGATGTGGGTGCAGATCTTTGGGTACGGGCTCACTGCCTTCGCCCTTGCCTCCAGCCTCGGCATGATCGCCATGGGGCGTCGCTGGCAGGCGATCGAGGCCGCGGCCTATGGCGGCGCGCGGCGCCCGGTCTGGTTCTGGCTGGCTGCAGCGATACTTCTCGTCCTCTGGGCGCTCGCCGCGTGGGATTTCGTGCAGACGGAACGGACCTTGGCTGGATGGGTGCTCATCGCAGGCGTTCCTTTCGTCTGGGCACTCAAGGCCAGTTTGCTCGTCTTCAACCCCAAGGGCAGAAAGGTGGTGTCTGAGATCGACACCGATGCGGGCTGGCGCAAGGTCGGTTATGCCCGCCTGCCCATTGCCGTCGTGCTCGCAGTCCTGACGGCCGTCAGCTTAAGTGAGTCAGGTTAGGTTCTGTGTATCCGTCAATGGCCGACGACGTGACGGTCATCGAGATATCGGATTTCAGGACTGCGTCGGAGGCGACCGGCGGTTTCCCGGTCCGACGGCAAACGCCGCAAGGCAGAGACCAGTGATACCTGAGATTCCGGCCAGCCAAGGCCAAAGGCCGGGCAGGATGGAGAAGAGAAATAGGTAGTCTCGGCTCGCCACCCATAGCGGCCAGATCATCAGAGCGGCGGATAGCGCGCCAGCGGCCCCGCGGAGAACGGGTGCGTGGCTTGTGCGTTTGATGACGGGCCACAGTGCCAGTGCGGCTAAGGTTCCAAGCAAGACCATCACATGCCGCGTGACGGTTTCGAGCCAGAGGATGCGGGTCATCCCCACGGGGTGCACCCCAAAGCTTTTGGACCAGACCCGCAGGACCTCGGCAAACAGCGGCCAGGCACGCCCCTCCGTGCCAACAAGCGTGAGACATTCGACTGTCTGAAGTCTACACTCGAGGGCGCAGGAGAACGATCTGATGGTTATGCCCGAACGCCTTGCTTC
>CAZTUG010000138.1:0-5520 GCA_964615955.1 uncultured Roseicyclus sp.
TCACATCGCGCAGGTGCTTCTCCAGATAGTTCGCCGGGTTCACCGACAGCGTGCTGTCATCGACCGGCGCGCCGTCGCTGATCACCATCAGGATCTTGCGGGATTCGTGGCGTGCCACCATCCGGCGATGCGCCCATTCCAGTGCCTCGCCGTCGATATTCTCCTTTAGCAGGCCCTCTTTCATCATCAGGCCCAGATTGTCGCGCACCCGTCGCCACGGCGCATCGGCGGACTTGTAGACGATGTGGCGCAGGTCGTTCAGACGGCCCGGCTGTTGCGGGCGTCCGGCACCAAGCCATTCCTCCCGCGCCCGACCGCCTTTCCACGCCCGTGTCGTGAACCCCAGGATCTCGACCTTCACCCCACAGCGCTCAAGCGTTCGGGCGAGGACATCGGCGCAGATCGCGGCGATGGAGATCGGGCGGCCGCGCATGGAGCCGGAATTGTCCAGAAGCAGCGTCACCACCGTATCGCGAAATTCAGTGTCGCGCTCCACCTTGAACGACAGGGGCGTCGTCGGGTTGGCCACCACGCGCGCCAACCGGCCGGCGTCGAGAATGCCTTCTTCCCGGTCGAATTCCCACGACCGGTTCTGCTGCGCCTGCAAGCGACGCTGGAGCTTGTTGGCAAGGCGGCTGACCGCCCCTTTCAGGGGTTCCAACTGCTGATCGAGATAAGCGCGCAGGCGTTCGAGTTCCTGCGGTTCGGCCAACTCTTCCGCCGCAATCTCTTCATCATTTTCGGTCGAGTAGACGGTATAGGTCGGATCGGCTTCGGAATGGGGGGCGGGCGGCGGCGGCTCCAGCGGGGCCTCGCCATCGGGCAATTCCTGCTCCTCGGCCTCGTCCATGTCGCCCTGATCGTCCATCTCGACCTGGGCCTGGGAGGCATCTTGTTGATCTTCCTGTGATCGCTCGGGGGAGGCTTCGGCCTCGTCCTGCTCGCTGTTATCCTCGCCCGTGCTGTCGGGGGTGTCGTCGTCGGTATCTTCGCCGGCGTCATCCTCGGCCTCGTCGTCCATGTCGTCGGGGTCATCGCCCAACTGGTCGCCGTAGCCCAGATCGTCGATCAACTGCCGCGCCAGCTTGGCAAAAGCCTTCTGGTCCGACAACGTTTCTTGCAGATTCTCGAGCGTGCCATCGCAGCGATCCTCGATGAAGCCGCGCCAAAGTTCCATGACGTTCGCAGCCTCGGGCGGCAGGTCACGTCCCGTGGCGAGGTTGCGGATCAGGTAGCCCGCTGCCGTCGCCAGTGGCGCATCGGCGGCATCGCGGATCTCGCCATACCCCTTGCGGCGCGCATCGTTGCCGATCTTGGCGTCGATATTGCTGGCGGTTCCGGGCATGTCGCGCGCGCCCATCGCCTCGCAGCGGGCGGTCTCCATCGCATCCATCAGGTCGCGCGCCATGGCACCCTGCGGTGCGTAGCGTGCGGCGGTGCCAAAGTCGTGGTAACGGTGGCGCAAGGCCAGCGCATCGGCGGTGCCGCGCGCCAGCAGAACTTCGTCCCGGGTCATCCGGCGGCTGACTTGCGGCAGGCGCAGGCTGTCACCCGACAGGCCCGGCGGGTCCACGGTGTAGGTCACCGCAAGGTCCGGATCGTCGGCCATCACGCGGGTCGCGTCGGCCAGCGCCTTCTTGAACGGATCGGCGGGATTGTCGGATGGATTGAACTTGCTCATGGCGCGGAATGTGGACCTGCCCGCGGGGGAGGGCAAGGGGGAGCGTTCGGCAATTCGCGCCTCAACGGGCAGTGTCGAACCATGCGGTGAAGGCGCTTTCGCAAGGCGCGGGCAATACGTGTCCCGATGACCGATCGGCCAAAGGTGCAACTACGCGCGCAATCTCGCCGCTGGAGGCAATGTCCGAGGTCGTGGCTCCGCTTTCCGGATCGACCCGATCCGCCAGCGCGACCCATGCCCCGTTCGCCAGATCGACATCGCAGAAGAAATCGTCTCCGACGGCGCGATCATGCGCGACATAGCCTTGGCCCGCGACGATGACGCCCGCGCCAGCAGCACCCGTCAGGTGGCGGATCGTCCGGGTCCGGGACCACGGCGTCCGGCCAATGCCGACCTGCCGCCCCCTGGTCAGCAGGAGCGTTCCGTCCGATCCGGCTTCAGTGTCGGGGTTTGGCCGAAACACGGGTCGATATATGCGACATCGCGCGCCCCGACGAGAATTGTCTGGGGCTCGGATGCGCTGCGGCCGCGGAAGATGACGAGATCGGCACTGTCAGGTCACAGCTCAAACGGGAGAAGGGCAGCGGTGTCGCAGCCATTGAGCGAGGGGATCAGGTCTGCACAGACCGTATCGGTGAAGCGGGGCAGCATCGCCGCCTCCGCCGGTGTCGGGCCTGTCGGGTCGGTCCGTGCCGGTGTGGCTGCCAGGGTCGTGGCCAGCAGGACGACGAACGACCAGGGCCGAGACGCCTTGCCTCACTGCGCGTCTTCTTGCAGCGTCCCGTAGATGGCGTTGCAGAACTCCACGCTGTCGATGATCACATCATCGAACGGCGCGTCGGTGCGACTGGCCAACTCGCTCATGTAGGCCAGGTATTGATCCGTTGCCGTGTTGATCGGCGGCAGGAGGATCTCGAAGACTTCCTCCGGCGTCTGGTCGGCATTGGCGTCATCCGAGGCCCAAAGCGCCCCGGATAGGGACGCCATGTAGCCTTCACGCCCCCGGAAGGTGGTGGCCATCTCGCTTTCGTCGCCCAGAAGCAGGGCGAGGGAGCGGTAAAGCGACGTGCAATTCAGCGTCTCGACGAGATTGTCGTTGAGATTTACGGCAGCGAAGGTCTCTGTCAGGTCCGACCGCAGGTCGGTTTGGGCGGCACCAAGCCCGGGCATGGCGCAGAATGCGGCGCAGACAGGCGCAAGAAGGCCGGGACGGGCGCGGCGGATCATTGCACAAACCAATCCGGCTCGGCATTGCCGCCGCAGAGCAGCACGCAGATCCGTTCGTCCGGTTCGGGCCTGTAGGCGCCAGAGGTCAGGGCGGCGAGCGCCACGGCGCTGCCCGGCTCACCGATCAGGCGCGTGGCCTCCCAAAGGCGATGCGCAGCGTCGAAGACGGCGCTGTCGGGAACAAGGATCGCCTGATCCACATAGGCGCGGATCATCGCATAGCTGTCCACCCCAAGACGTGGTCCCCCGAGGGAGCCTGCGGCAATGCCGCTGGCCGAGACATCGATATCGGGGCCTTCGCGCAGGGACTTCTCAAGTGTATTGGTCTCCTCCGTCTCGACCGAGACGACGCGGACGCGGTCGCGAAACCATGATGCGACCCCGCCGATCAGACCGCCGCCCCCGGTTGAGACGAAGAGTGTATCCACCGCGCCCAGTTGCGCCTCGATCTCGCGCGCGACGGTCCCCTGACCGGTCAGGGTCGGGACGGTGTCATAGGGATGCACCGACAGCGCCCCTGTCTCCGTCGCGTGGGCGGCATAGGTCTCCATGCATTCGGCGACAGTGCCGTCGGTCAATATCACCTCGGCCCCGAACTGGCGCATTCGGCGCAGCTTTTCTTCCTTTGCGATGGCGCGGGGCACGAAAATGCAGCTCTTGTGGCCCAGTCTGGTCGCCGCATAGGCCACGGCAGCGCCGTGATTGCCGCCTGATGCCGCAACGACGCCCGCTGGTGGAACATCGCGCGTCAGCATGTTGTAGAACGCGCCGCGGACCTTGAAGGATCCGGTGACCTGCGTGTGTTCAAGTTTCAGCGCAAGAGGGCAGGGCAGGGATAGTGCCTCGGCCTCCAGTGCAAGAATGGGTGTCGCGCGGATATGGGGCGCGATCAGGGCGGCGGCGGCGGAAATGGCGTCTGGTGTGGGGTGCAACATGGGCGCGACGATGCCTGCTCGGTTGCGTGGGGTCAATCGTCGGCGATGGTGAGGATCTCGTCGCTGCGCGAAGATGCGAAGAGCACGGCCGTGCCCAGCAATCCGCAATTGCCACCGATCACATAGGCAACGGCGCACCAAGCCCACCCCGCGCCCATGAGAATGGCGAAAGCAACGGAAAGAACGCCAGAAAGGAGTCCGGCACATAAAAGGGGAACAGGGCCGTGCATCCCTTGATCGTGGGGCCAATTCGTTAACAAAGTGATAAATTCGCAAGGCGTCGGGTTCGGCAAGCGCTTCACATTCCTTTTCGAGGCAACGGGCCTCTTCGACGCACCGGGTTCGCAGAGTGTCGCGTTCATGCGCATGCGCGCGACAGGCTCTAGAAGTTGTCGCAGGGATCCAAAGCGGCTTCGGGTTCCGCGCGGTTCTCGATCCTTCGGGCGATTTCCCGGGACCGCCGCCAGATTCCCAACGTATTTCCCGGCAGACCGATCGCGTTCAGCGCCGCGCCTTGCATCCCGCCGGTGATGCGGTTCCGCACATGGCGGCCCGCCCGGCATTCCGCCTCCTGGTGGCTTTGGGGGTTGGTCGGGATCGCGGGGATGTCACACACTCCGCGAAGATCGCTCAGCGTGATGCCGGGGGCGACCACGGGCCGCGCGGCGCGGCGTGCGAACGGCAAGGCAACGGATTGATGCGCGGCAGTCCCGTGGTCCGCGTCCTTTCGAATCGCGCAGCCTGTCGTCGTCAAAGCGTGGCGATGCTTCCAAAAGTAGCGAAGAGATAAGCCGCAACGGACAGCGCGAAAAAGGCAAGGCCAGGGCGGCGACGGATCAACAAGCCGAGGCATCCAACCGCCATCGGCACAGCGACCGATCCCAGCGTGTAGCCGATGAATCCGGCCCAATCGAATCCGTCCCACAGGTCTTGTGCCCAGACGATCTGAAGCGGCAATCCGACTTGAAGGGTAACGAGCAACACAAAGGTGAGCAGAACCCACCACGCCACGGCAGAGCGACGCGCGGGACTGGCGGTTTCGGGCTTAGCCAACGCTCATCGACGCGGCACTTTCCGGCAATTCCTCGTCGAAGCAGCGCTGGTAGAATTCGGCCACGGTCTGCCGCTCCAATTCGTCGCATTTGTTGAGGAACGAGACGCGGAAGGCATACCCGATGTCGCGGAAGATCTCGGCGTTCTGGGCCCAGTTGATGACCGTGCGCGGCGACATCACGGTGCTGAGCTCGCCATTCATGAACGCGGTCCGGGTCAGGTCGGCGACCGTCACCATCTGGTTCATGTTCTTGCGGCCCTTCTCGGTGTTGTAGTGCGGGCATTTGGCCAGAACGATGGCGACCTCCGCATCGTGGCGCAGGTAGTTCAGCGTCGCCACCAGCGACCAGCGGTCCATCTGGGCCTGGTTGATCTGTTGCGTGCCGTGGTAGAGACCGGTCGTGTCGCCCAGGCCCACGGTATTGGCGGTGGCGAACAGCCGGAAATAGGGGTTGGGCGTGATGATCTCGTTCTGATCCATCAGGGTCAGCTTGCCGTCATGCTCCAGCACGCGCTGGATCACGAACATCACGTCGGCACGGCCGGCATCGTATTCGTCGAACACGATGGCCACCGGGTTGCGCAGCGCCCAGGGCAGGATGCCCTCGTGAAACTCGGTCACCT
>CAZTUG010000139.1:0-5431 GCA_964615955.1 uncultured Roseicyclus sp.
TTCGATCACGAACTGACGGTGATCGAGGCGATCGGCGGGATCATCGAGTGACGGCCGGCCGGGGAGGGGGCGCTGCCCCCGCTGCTGCGCAGCCCCCCGGAGGTTTTCGGCCAAGATGAATGGGGCCCGAGGCGCGGGGCGGCGGCGTCAGGCCGGGCCGGTGACGCGGTTGACATGGCCCATCTTGCGGCCGGGGCGGGTTTCGGCCTTGCCGTAGAGGTGGATCTGCACGCCCGGTTCGGCGGCCAGCGCGGACGCGCGCGCGACCTCGTCGCCGATCAGGTTTTCCATCGTCACGTTGGCGTGGCGGCTGCCATCGCCCAGCGGCCAGCCGGTGACGGCGCGGATATGCTGTTCGAACTGGTCCACGGCGCAGCCGGCCTGCGTCCAGTGGCCGGAATTGTGCACCCGCGGCGCGATCTCGTTGACGACTAGGCCCTGCGGCGTGACGAACAGCTCCACCCCCAGCACGCCGACGTAATCGAGCGCGGTGAGGATCTTCGACGCCAGCAGCACCGCATCCATGCGCAGGGCGGCGGGGATCGCGGCGGGAACCGTGGTGGTGGTCAGGATGCCCGCGTCATGGACGTTCTCGCCGGGATCATAGGCGGCGATCGCGCCGTCCTGTCCGCGCGCGGCGATGACGCTGATTTCGCGGGAGAAGGTGACGAAGCCTTCTGCGATGGCCGGGGATCCGTTGAGGCTGGCAAGCGCCCCGGCGGTCTCGTCGCGATGCGTGACGCGGGCCTGCCCCTTGCCGTCATAGCCCAGGCGGCGGGTCTTGAGGATGGCGGGCAGACCGGTGGCGGCCAGCGCCTCGCCCGCGTCCCCGATGACGGGCGCATAGGGGGCCGTGGGCAGGCCCAGGTCGCGCAGGAAAGCCTTTTCGATCAGTCGGTCCTGGCTGATTTCCAGCGCCCGGCGGTCGGGGAACAGCGGCGCGGTGGCGGCGATGGCATCCAGCGCCTCGGCGGGGATGTTCTCGAATTCGAAGGTGATGACGTCGCAGGCCTCCGCGAAGGCTTTCAGCGCGTCGAGGTCGGTGTAGTCGGCCCGGGTCCATGCGTGGGCGACTTCGGCGGCGGGGGCGGTGCCGGGCTCGAAGATGTGGGTCCTGTAGCCAAGGCGCGCGGCGGCCATCGCCAGCATGCGGCCCAGTTGACCGCCACCGAGGATGCCCACCACGCCGCCTTGCGGCAGCGGTTCAGTCATCGCACGGCTCCTCGGGGATCGAGGCGCTCAGATCGGCGCGCCACCGGTCGAGGCGCGCGGCAAGCTCCGGGTCGGAATTGGCCAGGATCGCGGCCGCCATCAGGCCCGCATTCGCCGCGCCCGCCGCGCCGATGGCCATGGTCGCCACCGGGAAGCCGCGCGGCATCTGCACGATGGAATAGAGGCTGTCGAGCCCGCCAAGCGCCCTGGTCTGCACCGGCACCCCGATGACCGGCACCCGCGTCTTGGACGCTACCATGCCGGGCAGATGCGCCGCCCCGCCCGCGCCCGCGATGATGACCTTCAGGCCGGCCGCGACCGCGCCCTTGCCGAAGTCCCACAGCCGGTCGGGCGTGCGGTGGGCCGAGACGATCTTCGCCTCGTAGGGCACGCCCAACGCGTCCAGCATCTCGGCCGCCTCGCGCATGGTGGACCAGTCCGATTGCGAGCCCATGATGATGGCGACCTGAACCATTGCGCTGACGTCCCTTCGTGACCAGAGACCGCACTATACAAGGACGGTCTCCGGCCTCAAGCGCCCGCAGGTTCCGGCGGCTGGTTCAGGCGATGATATCGGGGGTCAATTCGTCCTCGATCCGCGCGATCTCGTCCTTCAGTTTCAACTTTCTGAATTTCAGACGCTTCAGGGTCAGCTGGTCGGGGTTCACGGATTGGTGCAGCGCCTCGATCGCGGCATCCAGATCGCCGTGCTCGCGTTTGAGAACCTGCAGGCGCACGCGCAGAACGTCTTCATGGTTCATTTCGGATGGTGCGTTCATGGGGCGTGTCTCTTTCGGTCCGCCAGACACGATAGCGTGTCTCGGGCGCGGCTCCAAGCCTGTCGCACTTGCAGGCCCGGGGCGGGCGACCCATATTGCTGAGACCGGACCTTGCCGAATGCGGGAGGTGCGGCGCCTGCAGATCGCTTGCCCCAGAGGATGTGCGCCGATGACGAAACTGACCCTTGCCTCCCACCCCTATCTGCTGGGATTCGACCAGCTCGAACGGCTGGTGGAGCGCACCGCGAAATCCGGGAACGAGGGCTATCCACCCTACAATATCGAACAGCGCGGTGACAACGCCTATCGCATCACGCTGGCCGTCGCGGGCTTTCCCGAAAGCGACCTGTCGATCACGGTCGAGGATCGCCAACTGGTGATCCGGGGCCGCAACCGCGACACCGATGACGGCCGCGTCTTCCTGCACCGGGGCATTGCCACGCGGCAGTTCCAGCGCAGTTTCGTGCTGGCCGACGGTGTGGACGTCGCGGGCGCCGAGATGGAGCATGGATTGCTCCATGTCGACCTGACCCGCGCCCTGCCCGACAGCGTCGTGCAGACCATCCCGATCAAGACCGGCCCCAGACAAACAGGAGGGCAAAGCCGATGACGACCGAGAACCGCAACGAGATTTCCGAACGCCCCACTGAACGCCCCATCGTGTATATCCGCAAGGTGGCGGTGCGCGACCTGCCCCGGGACGTGCAGGAACAGGCCGCCGGGCTGACCTCGCTTTACGCGATCCGGGCCGAGACAGGCGAAGGTCTGGCACTGGTGCGGGATCGCGACCTTGCCTTCGTGGTCGCGCGCCAGCACGATTTCCGCCCCGTAAGCGTTCACTGAACGGCGGCGTCAGGTGCCGGTCTGCGCGGCCCGGTCACGGATTGCCGTGATCTCGGCCACCAGGTCCGCGCCGCGCTGCTCGCGCAATTCCAGAACCCGGGCGACATAGGCCGGGTTCTCGTGCGGCGGCACGCCGGGCTGGTGAACCTCCGAAACGACCAGCATCAATTCCTGATCGCGGGTGTTGAACGTCGCCACCATCCGGTCGGCGGTATCGCGCGGGATGCCCATCGCCTCGAACGCCGAGCGCCCCATGCGGAGCGAGCTGTCATAGGTCTCGCGGATGATGTCGCGGCAGCCCGCATTCCACAAATCGTAGACATGGTCGCGGTCCACCGCGCGGGCGATGACATGCAGCTTCGGAAAGGTCTGCGTGGCGTATTCGACGACCTTCGTGATGTTGTCCCGTCCGTCGATGGCCACGATGAAGATATCCGCCCCGGCGATCCCGGCGGCGGCCAGCAGATCGGGTCGCGTGGCGTCGCCGTAATAGTTCTTCACCCCGAACCGCGCCATGATGTCCAGCCGCTTCGAGGAATAGTCGATCATCGTCGTCTCGAACCCGCCGGCGGTCAGGATGCGGTCGATCAGCCCGCCCATGCGCCCGGCCCCCGCGATGATGATCCGCGCGTCACCCGGCATGGCGTCGGCCTCCCGTTCCTCGGTCGCGGTGTAGCGCGGCGCGATCACCCGATCATACAGGATGAACAACGCGGGCGTCAGCAGCATCGACAAGGCCACCACCAGCAACAGCAGATCGGCCAGCGCCTGCGGCACGATCGCGTTGGCGACCGTGAACGACAGCAGGACGAAGCCGAATTCCCCCGCCTGCGCAAGGCCAAGCGCCATCAGCCACTTGTCCGCGCCCCGGATGCGGAAGATATGGGCCAGCCCCAGCAGGATCGCGGCCTTCAGCGCCATCAGGCCAAGCGTCAGTCCCGCAACCGCCAGCAGGTTCGACGCCAGCAACGTGAAATCGACCCCCGCCCCGACGGTCATGAAGAACAGGCCCAGCAGCAGGCCCCGGAACGGGTCGATATCGCTCTCCAATTCGTGGCGATAGGCGGAATTGGCCAGCACCACGCCCGCAAGGAAGGTGCCAAGCGCGGGCGACAGGCCGACCAGCGACATCAGCAACGCGATCCCGATCACCATCATCAGCGCCGTGGCCGTGAACAGTTCGCGCAGGTTCGCCGCCGCGATGAAGCGGAACAGCGGCCCCGTCAGGCACGAGCCGCCGCCGATCACCGCCGCCACCGCGCCAAGCGTCACCAGCGCCGTCTGCCAGCCGTTCAGACCGGTGACAAGGCTCAGCCCCGGGCCATGGTCCTGTGCCGCGCCATGGGCCGCATCCGCGACAGGGCCGGCGGTTTCGGGCAGGAAGGCCAACAGCGGCAGAAGGGCCAGCATCGGGATCACGGCGATATCCTGCGTCAACAGGACCGAGAAACTGCCTTGCCCGCCATCGGATTTCAGCAGCCCTTTCTCGCCCAGGGTCTGCAACACGATCGCGGTGGAGGACAGCGAGAACACCAACCCCACCGCCAGCGCGATCTGCCACGCCTGCCCCAGCGCCATGCACACCGCCATCACGGCCAGGGCGGTCAGCACGACCTGCCCGCCGCCCAGTCCGATCAAGCGCGCGCGCATCGCCCAAAGCGCCTTGGGCTGCAATTCCAGTCCGACAAGGAACAGCATCATCACGACGCCGAACTCCGCGAAATGCTGGATCGAGACGACATCGACATGGAGCAGCGCAAGGATCGGCGAAATCGCGATTCCCGCGATCAGGTAGCCCAGCACCGAGCCAAGCCCGAGCCGGAAGGCGATGGGCACCGCGAAGACACCGGCGCTCAGGAAGATGAAGGCAAGCAGAAGGAAATCGGTCATGGCTGGTCCCGGAATGCGCAGATCAAGCGAAGCTGCTTGGGGCCGGGAAGACAAGCGCAAATCTCGGCACCGCTGCCGCACGGACCGTAGGGCGGGGTTAACCCCGCCGCGCGGACCATGGGGCGGGGTTAACCCCGCCGCGCGCGCACCCGGCAGGCGGGCACGACCGGGGCGTCCAGCGCCATCACACTGCCCGCCCCCGTCAGCCCCCCGTCAGCCCCCCGTCAGCCCCCCGTCAGCCCCCCGTCAGCCCGCCCGTCAGCCCGCCCGTCAGCCCCCGTCGCGCCAGCGGTTCGCCACCGGGTATCGCCGGTCCAGCCAGAAGGCCCGTTGCGTCAGGCGCGCGCCGGGCGCGGACTGGAAGCGCTTGTATTCGCTCAGGTAGATCAGCCGCTCGATCTTCTTCACCCAGTCGCGGTCGAAGCCCGCCGCCACCACCTCGGCCACGGATTTTTCCTGGTCGATCAGCATTTCCAGCATCACGTCGAGGTCGGCATAGGGCGGCAGGCTGTCCTCGTCCTTCTGGTTTTCGCGCAATTCGGCGGTGGGCGGCTTGTCGATGACGCGGGGCGGGATGACCTCGCCCGCCGGGCCCTTCATCCAGTCGCGATGGGTGCGGTTGCGCCAGCGGCAGGTCTCGAACACGCGGGTCTTGTAGAGATCCTTGATCGGGTTGTAGCCGCCCGCCATGTCGCCGTAGATCGTGG
>CAZTUG010000140.1:0-5386 GCA_964615955.1 uncultured Roseicyclus sp.
CCCTTGCCCCTCCCCTTGCCGCTCCCCTTGCCGCTCGGGTGGCGTGGCCGTGGCCGTCACATCCGCCGGATCCAAGGCCCGCATGCGGCCCGGGCCGGGCACCACGACCCGTCGCGCCGCCATCGCCGACAGCCCCTCGACCCCCGAGCCGCGCGCCAGCCGCATCACGAAGGTCTCGGCCACGTCGTCCTGCGTATGGGCGAACAGCACATGGTCAATCCCGCCGCGCCAGCGGTCGATCAGGTCCAGCCGCGCCCGCCGCGCCGCGTCCTGAAGGTTGCCGCTGCCGTCCCAATGCCAGCGCAGGGTCGCGTGCGGATGCCCCAGCAAACGGCATTCCGCGGCCACCATCCCGGCCTCCCGCGCGCTGGCCTCCCGCAAGCCGTGATCAATCGTCACCACCCACAGGCCAAGGCCCCAGACCCGCGCCCAGTCATGAGCCAGCGCCAGCATCGCCATGCTGTCGCCTCCGCCGGACACGGCAAGGGCGATCTGTTCGGGGAAGTCGGGGCCAAGAAGCCGGCCCATCTGCCCGGCGAAGCGCTCCGCAAGGGTGCCGGACGGCGTGGCGCTCACTGGCAGCCCAGTCGCCCGCGCTCTGCCTCGGCCTCGGCGACCGAGGGCGTGCCGGGGTAGCGCACCGCAACCTCGGCGAGGGTCACGCAAGCCTCGTCCACCTGTCCCAGTTGCGCCAGCGACACACCCAGCGAGGTCAGCGCCGCCGGGGCCCGCTGCCCGTCAGGCCGCGCCGTGAAAGCGTCGAGAAAGGCACGCGCCGCCGGGCTCCACCGGCCCTGGTTGGCCTCCGCCTGCCCGCGCAGGTAATGCGCTTCGGGCGACAGGGGGCTTCCGGGGTAGGTCTCGGTGAAGGTTTGCAGCAGGATCGAAGCGTCGGCATGGTTGCCCGCCTCGAAGGCGGCGCGGGCGCGGTTGAAATCCTCTTCCTCGGCCACTGCCAGGCTGGCGCCGCCGGCGTCAGGCAGCCCTGTGGTGCCGATAGTGCCGCCGCCGCCGCCGCCGCCGCCGATCAGGTCAGGCGCAGGCACGCCGGTGCCCGGGGTCACGCCGCCCAGGAACGGCGTCTCGCCCAGGGCGCCGACATCGCAGGCAGGCTCCAGCTCGCACAGGCGGAATTCAAGGTCGCCGATCCGGTTGGTGCCGTCGCGCACGACGCTGTCCACCTCGATCTGCAACCGCTCGGTCAGGGCGGTCAGACGCTGCACCTCGGCCTCGATCGCATTGACGCGGTCGATGGTGCCGCTGCCGACCGACGCCGTTCCGCCCGCCCCGCCAGTGGTGTTCAACTGGCCGCGCAGGCGCTGGATATCGACATAGAGCACGGACAATTCCTGCCGGATATCCGCCAGGGTCTGGTCCTGCGCCGCGACGGGCCCGGTGACCACGACCGCCCCGAAAAGCGCCGCGAGGGCTACGGCCAGGCGCATGTCACACACCCGCCCCGGCCGAGATCACGGTGACCGCACGGCGGTTCTGGCTGTAGCACGCCTCGGTCGAACAGATCTGGATCGGACGTTCCTTGCCGTAGGAAATGGTGCGCAACCGGCTGTCCGGCACGCCCCGGCTCACCAGGTATTCGCGCACCGCCGACGCCCGCCGCGCGCCCAGGGCAAGGTTGTATTCCCGCGTCCCCTGCTCGTCCGCGTGACCTTCGATCAGGGCGGTGAATTCCGGGTTGGACAACAGCCACTGGGCCTGTCCCGCCAGCACGTTCTGCGCCTCGGGCGACAGGGTGGACTGGTCCACCGCGAACAACACGCGGTCGCCGACGACCTGGTTGAAATAGGCCGGGCTCGACGGATCGTTGGCGCCGCCCGCGCCGAAGCCGCCGGCAGCGGCGGCGTCACCGCCGTTCATGCCGCCGCGCGAACATCCCGCAATGGCGAGCGTCGCGATCAGAAGCGCCACCACCGGCGCGCGAAGGAGAGTATGTTTCATTGGCTCGGATCCTCGGATCTTGTTTTGCTGGTGTTTACCACGGGCCTAAGGCTCCGGGCAACTGACATGCGCGGCATCTAGGACTGAAGCGGCCCCCATGCCGGGTCGGACGCCATGCCGGGCGTCGCCACACGTTGCAGGTTCCGCCCCGAGATGTCGACGGAATAGACCGCCGGCGCGCCGTCATCCCCGGGCGTCTCGCGGGTGAACATGATGACGCGCCCGTTCGGGGCCCAACTCGGCCCCTCGTCCAGGAAGGACGACGTCAACAGCCGCTCCTGTGATCCGTCGATGCGCATCACGCCGATATGGAAGCGCCCGCTCTCCTGCTTGGTGAAGGCGATGTAGTCGCCGCGCGGGGACCAGACGGGCGTGCCATAGCGGCCCGTGCCCTGGCTGATTCGCCGCGCCTCCCCGCCACCTGCGGGCATGATGTAAAGCTGCTGGTTGCCCGACCGGTCGCTTTCGAACACGATCTGGCTGCCATCGGGGTTGAAGCTTGGCGCGGTCTCGATCGACGGGGCCTCGGTCAGGCGAGTGCGCGTGCCGGTCGCCAGGTCCAGCGCATAGATGTCCGAATTGCCGCCATCCTCAAGGCTCAGCACCACCGTCTGACCCGAGGGCGAGAACCGGGGCGAAAAGGTCATGTTGCCGCCGGGAATGGCCTCCAGCGGGCGGCGCTGCACGCTGGCCACATCCATCAGGTAGACCTGCGGAAACCCGCTTTCGTAACTGGTATAGAGGATCTGGTTGCCGCTGGGCGAGAAGCGCGGCGCCAGCACCAGCGCGCGGCTGTCGGTCAGGTATTGCACGTTGGCGCCGTCGTAATCCATGATCGCCAGCCGCTTGAGGCGGGCGTTCTTCGGCCCCTCCTCGTGGATGAAGGTGACGCGGGTGTCGAAATAACCGCCCTCGCCGGTGATCCGGGAATAGACCTGATCGGCCACGTTGTGCGCCATCCGGCGCCAGCTGTCGGCCCGACCGACGAATTGCAACCCTTCGCCCAACGGCGCCTGGCTGAACACGTCGAACAGGCGGAAGCGGACCACCACCTGACCGTCGGCGCGCATGTCCACGGCGCCGGTGATCAGCGCCTGCGCGTTGATCGCCTGCCAGTCGGGATAGCTGACCGGGTCGCTGAAGCTGGTGACGCGCGCGATATAGGCCTCGGGCGGGATCTGCCGGAACAGCCCGGTGCCGCGCAGGTCGGCCGAGATGACGCGGCTGATATCGGCGGCCAGATCGCCCGCATTGGCGGATTCGGCGATGAAGGTGGGCAGCGCGAAGGGCAAGGGCTCGATCACGCCCTCGGTGATCTCAAGGCGCAGCGGGCCGCTTTGGGCGACGCCCGCGCGCGGCAGGGCTGCGGCCCCGGCCAGGGCCGTGGTGGAGCGGATGAATGTCCGGCGGGTCAGCATGAAGGAACCTCTTGGTCGCGGGATGGCGGGCAACGGAAGTGAAAGGAAGCTGGGGCGAAAAGGTTCCGCCAGCTTGGGACGCAGGTCAAACTCCTGTCAACGCAAGGCGCGCTGCTTCGGGTCGAAGGCGATCCGGACACGCCGCAAGGCCCGTGCCACGGATCGGCGCGGCGGGCGGCGGCGCGGGCGGCGCGGGCGGCGGCGATCATCTCAGGCGTATCCCGCTGCGGTCGAACACAAGCGCCACGGTCTCGGTCGCCGGGGCCGCGCCGGTGGCCTCGGCACATCCCGCAAGCGCGCTGCGGGCGGCGCGGTAGGCACCCGCGGCAGCGCCCGAGACCACGCCCCGGAACCCGGTCAGCCGGATCGAGGCCTCGGCCGGCATGTTGGTCTCGTCCAGCGCCACATCCACGGTGATCTCCGCCCAGCGCGCCTCGGGGCTCAGATCGGCCATGCGCCAACAGATCACTGCGTCGTCGATCATCCGCGCCACGGCCTGCCCGCTCGGCTCCGGCAGGCGGATCGGCGCGTCCGGGCTGACCGGCGCGGCGTCGCGCACCGGCATGTCCGGCAGGCCCGGCGCAGCCACGGGGATCAGGCCCGCAACCGGCGGGGATACGAGAACGGCGGCCATGGGCTCCGCCCATCGGGTCGGCGGCTGGATGGCGCGGGTCGCGGCCTCGGGGCCGTCGGGCAGCGATCCGGGCGGCAATGCCGAGGCCGGGAACAGGTCGGGGCCGGGCACTGCCGCGCGGGTCCATCGCAGCGCGTCCGGCGGGTTCGGCGGATCCGAGGGCATTTGCGGCAACAGCACGGCGGAGAGCGGTGCGGACCACGGGGCCGCGGGGCCGCGCACCACCTCGATGGCGGCGGGCGCGGGCGGGCGTGACCGCGACAGGACAGGCGCCGGATCCGGGCGCGGCACCGCGACGCCAGAAGGCTGCGGCACCGGACGCCACCCGCCGGGTGCATCGGGCAACAACACGGCAGCCATCGGCAGCAGCGGCCCGGCGCCCCCGATCGCCGCGACCTCGACGGCCACCACCGGCACCGGCAAACGGGGGGGCGCCGTGGCCGCGTTCTGCACCGGCGGCGCGGCCCGGCCCGCAACCTCGACCGCGATCTCCATCGCCTCCCCCGGTTCCCCCGGTTCCCCCGGTTCCCCCGGTTCCCATGTCGCCAACCCCATCTCGTCGCGCGCCATGGCCTCCGGGGACGGCACCACCGCGACAGGGCGCGGCACCGGCAGCGTCCCGGGACGCTGGACGGGGGCGCGGGCGGCATCCGCCGTCACCAGCGCATCGGGGGCAGGGTTCAGGGCCGGGCCGGGCCCCGGCGCCACCAACTCGATCACCGGGCGGTCCGGGGATCCGTTCGCAAGCGGCCCCGAAGCCACCGGTTCGAGCGCTCCGCCCGACGCCTCCGGCAGGGCGATCCACCGCCCCGGACGCTCGACCAGGGCGGATTGCGCCGCCAGCGGCCCCGCGACAAGACCGAACAGGATGGCCAGCCGCATCATCGCATGCTCATCCCGTTGGGGTTGAACACCAGTTCGACCCGGCTCCAGCGGTCATAACTCTCGATCGGCAGGTCGAAGCCGTTGCTGCCACAGCGGATGATCGCGCGGCGCGCCGCTTCATAGGCCTGCTGGGCCGCCGCCTGGGACCCGCCGGAGAACTCGATCATCCGGATCGTGCCGGTGTCGGGCCGCGCGTCGCGGGCCATGTCGAAGGCCAGCACGACCGTGGTGCCAAGCGCCTCGGTCGACAGGGCGCCGACGTTCCAGCAAGCCTGCACCGCCACGCGGAAGCCGTCCCGCACGCCCTGCGACAGCGGCGGGCTGGTGGGTGTCGGGGTCGGCGTCGGGGTGGGCGCGGGCGCGGGCGTCTCCACCGCATCGGCCACGGCCGAGGCGATGGCGGCGGCCAGCGGATCGACCTCGGCCTCGGGCTGGGGCGCAGGGTCGGGCGCAGGGTCGGGCGCGGGGCTGGGCGCGGGGTCGGGCGCGGGGC